>PMVZ01000099.1 GCA_003166375.1 Acidimicrobiaceae bacterium | reverse complement strand
GTCCGCGGGATATTCGCGGGATGGAACCCTGTCGAACCTCCAACAACTAGGCGGACGAGTCGTCATAAAGCTCATCCAGTGCGGCGATAACTCGCTCGGCAGCGTCCGGCCGGGAAAAGAGCGATTGCGCCTGTAAAGAGGGGCGCTTTCGCCAACCACTGTTCTGGGCTTGGTCGATTTGGGGGGCTACGCCCGGAAGAGTTCGAAGCCGATCAGCGAAGCGGTGCACCGCGTCGTCCGTGAATCCGGACCCACGCCGATGAATCCAGTCGAAGTTAAGCGCCAGCACCTCCTTGCCAGCCTCATCGGCAAAGATTGTCCAGGGCTGCGTATATCCGCCCGGGCTTGTCATCCACGGAGTCACCGAAGGCGCCCTACCATCGCCCCAGTACCAGTGATCGAACTTGGGGTGGGTACGCGCGTGCTGAAAGATGCGATCGAAGCCAGCCCGAACATGTTCAGACATGCCGTTGATCGCCTCGAAGAGCTCCTCCTCCGTCCAGCAGTGCCTCGCACCGATGCTCTTCGACTTGCGCGCCGCTGTCTCCTCCCCATAGAGGTTGGGAACAAGTATCTCCACTCCTTCGTCCGCTACGTATTCCAGCTCAAGCCCAAGAACCTGGACGTCTCCCACGGTTTGGGTGTTGAGATACTCGATGATCGATCGAAGCTCGCCGGTGATGTGATCGACCGCTATCACGAGACGGAACCGCCCAGACGCCAGGCTCCCGGCGATGGAGCGTCGAACCGAGCTCGAAGCGGGTTCGGAGTCTTCGACTACATGGGATTGGCGATCCAGATCGGACAGTTGGGCGTGGCTGGCTGACATCGTTGCATCGAAATCGTCATACGAGAGGTGCCAGAGGCCGGCCGCGTAGGCCAGCAACTGACCGACGACGCTGCGCCGAATCTCGGGATTGGCCCGCAGCTTGCACTCGACGATTGTGATCACGCCGTCCGCGTCCACCGCGACTAGGTCCGCATATCCCTCACCGAGATGTACCTCTCGAGCCACAACACATCGCTCGGGATCGACTCCAGGAATTAGGCCCGGCGCTTCGGCCAAGAGAGCCTGCAGCGCTGCCTCCTTCGTGTAACTTTGCGTGACCGGCTCTCGCCAACTCTCCTCGCCTGGGCGTCGGATCAGTAGTGGCATGTCAAGTCTCTTTCGCTACCAGAAAAGCGAGTAATAAGGCTACCGCGATCGGGACAAAGCAGCATTGGCCCTCGAACAGAACTCGCTCTGAAACTTGGGAACCGCAACGTCAGCGCAGGACAGCTGGTGTGAACGCTGGTCGAAAAGGGAGCGCGCGCGGGGTGTGCAGGCGTACGCTTCGGGCGCGTTCGAGTACCCCGTACTCCGGGTAGGGGGGCGGCAGAACGGACGCAGAGGAAGAAGGGCCTCGGAAAGTTCCTGAAGCGTTTGATACCTGCCATCGTTGTGCTCGTAGCCTTCGCTGGCATCGGCACCGCTAAGTGGGGCGTCCGCGGTCGCCGTGCCAGGCGTTCTTCTCTCCAGCGTCTCGTGCTCGTCAACTCGCACATCTCGGTGCTCATCGGAGCCGCATGTCACGGCACAAGCGGTCGCTCGTCAACGTGGAGCGACCCGGATCTGGCGGACACATCCGGTCGGTGCTCATGCAGCATTGTCTGCGGTGACTCGCCGGCTCCTGCCCAACCCGCGAAGAGGGCTGCCAGGACCGGCTAGCGTTGGAACACGTCAGCTAGTGAGACATAAGAGCGCGTCAGATGGCGAAGCAGGCAGGTCGTTCGGCCCGAGCTGAGTACGAACGACGGAGCGCCCGAGATAGAGCCAACAGGCCCCGGTTCTCGCTTGCGATCTTGAGAGTTCTCTTTTTGGCTTGCGGCACCTATGTCGCTGTGCGCTTGTTCGTGGCCGTTCTCAACCACTCCTTGGAGGGTCTTGAGAAGAAGACGGCGTTGAAGGAAGCCGTGACGCCACCATTCAGCGGTGGCCTGGCTAATGAGTTCGGTCTGCTCTTCGCAGCGTTAGTCGTCGTCTTCGCTGCCATTCGTATCTGGGGGCCCCGGCAAAGCACGGTGGCTTGGCGTCAGGGAGCCGAAGGGGAGGAAAGGCTCGGGCACCATCTCGACCAACTCACGGGCGAAGGCTTCGTGATCCTTCACGACCGACGAGTACCTGGGTCCCCGGCAAATATCGACCATCTGGTGATCGGACCGACCGGCGTGTTCGTCGTCGATGCGAAGAACTTCAGTCACCAGCTCTCCTTGGCCAAGGGCACTCTGTGGACGGGCAAGTACCCTGTGAAGCTTTCAAGTACGCGGAATCAGGCACAGAGAGCCGGGACGGCTATTGCTTCGCTGCCTCTCGGCCGTACGGTTGAGGTCTTGCCTCTCGTGTGCGCGGTGGGTAGTGCACGTCTCCCACGCCGGACAGTGGACCTCGACGGCGTGCGTGTGGTGTCAGATTGGCAGACGCTCCTGACAGAGATTCGCAAACGCCCCACCGTGCTCACTACTGGTCCGTCGGTCAATGATCTCGGGGTATTCCGGCCGCCCTGCCGAATCGGGCGCAGCCAGCATCGCATGCTCAAAAGCAGTTGGAGACCTTCGGCTCGGCGTTCTGGGCGATGCGGACCCGTTGCTTCGAGCGGTCGCGCTCGCGATTGTTGCTTGCCCGCGATCGGCACTTTTGGGCGTGTGGACAAGTCTG
>PMVZ01000138.1:1378-4668 GCA_003166375.1 Acidimicrobiaceae bacterium | reverse complement strand
ACGGGTGTATTGCTGGCGCGCCCTTCCGTCCCTACTTTCATCAGTGTAGTTCAACGAACATGTGTTCGTGCAGATGGGACGAGGCGCATCTCGAAGCGCGCGGGAGTGGCCAGGCTGGACGGTGTGGATCGCAGCTAAGGTGGCGAGGAGATGCGGTTCCGCTTGGAGTTCGTCGACGACACGACTTGTTACGTGGAGGCGGATGACTTCGACGACGACGGTAAGACCATCTGTCTTTACCGTTATGTTCCCGAAGGAGCCGATCCGCTTGCATTGACGACGCAGAGAGAGATCAGTGCGACCTACAGCTGCTCCTTGGTGCTCGGACCTCCGCGACCGGTGCGCTGACTTCGCCGCCGGCGGAGCGCTGGGTCTTCTCGGTCATAACGCGCTCGAGCCATCTCCTCCGATGTCCCGAACACGCGGAGCGTCGCACGGTCCTGTCTGAGACGCCCGCTGCCACTGGAGAGCTAGGGTGCGGAAAACGTCTCAGGTTGAGACCGAGCAGACCTCCGCGTGTTCGGAGGAGATCGGGGGTCCTCGTGGGACCCCTCCCAGCTATGCCGGTTTCGCCGAGGTTCCGACCGCTCATGGTCAGCAGCGAGCGGCAGGGCACTCTTTGTGATGGCACGCTGCACTGCAGTTGATGTTGAGCGCCAACGAGCGGTGAACGGACCGGGCAATCGTCGAGCGGGCTGGACGAGGAGAGATCGTGGTATCACCTGAAGCGCAGCAACTGGGTTCTCGGCTCGACGAGCACCATGCCCCGGAGACCAACGGACGGATGTCGGTCTGCCGGCGCTGCGGTGCTCAGACTGACGGTCCAAAAGGGCTTCACATCCCGGACGAACGACAGCTGGAGCGTGCGCTGCAATGGCTGGATGCGCAGTCGCTAAGCAGTGGAATCGACCGCGCGAGGAGTCGGCGTAACACCTGATGGTGCCGGAAATCGATATGAGGATGGCCGCCAGAGCGGCGCCGACGCGCCAAGAGCTCACCGCCGAAGGCTAACTCGGGAGACCCCTACGCCGAGCGCCTCGTCCACATCGTGCAGGAGCCCGCAAAAGCGGTCGCTGCACGTCAGGACGCAGGCCGTCTTCAGGTATCGCTACCGCGTCGTGCACGTTAGGGGGCCGCTCGCTTGGGCGTACTTCCGTTCCAGCACTTCAGATGGCGTCCCGCAGACGCCACCTGACGGTAATACTCGTGTCAGGTGGTGCACACTGAGCGAAGAGATCGGTAGGAGGAAAAAATGGACACCATGGGAGAAAAGGAGATCCCGATCGATACATTCGACGCGCTGCTGCGCGACCTCGTGACGTGGGACCTCGTGGTTCGAGGTGAAGGAGACGATGCGCAAACGTGGCGCCTCGTCGCGCGGGCTCAACAGCGATTGGGAGAGTTGGCGATCGCCCGAGGACCGTGGCCAGCCGAGCGCACAGTTTACTTGGACCGGCTATGTGCCGACTGCGGTCGGAGACACCTGACCTGGGTGCGAGACGGCACCTACGTCTGCAATCCGTGCTGGCAAAAGCGCCTTACTAGCGTCCAAGACGAGCCCATCACGGTTGCCTTGGTCGCGGCTGGGGGGCCCTCGCTGGGTTCGTCATCATCGGAGCCAATCGCCTCATGAGTTGAGGGCTCTTCCCCGCCACAAGTCCTGCGAGGCCTCAGTCGGAGCTGCGCCCCAAGGCAGACGAGACCGACCACTGCCACCTCCGACCTTATCCGCGCCGACGGACATCACTACGCAGACGACTTCGCCAAAGCCCTCAGACCGCACGGTGCTCAGCCCTCCGTGGTCCACTCGCACTCGTCGTGACCAACACGTTGTCCGCGTTCCGGCCACGGCCGGGCCTCCTGACTACCTGGCCCCACATCACAGAGCGGGGAAAGAAGGGGACGGAGCCTCGAAACGACCAAATACGCGCACACTCCCTGGTGGGGCTGGGTGTCATGATTTCCGCAACGTGCCTGGCTCCCGGTCCTCGCCACCCGCCCACGCTGCCCCCCGTCGCCGCCCCGGCCGGCCTGGTCCCCCCCCGGGTTCTACCGTCCGCCTGCTACGCGGCCACGTTGGCGATCGTGGGGCGTCTCACAGGCGGGTGAGGAAAGGAGGAGACCGAGCGGCGCTGTGGCGCCCAAGGTGGGAGCCACGGCGATCCCTTCGAGTTGGGAGGCGACAGCGGCCAGGTCAGCAGTCGTCGAGATCGACACTCCGTATCCTCTCGTCACCGTCGGCGTGACGCTACCGGGGCACGTCAGGTTTGCCAGGCTGCCGGTCGGCTGCGGCCGGGCTCAGCGTCTTCCGGCCAACTTCCACGCGCTGGGAAGCAGCGCCGCGGCAATTGCCGCTTTTATGGCGTCACCGGCGAGGAATGGGGTGAACCCGAGAGCGATCGCCTTCTGCGAGCCAACGTGGAGGCTCACGCCGAGCCAGATCACACCGACGGAATACATCACGATCTCGCCGGCAACCATGGCCGGAACCGACTTCACGAGGGATCGGTCGACACCCCGCTCAGCGAGGAAGCCGCACAACGCTGCGCACAGCACAAACCCCACGATGTACCCGAAAGACGCCCCCACATATCCGCTCGCGTGGTCGGCGAACCACGGAACGCCTACGACTCCCGCTAATCCGTACAGGGCCATCGCGGCGGTGGCCCGCTTCCAACCGAGCGCCGTGCCCGCAACCAGCACGCCGAGTGTCTGACCGGTAATCGGAACGGGCGTGAAGGAGAGGTGGATCGAGATCTGTGCCAGGACCCCGACAAAGGCGGCCGCACCGATCACGAGCAGTACGTTTAGCGCGAGGGTTCCCGGTAGCAGGTCGGCGAGTACGAGGGGTTTCGGTCGTAGCAGCGTGACGGCGTCCGACATGTGGGTTGAACCTCCTCGATGGGACCAAGACGTTCGCGCTGGCCAACGACTGCGGCGACAGAGGACCCTACCAAGGCGTCCACGGGGCTCCAAGCCGTTCGTACCACCGCACAACTTCTTCCTCTGGGACCGCTTCGACGGCATCGGCTCTCGTCGGGCCGATGCTCCGCCAGGCTCCTGAGCCCGTCGGACCCTTTGGACTCGTCGGACCCGTCAGACCTGTCAGACCCTTTGGACCCGTCATGCGTGGTCCGGCGAACAGCTCCGATGTCGTCGCGCTCGTCTCCGCGCTCATTGGCACCGGCGGTGGGAAAAGTGGCGCCCTGAAGCTCATCGTCGCGGCGAGCGTGGGCACCGTCGCCTCCTTCGGGGCAGCGGGTGTAGCGAGGACGTTCTCCGGCCGGGGC
>PMVZ01000138.1:0-1344 GCA_003166375.1 Acidimicrobiaceae bacterium | reverse complement strand
CGGCGCCCTCTCCTGGTGCGTTCATCCAAGCCTTCCTTCGCGCTCGCGACGAGGGATTCAATGGGGTCTGCTGCATAACGTTCTCATCTGCTATGTCCTCGACCTACCAGGCAGCGTGCTTGGGAGCACAGGAAGTGCAAGGAGACGTTGCGGTTCGAGTGATCGATTCGCGCTGGGGGACGATGGCCGAGGGGCTATTGGCGTTGGACGCCGCAGAAAGGGCTCGCGAGGTGCTCGACCTCGATGCGCTTTGTGACGCGGTGAGCGCACAGATTGCGACCCTTCAGGCTTTCGGGGCCCTGGACACCCTCGAATACCTCCGCCGAGGTGGCCGCATCGGCTCCGCACAGGCCTTTTTTGGCTCGTTGTTCTCGGTCAAACCGGTCATCACCATGAGAAACGGCGTTATCGAAGGCGAGTCGCGTCAGCGCACGCGCGCCCGATCCCTTCGCTACCTCGCGGACAAAGTCGCTGCTGCGCTTCCCATCCGCAAACTCGCCGTCACCCACGCCGATGCAGAAGACATCGACGCGTTCCTCGCCATGCTAGAGCCCATCTTTCCCGCGGAAAAGACCGTCACGACCTACATCGGCCCGGTCGTTGGCGCGCACTTCGGGCCCGGGACGATCGTCGTGTGCTTCCAGCGGGGGTGAGCTCGTCAACACTGGCCCATCGGCGGGGGCACCAGGTCGCCCAGCGTCGCGGGCGGTTCGTCGGGTGTGGTCGGGTGGTCGGTCATGGCTGGTCCCTTCGTAGTCGGGTGAACGGTCATCGGCGGGTGCCGACACGGTGATGGTGGGCGCGCACGCGGCACGTCGTCGAGCAGTAGCGAGCGGCAGCGCGCGCAAGCGGGGTCCAGTTCGCGGTAGCACTGTTCGCACCGTGATGCTTGGAACGCGCTGCCCCGGCGGTGAGGAGCCGCGCCGCCGGTTAGGTCCTGTAGGTGCCGAAAACTCATCCGCCCAGTTCACGCGACGAGTCGGTACTCGTGGATGAGGCCGCCCAGAACGTCGGATCGTCGGAGCTGTTCGGCGTTGACGTTGCCGATCGGGCCGCAAGTCACCTCGGTATTGGATGGTGGGCGCTGGCTGAGGGACCGGTGCGGACGGTGCGAGTTGTAGTGCTCGACGTATTCGCCGAGCACAACTTCAAGGTGACGTCGTCCGAGGATGAGCATCCGATCGAGGCACTCTCGCCGAATGGTGCCCACGAAGCGCTCGGCGACGGCGTTCGCCAAAGTCGTCAACTACGTCTAATGGAGACGGTCAGGCCAGAACCGTCCGAGTGCCGCACCCATTCCATCCGTGGACAGGCCGGGAGTTCCTGTTCCTCTCCGTCGGCCAC
>PMVZ01000012.1 GCA_003166375.1 Acidimicrobiaceae bacterium | reverse complement strand
ACAGCGAAGACGTCATCGATGAACTCGGTGGGAACGTTGGGATGAAACAGGTCGCTCATCGAGTTGACGAAGATCATGCGGGGGTGCCGCCACTGGCGAGGCAGGTTTAGCGCGCTGGAGTGGACGGTCAGGCCGAAGCCCGGACCAGAGGTTCTCGCGTCTCCATCCGCTTGGTACTTGGGATTGCCCATCGCCTTTAGCCGTTTCGCCAAGGTCAGTGCGTAGCAGCGGTCACATCCCGACGAGATGCGGTCGCAGCCGGTCGTTGGATTCCATGTGGCCTGGGTCCACTCGATCGAGCTGTGATCAGCCATTTCCGACTCCTCGGGGTGACGACTCTCCCACGGCCAGCCTTCTCGAATCGTCTAGGCGCGCCACGCCCCGCACCATATCCGTCGCAACTCTAGTGAGCCTTCGGAGGCAACGCTCTGCGGGGCAACATCTCAGGCTGAATCGGCAGAACCGCCCTCGGTGTCCTCAAAGTCGAACCCCGCCTCGCGCGCGGAAGACAAATGAGATGGCACAGCTTGCTCACATCCCTCCAGTACGGCGCGCTGGATTCGTCGGATGTATGTCACGGAAACCTTGAGTGCGTGTTGGCGTCGGCGGTCAGTCCGGGATCGCCATGTCGTCATGCACGTTCACGGACGCAAACTCGACGCTCTGGCGTGCTCGATCAGTTCGTCCAGTTGCCAGTTGCTGGCAACCGATTCGTCCAAGGGTGGTTGGGTGGAAGCCCCACTCGGGACAACTTGCATCGCTGCTTGCACCACGCCGGAAGCAGCACGGGGATCTTGTTGGTTGCAATGCCGAGGAGGTCCCACCGGTCCTCGTAGTCAGCGAACACCGTTTCGTTCACTATTGCTTGCGCCTGCGAGGCGTTACGGGTGCCGGGCTTAGCGTTGGGGTCGGTCTGCCAGTTGCGGTGCACGATCCACGCCGCCGCCGCGACGTGGTCCCGCGGCACGACGAAATAGCTGGTCGCGGCCGGTGCGTCCCCTTCTAGTTTCACCATGACGTACCACTCGGTCGGAGCAGCCGCCGGCAGAATGTCCTTCATTCCAAGCCGCCAGCCCACCGCCCGGTCGGTCTTGGGCTTCTTCTCACGCCATGTCGTCTTCACCTGGATGGTGACCGTCTTGCCAGTATCGGCATTAACCGCCAAGACATCGGTGCGAGCGACACCTTCGCGGGTCAGTGCAGCGGCCCAGTTGAACTGAGCGAGCACGCCACACACGAGATGCTCGCCCGATGAGCCACGAAGCTTCCTGTCTATCAACACGTCTGTTGAGGCTACTTCGCGCTCAGAAGCTGGGATGATGACGCGATGCATGTGTTGGTAAAGCGCGTCGGTGATACCAAGTTCGTGGCTCCTGAGGTCTCGGCTTACGAAAACGAGGCCGTGCTTCAACGCCTGATCGCTGAGCATCCTGAGATTCTGCCCGGCGTTGATCCGGAACTGCCCTGGGTCGCCGTGCGCGAGTTGCCCATGACGGTCGGACGAGCTGATGTGGTCATCGTCGACGTAGAGGCCAAACTCACGATCTGCGAGTGCAAACTCCGAACGAACCCGGAAGTCAGGCGCGCAGTAATAGGTCAGATCGTCTCTTACGCTGGCGCGCTTTCGAATATGAGGGCCACCGAATTCGAGCGCAGAGCCGGGGAGAGACTTGGTCAGCCGTTGATCGACGCGCTTGACGCCCAGAGCGAAGGGGAATTCGACCGCCAAGCCTTTCGTGCCGCCCTTGAGGACAACTTTGCCAAGGGAGACTTCCGCCTACTGATAGTCGTCGATGAGATCTCGGACGAGTTGCGCGATGCCGTGCTCTTCTTGAACGAACACAGTACGGCGGTCTTCCTCGCCCTTGAGCTCGGCTATTTGCGCGAGGCAGACCTGGAGATCTTGATCCCGACCCTCTACGGGCAGGAAATGGCGGATCGCAAGGCGCGCACTTCAACTCGAACGACGGTCAAGGATGCCGATACGGTCGTCGTGGCAGCAACGCGTGCCTTTGAGGAATACAAGAGATGGAACGCCTACATCTGTCAGCCGGCGACGAGCGAGCATGGACAAAAGACACGGACTTTCAGACCGAACCTGAAGCGACTGGCTTTCTACCACAACAAGCAGATCGAGCCGGTCATACCGAAGATCGATCACCATTACCTCTCGGTTCCCTTCACCGCTGAGGAGGAGGCTCGGCTCATGGGTTCCGCCGGCCCCGACGACAGGCGCCTGGCTCAGATCATCGGCGCCGACTTGACCCCCGGCAGTCCCAGGGCTGGTCATGAGTGGCAGGTGTTCCTCCTCTCGGCGCCTGGCGACCGGACGAACACGCTCCAGCTGCGGCAAGCAATCGCCCATCAGGGGAAGGCGGCGTGGACCCAACACCAGCGTTACACGCTGTCTGCCGCCCTTGAGTCGTCGCCGCTCAACACGGACGAACTCACCACCGCTGAACAGGGGCGCGAACAGCTCGACTCGTAGGAGGCCCCAACTGATGCCGCCAATCCACTGCTATGTCGCCGGTACGAGAATCGCGAATGCCGACAAGAAACTACTTCGCTACCTTTGCAACCGTCAGAGAACGCTCGCGCAGTTCGATGGGCTCGCCGGTACGCTTCCGACCATCACTCCCGCGTTGGTCAGCGCGACTCGCGTGGTGAACTCGCGCATAACTAAGCAACAGGAATCCTGGTTGATCGGCATGGGCACCCAGGCACCTTGGGGGCTTGTACCACCCTCCGCCGATCTCGTGGCTGCTGACCCGGCTCAACCTGGTGGTCTCTACAACAGCGCCCTCATGCTTGGAACTACTTCTCG
>PMVZ01000341.1 GCA_003166375.1 Acidimicrobiaceae bacterium | reverse complement strand
CTAACCACCTGAGCTAAGCGCCCATCGCCTCGAGAGCGAATCTGACCGTGCCCATGGCGACGACAGGTCCTCTCGTCAGCGCCATCCTCCCACGTCGTTGGAACAAGAGAGCCTCGACCAATCAGGCATCAGGTCGACTGCAGCGCGCTCACCGGGACAATCGCCGACACCGAGATCGTCGGCCCTCCACAGGCGGTGAACGTCTCGGCGACCGTGAAGCTAGATGCGATACCAGGCAGGGTCACCTCCATCGAGCTGACGACCGGGCACGTCTGCTCTCCATCGGAGGGAACATCACTCGACTCCACCATGAAACCGACGGTTGCGGAACCGCTGGGAGAAAGGGTCAACATCGCCGGCGCGACGTCAAAGACCGAGCCCTGGCCTGTAGCGCGAATCGTTGTCTGCAGTGGCGCTGACTGAGCACCCTGCAGGGCTCCGATCAGCGTGATGCCAGGCCTGCCGTCAAGCGAGCATGCCGTGGTTGACGTGTTCGACACGTTGACCGGGCTGAAGATCGAACCTGCGGCTCCGGTTCCCTCCGGCGCCACGACCTTCAGCTGGCTGGCAGTGCAAGGAGCAATCGTCGCCGGCTGGGTGGAGGTGGTCGTCGTGGAAGAGGTGCTCGTCGTCGAGGTCGTAGGTGCAAGCGTCGTCGAGGTCGACGTCGTGGCTGGCGTGGCTGTGGTCGTGACCGGAGTCGCCGCGTGGGAACAGCCGGCGACCAGGACGGCCAAGCCGAGGACCATCAGAGAACGACTGGCAACTGCTGATCTCGAACGGCGCATGAGCCTCCTGGCCATGGGAACCGCCCCGCGGGCACAAGCTCGCGAAGAAACATCCGAACCAACACCGACGCCTAAGTATGACGACAAGCCGGACGCGTCCCGGGTCAACTGCCCTGCCGCCCTCTCAGGCGCGCTCCTTCGGCGGCATCGTAGTTCCAGAACCGGGGCAGTGCGGCTGCCAGCGCGACCGTCCCAACGACGCAGAGCACACCTCCTGAGACGATGGAAGCGCGCAGGCCGGCAAGAGACTCGACGAGTCCGGCCTCGACATTCCCGAGTGTCGGACCGGACGAGTAGCTGAGCATCTCGATGCCCGCGAGGCGCCCTCGCAGCGAGTCCGGGATCGACTGGTTCCACATGGTCGTCCGGCACAGCCCGCTGACCATGTCGGCTCCTCCCGCCACGACGAGCCCGACGATGGCCAAAGGGAGCGACCTAGCAAAGCCGAAGGCGATGATCCCAAATCCCCATGTCCCCGCGGAGAGCGCGACCACGCGGCCGTTGCGTCGCACACGGCGAGCCCATCCGCTCGTGAGAGTCACCAACAGCGAGCCGGCCGACGGCGCCGCGTAAAGGACGCCGAGCACGGCCGCCCCCCCGAGGTGGCTCGCGACCTGGGGGAACAACGCAGTCGGGATCCCGAAGAACATGGCATTCATGTCGATCAGATACGAACCGATCAAGTCCTGACGGCTCCTCGCATACCGCAGCCCGTCGGCGACTGCCCGGAGCGAAAGCCCTTCGGACTCCGGCGGCGGGGGCACGGCGCGCATCAGGGCAAGTGCCATCAGCGACACGAAGAAGGTCGCGACGTCGACCCCATAGGTGATCGGCAACCCGACGGCGACGATGAGGACGCCGGCCACCGCTGGGCCCGCCACCATCCCGAGAGTCCCCTTGAGCGACGAGATAGCGGCAGCTGCTGGGAGCTCCTCGGCCGTGACAAGGCGCGGCACCATGGCGTCGAGCGAGGGTCGCTGCAAACCGTCAATTCCGGCTGCGGCGAACGCGACCACGAAAAGCACCCATAGTCTCGGGTGGCCCGAGAGGGAATTCACGACCAGGGCGCCGGTCACCAGGCACATCGTGCTCTCGGTGAGACGGACCATCCGTCGCCGGTCGACTGCGTCCGCAAGCGCTCCCCCGACGAATGCCGTGATGAGCAGCGGGATGAGCTCGGCCAGACTGAGCAGCCCCACGATGAGAGACGAATGGCTTATGCGGTACGCCTGGTACGGAAGGGCGACGTAGGTCACCATGCTCCCGAAGAAGGACACCCCCTGGCCGACGAAGAGCAGCCGGAATTCCCTCGAGCGGCGCAACGGTGCAATGTCGATCCGGAACGTCGCGGCCAAACCGCCGCCGCGACTCGCCCTCTCGGCGGCCTCCGCCACCTGCTCGGGAACCGCAACCGATTCCGGCAGCTCAGGTAGCGGGCCGGCGCGCGAGCCTTCCGGCGCCGGATGGGAATGATCCATGCTGTCCAGTCTGTCCGCCGGAACCGATCACTGGACGGCCGTCGGAGTCAAATATCGGCCGGGGCTTCGTGGCGACGGCTCGAGAGAGGACTCTCTCGATGTCGCGTAGCCCGCTGGCACTCCGGTACGGGACGCGTCCCCTCGAGGCTCAAGGAAACAAGCCCCTCAGCTCGACCGCCTCCCCCACTCTCTCGAGCGCTACCGCCACCGCACCACGCCGCGGTGTCACCTTCAAGTCACGCGAACGGCGCCAAACTGCATCAAAAGCTGTCGACATGACACGCCGGAGGCGCTCGGCAACGAGGTCCCCCTCCCATGCGAAGCCCTGACGGCTCTGAGCCCACTCGAAATAAGAGGCCGTGACCCCGCCAGCGTTCGCCAGGATGTCGGGGACCACGACGATGTCGCGCCGCTCGAGGATCGCGTCCGCCTCGGGCAAGGTGGGCCCGTTGGCCGCCTCCACGATCAGCCGCGCCCCCATCTTCTCGGCCACTTCGGCGGTTATGACTCCCGCCAGCGCTGCCGGGACGGCCAGCTCGCACTCGAGCTCCCAGATCCGATCGGGCTCGAGCGGGTCCGCAAGCTCGAACCCGGCGACGCTGCCCGTCCGATCGACGTGACGAGCCAGCAGGGCCGCGTCCAAGCCCGCCTGGTTGTAGACGCCGCCCCCGGCGTCGGTCACGGCTATCACGCGCATGCCAGCCGAGGACAACATGTACACGAGCGGGCCGCCGACTTTGCCGTGGCCCTGGATCACGGCCCGCGCCCCGGTCGTCGAGAGGTCGAGCTCGCGGAAAGCGGCCCGTGTGCAGATGAGCACGCCCTGAGAGGTGGCTCCGACATGACCACGGCTACCGCCGATCGCCAGCGGCTTGCCCGTCACGACGCCGGTCATGGCCTCCCCGCTGACCATCGAGATCGTGTCCATCAGCCACGCCATCACATTCGCGTCGGTGTTGACATCCGGCGCCGGGATGTCGCGGTCCGGGCCGATCATCGAAGCGATGCCCATCGCGTAACGACGCGTCAGGTGCTCGAGCTCGACCACCGAGAGAGTCGTCGGGTCGACCTGGACGCCGCCCTTGGCGCCTCCGAAGGGCACGTCGACCACGGCGCACTTGAGGGTCATGTCCGCCGCAAGTGCCATGACCTCGTGCGCAGTGACGGACTGGTGAAAGCGGATCCCACCCTTGCCAGGGCCTCGGGCACTGCTGTGGTGCACCCTCCACCCGCGAAACACCTCGATCTTCCCGTTGTCCCGGCGGATCGGGACGGCCACTTCGAGGACTCGCTCAGGCAAAGAGAGCATCCGCAGCGTGTCGGGGTCGAGCCCGATCAGCGATGCCCCGTCCTCGATGCGTTCGAGGATTGCCTTCCATGGGTCGGAATCGGGCATGGCTCGGCCTCCAAGACTGGTCACTCGACTTCAAGCTACTGACGGGAACCACCCTGCCACAGAAGACGGCCACCCGGCCGGTGGTCTTACCGCGCGCCACTCCGGACCGAGGTGCCACCGGTGTCGCAGCGGCCGCCTTCGGCCATCGCGGGCTCGTCGGCGAGGATGAGATGCCACGACTTGCGGTGCTCCTCGCACGGCCCGATCTCCAGCAGCGCCGCGCGGTGCTCCGGGGCCGCGTAGCCCTTGTTCGCCTGCCAGCCGTACCAGGGGTAAAGACCGGCGAGCTCGATCATGCGCCGGTCGCGCGCCACCTTCGCGATGACGCTCGCGGCGGCGACCGAAGCACACGTCAGGTCGGCCTTCACCTTGAGCGTGACCTGCTCCGGCTCGATCTCGGTGGGCGAGGAGGCCGAACGCTCCGGCCGCGTGAACCAGTCGTAGTTGCCGTCGAGCAGGACGAGATCCGGGCGGACCCGAAGATGGACGAGCGCCCGCTCGCCCGCCAGGCGAAGTGCTCGCAAGATCCCGATCTCATCTATCTCGGCGGCGCTCGCGTGCCCGATCGCCCAGCAACACGACCAGGACTCGATCCTTGGGACGAGGGACTCGCGCACTGCAGGTGCAAGGAGCTTGCTGTCTCGCAGGCCGGCGGGGGGCCGGCGTGTCGTGGCATCGACGACGACCAGTCCAACCGAGACTGGCCCTCCGAGCGAGCCGCGGCCCACTTCGTCGCATCCGGCGACGACGACACTGCCCGCGGCGAGCAGGTCGCGCTCGAGTTTGAGGTTCGGAGCGCGTCCCGAGGTCACGCCGGTTCTTTGTCCGGCCCGGCCGAAGCACTCACGCGCATGACGGTAGCTCCCGGTGCGCGGCCGGCGTGGACATCTTGCTGCTGACGAGCGTTACTTGCGAATAGTTAGTTATGCTTGCGGACGTGAACTTCTCAGACTCATCACGTTTCCGCGTCGCGGCAGTCGCCTTCCTGGCTGTTCTCGGGTTGGCCGTCTCCGTCGGCGGCACCTCGGCAGCATCCACCACGGCCAAGTCGACGACACACGGAACCGCCAGTGTCGCCTACGCCGGCTCTCTCGAGTTGTGGGCCGCCACGGACCTCGGCCCGAAATTCGAGGCCGCGACCGGTGACAGCTTTCAGGGCCGCGCGGCAGGCTCGGGCACGCTCGCCTCGGAGATCATCTCGAAGGAGATCTCGCCCGGAGTCTTCATGTCGGTCGGCAAGAAGAACATCAAGCGGCTCTGGCCGGTGGGCAGGTCGAAGTTCGTCATCCAGCTCGCAACCGACCCGCTCGTGGTGGCATACGACCCTCAGAGCAAGTTCGCGCCGGAGTTCAACGCCATCGCTGATCACAAGGCATCGTTCGCGTCTTTGTTCACACTGCTCAGCTCACCTGGGATCCGTGTCGGGCGCACCGACCCGAACGCCGACCCTCAAGGCGTCTACTTCATCTTGAT
>PMVZ01000027.1 GCA_003166375.1 Acidimicrobiaceae bacterium | reverse complement strand
CCACGTCCTTCGAGGCTCGCCAACGCACGAGTGACAGCAGCACCTTGAGAGTGTCCGTCTGACCGCTGATACGGGGGGCTACCCAAGGACACAGCCACAAGGGTCTTCCGTTGCATTGAGCTCAGCTCGACCCATGCCGTCTTCAGCTCGTCCTCGACGGCCGCCATGAGAGAACTCCGAGCGGTCTCCCACTGATCGAGGTCGGCAATGCGGGCGGCGGCATTCCAGAGGGCATGGGCAGCCGCCATCGCACGCTGGGGGTGTCCCTCCACGAGATCGAGCACGGCACCGAGGGCTGCCTCTGTTATGTCCTTATTTGAGCGCTCAAAACGGCTCGTCAAGTATTCGGCCAGCGGCTCGGCTTCAAGTGGCGGTAGGAACACGCGCTCAGTCTGGCCGTAGAAAGCACGTTTGCGATCCGAGAAAAGCATCTCCATCATCCGCAGCTGCGAGCCAGCGAATACATAGCTAGCCATGTCGCCGTGGTGCTGAATCTCGCTGCGGACCACTGCGTCTGCTTGTCCGCCAACGGCGTCGAGCTCCTGAAACTCGTCGAAGACTACGTGAACTCTTTGTCCCGTCTTCTCGAAAACCCTCGTCGGAAGAGCGAGTCGGGCGACAAGCGCCTCTCTACGTCCGGCTCCGAGGTCGACCGAAGCCGATACTGGCACCGGGCCTCCGCCGACCGTCAGCACCGGACGCAGGGACCGGCGGAGCCCTGCAAACCACTTGGCTATCGTGCCGGTAAACGCATCAGAGTACGCTCGTTCCACCCGTTGCGCGAAGTCCTCGAGGGTGACGATCCCAAGCAGATCGACGTAGACCGTCACCCAGCCGGCTACATCGAGGCGGTGCTGCACTCGTCGCAAGAGTGAGGTCTTGCCGTAACGCCTAGGAGCCACAAGCCTGGCGTTGTTTCCCTCTTCAGCTAGGGAAACGAGCCGCGCTGTCTCGTGCTCTCTATCGATCACTTCGGCTGGGGCGACCGGCTTGGTGACTTGGAAGGGATTGATCACGCGACCGATGTTAGCTGTTGACGCACATTATGTGAGTCAATTGACACTTAAATCGGTGTCCAGATTGATCGCCCCGCGGTAAGCGGCCAGGCTCAGCGAGCAAATCCCTTCAGGACCTTCGGGCCGCGACCTTCATCCCGCGGCCATCCCGCTGCCGACACTGGCCAAGCGAAAGCGGCTGCACGCTCACCATCTCGGGTGAGGAGGACGAGGTGATCACCACCGGCACATACCACGCGATGACAGTTCTTGGGCACCAGGACCTCGAAGAGGTGCGGGCCCGGTTGCGCGAGAACCTGAAGGACGAGGCGCCTATTGGCTCATGACGTGCCGGGGGCATCCATCGAGTCAAGGACATCGGACGCGACCGCGACGTTCAACGCCGGTGAATCGCTAGGGAAGGGAGTGGTGGCCGTGTCGGCCAACGAGAACATCAAGACTATTCAGACACTCTACGAGGCGTTTGGACAAGGTGACCTTGAGGCCATCCTCGGCGCCTTGACCGACGACGTCGACTGGGCGACGGACACTGCTTCTACAGCCGCGCCCTGGTACGGAGTGCGCCACGGAAAAGAGAGAGTGGCGGACTTCTTTGCGAAGTTCGGCAACACAATGGAGATCGAAGAGTTCACTCCATTCAGTTTCGCCGCCAACGACTACGACGTTCTGACCGTGGTGCGGTGCCGGGCCAACTCCCGGCAACTGGTAAGTCGTTGGACATGAACCTGCACCGTTACTTCGTATTCCGGGACGGAAAGGTCTCCTACTGCCGGGGCACGGAAGATACCGCTCAGACCGAGGCAGTGCTGCGCCCCTGAGATCGCCAGGGCGAGTACCGCGAGATTGGAGTACGTGCTGGACCGGCGACCAGGGAGGTCGCAGCATCGAGCGAAGGGGGCTGTCATATACACATTTGTTCGCCGCGGCGACGGGCAGAAACTCGAAGCGAATGTGTTCGCTGTCGAGATCTCGAGGATCGTCAAGAAGGCGTCCGGTCTAAACGTAGTCCTGAGCGTCGTATCCCGCAGCGGCGACCCGACGGAAGTGTCTCAGAAACGCAACCGGGAAGCGGTTAGTGCAACTCCCTGGCGAGCAGCCGGACGCCCTCAGCTGAGCGGGTCTGACTTGAGCAAGGCATCCAAATGGTGAGCGGCGTCGCGATCGCGCGCCGGCACGAAGCCCCAGTAGATGTCGAAGAGTCGTCAGAGGGCAGCATGTCCGAGCCGATTGGCGACGGTGCGAAGGTCGATCCCCGCGGTCAGCACTTCGGTGGCGACGAAGTGGCGTAGGTCGTGGAGCCGAACGTGGCTAGGACCGATCTCCTTGCGAAGCCGGGTCCAGCGCCCTGTGACCATGTCGGGCCGCCAGGGTTGCTGACCGGGCCGGTCAGTCGCAAAGATCAGTTCCGATTCATCGAGATCCCGTCCGGCAGCTGAGGCGGACCGGATAGCTTTCGCTCGACGCTGCAGTAGCGCATTGACGGTCTGTGTGGTGAGCGACACGACTCGAGGCTTGCCGGTCTTCGTGGACTTGATGACGACGCCGGCACTCGACGTTGCTGAGACCGACCGCTCGATGCGAACGAAACGCTTGTCGAGATCGCACCATCGGAGCGCACACACCTCCCCGCGGCGGGCCTCGCTCGCGATCGTCACCTGCAGCCAGCACCAAAGCTCGACGTCGGCCTTCCGGGGAATCATCGAGGCTGATCGATCGCTGTTATCGCCTCTAACCGACGCCCGTACGGCAACCCTCGCATCGACCCTCCGAAGTGGCGCAAAGGGTTGCATTAGTCGACAAGACGCAGCCGATCGGCGGAACCAGCTCAACCGCTCTCCCCGCCGGCCCCGTATACCCGCTGAGAGGTACGTCCGATTGACGAGGGCGGTGACGACGAGCGCTTGCGAGCCATCTCGTAACTTGACCCATCGGGCGAACGAGTCGAGCATCTTGCAGGACTGATTGCCTCTCCACCGTACGGTGCATGTCACGTTGGCGCGCCTCTGCAAGGTCTCTTAGTGACATCGAGAACACCTCACACCCCCCTAGCCGATCGCTCGGTAGCTGTTCGCTTGACAACAAGCTACTTGAATATCAGCTTGATGTCAAGCTGCTGTTCTTCAAGCGGTTNNGGCGAGAAGCCTCGAAACGAGCGGCGACGACACCGACGAGCATGTGCGATGGGCGACGCACGCGTGGTCGGAAATAGACCCGGATGTGGAAGGGATCGTCTGCAGGGTCGAGAGGGCGCAACGCCATCTCGAGCGGGCCGCGGTGGACACGCGCGACCAGGTCGGCCTCGCCCAGGGCGAACTCAAGATCCTTCTTCGATTGACCCGTGGTGCCCGTAGTCAGGGTGACCTTGCGAAGAGCCTGCTCGTGTCAACGGGCACGATGACCAACCAGCTAGACAAGCTCGAGGCAGCAGGACTCGTCGTGCGTCTCGCTGACCCCACTGACCGACGCGGCAAGTTCGTCGAGATGACTCCGAAGGGTCGAGAAACCCTTGACAACTATGTCAACGTCCAAGCAAAGCGAGAACGCCAGCTGCTCGACCGTCTCAGTGCCGGCGACAAGCAGCAACTGAATCGCCTCCTGCGCAAACTCCTCGCATCGTTTACGAACGATTCTGTTCCGTAGCAAGCGCTGTCATGAGCGGGCCGCCCCCACCGCGTTGCAGATCGGCTCCGGGAACTGCATCCCAGCAGATGTGAAAGTCAGCCGCTTCTCGGTCTAGCGACCTATCAGTCCGCTTGTCCGACTCGTAACGCAGCGGTCGGGCGATCAGAGATTTCCCCCGCCACCAAGGATCGCGGGCGCCGCCCCGAGTCACGAATTGGTGAGTGTGTCCTATTGCTAGGCGAGAAACGCGCCAGAACTCCAATCAGATGGTCAGTGCTGGAAGGTGTGGGAACCACGCTTGCCGGAGGGGGCTGGATGACGATTGGCAGCGTGTATGACACCCGTGCCGTCTCTGGAACTCTCGACGCCTACCTCAAGCGTTTCATCAATCGAGCTACCGCAGGATGGGTGGCGGCGCTACTTGAGAAAGCCGGTGTGGTGCAGATCGACCGAGGCCGCCCGTCTCGAGTGCGATTGCGTTAGATCGTCTTGAAGTGCATTGTCCGCTGATCGGAGTGGGCGACACCGCACCCGGAACCGTCTGCTCCCATTCCGCGACTGGGCCATCACAAACGTGGCGAGTGCAGATCATTACAGTCGGGATTCGCCTACCGGGCGCCCAGCCCTGCAAGCTATGCCAGGGTGCGTCGGAGGACGCCGACGAAGTCCTTGGCGTCGCTGGCGAAACCGGTATGGCCTCCAGGGAAGTCGATCAACGGCGAGCCGAGGCGTTCAGCCAGCGCGATAGCAGTGCGCTGGGCGAACTGGC
>PMVZ01000107.1 GCA_003166375.1 Acidimicrobiaceae bacterium | reverse complement strand
GCTGGCTGGAGCCGACGAACCACTTGGCGTCGATGGCCAGTTGCCCTGTGTTCGTGAGACAGAGGACTCCGTTGGGTTGGACGTTCAGGCACCAGAGGCGACGCCCGAGGATCGTTCTGTGGGACAAGCGACCAGTGAGGTTCGTACTGAGGTTCTCAGTGACGAACATGGGCATCCGGTATCCCTCAACCCACATGCTTTCCCCAACACTCAGTGAACCGAAAGGCCCGACACATCTCCAAGGCTTCCGAGATGCCGCGCGGAGGCACTCGTAGTACTTACCGCGACCGTCCTTGATGAACCGGAACGTCGCCGAACCAAACGGGGCCTCGTAGACGAAGTTCCCCTCGGGGTCCGAACCCACCACTGGCTCAGACCAGACCGTAAAGCTGGGAATCGGACCTGTCGGGCTGTCCAGCGGAGGGACGAATCGGTAGGCAGCCTCGAACGGCTCACGCAGCCCCTGGTGGGCCAGGGCCACGAATCGGGACAGGTCTGCACTTCTGACGGTCGTCGGGGCGGTGACAGTTGGGGCCTTCACTGACTGCCACGAGCGCCCGCCGTTTGTGGTGCGCCAGATGTTCGTCGGTCGAGGCACCGCCACCGTAGGGTTGGGATTCCCGAGGGCGAGCCAGACATTGCGGGTGGCGAAACCAACTTCAAGTATCTGTGCACGCCGCAGTACCCGAGTGAAACTCTGACCGCCGTTCTCCGTGAGAAACAGACCCAGGCCGAGCGAGTCCGCCGCCAAAGCCTCGTCGTTGGAAACCGGGAAGACTCGGGTGCCGGGAAGGAAGGCCAAGCCCGCAGCATCCTCTTTGAAGGCCACGAAGCGTATCCCTCCGTCCGTCGAGCGCGACAGCCCTTCCATAGAACCGAAGTAGCTGATTCCCCAGAGGGTCTGGAACGAGGTTGCAATGGCAGTTGCGGAATAGCCGCTCAACCCGGTCGTCGAGGACTTGGAGAAGCTCCTGCCCCCGTCGGAAGAAACGAGCACATGCGTCAAGCCACCGCCTGCGGGTGTCGATATGAGCCAACCCCTGGACTTCCAAGCGGCCAGAAAGACAATCTGCCCATTGGTGGTTGGGGACAGAGCGATGGTCGTCCAGGAGTTACCGGCTACCGACGACACCGCCAGGTAGTAGTCGGAATCGCAGTTGGGACCCCCGCCATCGCACCACAGCGCGTAGGCATGACCGCCAGTCGTGACCAGGCTGTAAAGGTCCCCCCGCGGAGGTACCGGTTCCCAGGACTCGCCACCGTCTCCCGTCCAGTAGAGGGGCGTCCCTTGCTTACCCTGGACGTAGCCGTCCTCGCGGTTCGCAAAGTTGAGCAAGCCGAGAAAAGGCGGTGATGAGGCGACTGGGGCAGGCGGCGAACCGACCTTGACGAAAGACTTGCCGCCGTCGTTGCTTCGCGTGAGCACAGGGCAGGTCCCGGTGGAACACGGGTACGTCCCGAGCATCCACAGGTCACCTGCCGCACCAGTCACGGCGGTCGGGGTCACGCGCGCTTCGGTCTGCGCCGCGAGGTGGATGACCTCCGTGGCCTGTGCTGTCTTCGGAGGTCGTGACGACGCCGAAGTCGTACCACCACCGAGTATCAGCACCATGACCACGATCACGAGGACGCGCAGTCCCGCCGTTGTCCTCTCAGACATTGCGAGCCGTCCAGTGCTCCCCACCGTCGGTTGTTGTCCAGAGCTTGTTCCCGTACCCGATCCAGTGGCCAACAGTTAGCGATACGAAGCCCAGGTAGCTCTCCCCAGGCGTGGAGCTTGTCAGCGTCTCCGGGTCACGGACGACAGTCCGCCAGGTCACTCCTCCGTTGGTGGAAGTCTCCAACGTGTAAGTGAGGGGACCGCCACCGCTTATGTTGCCAGTGGCCAGGACGATGGTGCTTGCACTTACGGCGTCGATCATGCTGAGGTCGGTTGGAGGCACCGGTCGCCGTGGTCCGAAAGTCCGACCACCATCGCGAGAGACAAGGACGAACCCAGTGTTCGAGTCCGACTTGGCCACGCACCCCACAACGACGACACCCGGTCCAGTGGCGCTTGTGTCGTAGGCGTCGTCCTCGACGCGGCCGGTCCGTCCGCAGGGGTCGGCTCGGAGTGACCAGGACCGTCCTTCACTACCAGTGACGTAAAAAAAGGCATGGCTCGTCACGCCGCCCGCGATGTGGCCGTAGAACGCGACTAGCACCCGAGCGGTATCGGTGCTGACAATCTGCGGGGCGAAAAATGTCCCGGTGCCGTTGAACGGGGCACGCACGGTGCTCCATGCCGTTGAGGAACCGACAGCCTGTTGTAACAGGGTTATCCGACACGGTCCCGGACAGCCAGTGCTGTCATAAGTGAGCCGCCAGACCACTCCTGGCGCGACAATCTGAAGCGCGGCGGTCGCCTCTCCCGCTTCGCGATGCCAAGCTCGTCCGCCATCGGTGGTGGTAAACAGGTCTGGGCCGAAAAGGTAGCCGTCCTCGCGATTGACGAACACAAGGTGAGTGACGCAGCCGCCCGAGTTCTGGCAGGTATATGTGCTCCCGCCCGATAGCAATGTTCTACCTGCCGGGGTCGGGACCATAGTCCAGGTGCGACCACCGTCATCGGTGTACTTGATAATCACGCAAGTCGAGCAACCAGCTTTACCCTCGCCGAGGACCCAGCCTGCGAGGGGGGATATCCAGGTCGAATCCACCCACCAGGCCGTCGTGTTGCTGGCAGCTGCTGTCGTCGTCGGAGGACTGGCCGAACTTGTCCCAGCGACGACCGTCAGAGTCATGACCACTGCCGCGACCGCACCGATTCTGCGCACCGAGCGCATCATGGCACTGGGAAAAGCCGGGGCTTCACCTAAGCAGCCTCAGCCGGTCGGCGCGGTGACCGGAGGCGACACTGCCAGCAGCGTGCCTTTGACGATGGGCGAGATGTCCAGCGCGCTGCCGGGTCTGCACAAGAAGATGCCGAGAACCTGGATGGCTGTGTCGACCTTGAACGACGCTGACATGTTCGGTGGCGTCACGCTTATCGAGGTCGCAACCGGGCACGGGGTAGATGTCTGTTGGATGTCGCTACTAAGGATGATGAAGCCTGCGGAAGCTGCCTCGCCGGGAGGAAGCACGATTCTAGGAACTCCCGGTGGCCAGATGCCCGTGTGGCTCACGGTGACGTGCAAAGGCGTGCCAGCGCTGTTTAGGAAGGTGACGACCGGATAGCCCGTAAGCGAGCACGGTAGCGAGGACGTGTCCTCGATTCGTATGGTGACCACCCCGGTACCCGCAGCAGCGCTGGTGCCGAAGCCACCCACGGTGAGTTGCGAAGGCGTACACGGTTGGGCGGACGCAATCTCTGCCACCTCTGCTACGGCTGCTGCTGCCTTGGCTGCGGCCTCTGCTGCCTTGGCTGCTGCCTCTGCCTTCTCCGCTGCCACTGCTGCTGCCTTGGCGGCGTTCGCTGCTCTTGTCACTGCGGGCGCAGTCGAACTCGTACAGCCGGTGAGCATCACCGTCATGACGACCATCGCGACTACCACGAGCTTGCGCATCATGGTCGGCAACTGACGGGCGGTGTAAGCCGCATGATCCCAAGCCCAGGTTGCACTGTCGAGGCCACTCCATACGTGCCGCCCGGAGTGACCACAATCGGTCCGTTCAAGACGTTGCTCCGGGACCTTGATTGAAGGAACGCTTCAAAGCGAGCCGTGCGGGGGTTGAAGCAATCGACGCCACCATCGCTCGCCACCCAGACCACGCCACCGGAGATATCGACCAGGGGAAATTGGCTTGTGTGCGGGAGGGACGCGCCAGGCCCACCATCGACTCCTACGGGCAGGCCCTCGCATTCCTGTCCATGGGAGGAAGCGAACAGCCTGAGGGGCGAGGTCCGGTAGTCGTAGATGGAGCCGCAGGTCCCAGGGTCCCCGCCCGAAAGCCAGACGTTGCCGTCGTAGGCAGAAAGCCAGTCCCATCCATTTGGTGGGTTCGGGATGATGGCACTCCCCAAGAGACGACCGTTACTCCCGTTGCGTTCTTGAAGTAGCAGCGTCGGAACGGGTGGCTGTCCTCGAAGCGCTGCAGGGCCGAGTTCGACAAGGAGCCGGTTCGTCTCGGTGTCCATGGCAATCTCGCACTGGGTGCCCGCGCGCACTGTCACCTTTTGAAGCAGTTGTCCGGTCTCGGGGTCGAGCCGGAGCAACTTGCAACCGAGTGCCGCCCAGAGCGGGCCGCGGCCGGAGCCGGTCAAGGAGTCCAGGGCGCCGGAAGCCAGAGAACTGTTCACGGGCACTGAGCGCTCTCGCCGGAGCGTCAACGGGTTGAGCGCCACCAGCTCGGTCGGTAGCCCCTCGCCCTTCGACAGCCCGGCCAGGAGCCAGAGAGCGTTGTCGACGAACGAAAGCGAGGAAGCGCCTGCTGGCGCGGCACCCGGCAGGACTACTGAGCGGGCGACAATGTGGCCTGAGGCGGGGTCGAGCCGTACCACCATGGCTCTCGCCAACTGTGACCCCCGCTCAGGGAGTTGGACTGAGTACAGCCATCCTCCCCCCGACACGAGGCCCGAGAATTGACCCTTTGCCACGACCTGCACCTTCACCGGGACAATGGGCACGCTTGTTGTCGTCGACGCTGTAAGGGAGGTTCGCGCCGAGAAACGGGCAGCGGCCGGAGCGCCGGACAGCCCCAGACTCGTCAAGGCAGCGAGCATCAACGTCATGGCCACTGCCGCGACCGCGCCGAGCTTGCGCACCATTGGCATCATGGCACCGCCCGCCATCACGGTGTTCGCGGGAAAAGGGGGCTGTCCATCTCGGGGTCAGGGGCCTCCCCCGCGCGTCGGGCATGATGAAGCCATGACGGACAAATGGTCATGTCAGCATTTCTCCCTCGCCAACCCGCTCCGCCGGGGAGCTACCGACCTGCCCAAGCTGCTCCGCCGCGTCGCCACCGAGATTGAGAAGCGCGACATCAGCCCCATGGACCTCCTGGACCTGACAATCCATCAGGAGATGACCGGCGACGGGCCGTGGTGGTCCGCGACCGTCTACTGGTCACCCGACAGCCCGGCGAATGACGGTCTCGGCAAAGACGAGGGTTGACAGCGGCCGCTGACCCCCAACTGGTTGGGCACCATCCTCGGTTCGCCAGATGTGCCCGCGCGCAGACGTCCACGAGGACCTAACCGCCATCAGACCAACGTGCATACTGTCCGCGTGGGACCCCATAGAGCCCGCCGCCGGAAGGCTCGCCGCCCTGCGAACACGTCCTCCAAGGTCACTGGGTGGCGACGGATAAACCACACGCCGGAGGGCTATGCGACGACCCCGTCGTACAGGGTGCTCTTGGGCATGGGCACCTTCCTTGCGAAACTCATCCGACGCGTGACCGGGGAAGATCGACGCCGCTAGAGCGCCTGCCTAGCTCCCGCCGACCCTGCCGCTAACAGCCCGGCCAGCTAGGCCATGCTCACCGAGCGGGACGGAAGGACCGCAGAAACGCCGTGATGGTCGGAAGGCTTGCATCATTGCCGCTCGCGGTCACAACCCACATCACACGACCCCGCGAGACGCGCAGCCAGCCATAACACCAGTCGGTTCGCTCGGTGCATTGAAAAGCCTCTAACCCCGTTGCCCCTCCCACCGAGACCCGCCTCAGGTCGGATGGCATCACCCAATAAGGCACCGATCCAATGCCACCGGCTGACCAGCCGTTCTCATGCACCTGTCCATAGGTCGCCGTGATGCTGAAACCCAGTGGGCGGGCGTAATCTCCGTCATCCTCAGAGAAGGCGTAGAAGCACCAGTCATTGACTGCTGGACCCAAGAAGGGGGGCCGCGGTCCGACGGGAAAGTCCGCGGTGAACTGCGCCCCTGGCGCTCCAAGCAATGCAGAGTGCGGCGGTGCGCAGGCTGCGCGCTTCACTGGCGGGACCGACAGTGCTCCATTGCCCGTTACGGCGAGCAGACCCACGCCGACCAAAATGACGGCGAGGACGACAAGGACGAAGCTCGCAATGGGATGGCGAAGGTTCCGGTACGTCCTTACCCGCGGAGGGGTGACTACCGGCCTGGCTGGGCTGTCTGCTGCCTGAGGGTCTGGCCCACGAGGCGCTGATGGCCCTCCAGAGCGGGCGGTTCCAACACGCTTCTCGTGCCAGTACTCCTTCTCTGTACTTGGCTGGAAACCATCGCTCATCGGCCCTCAGGGTACTGCGTGCTCTGGAAATACCCTGGTGTTAAGCGCGCCTGCCCGAGCCTTCAACAGTCGCCGTCGTCCACCGTCCTGGCCGTGGCCGCAACCGCGCAAACGCCCTGGGTGCCCTGACCCGGCTGGCCGTGGGCTGCCCACCCACCGCCATCACCGTCATCATCGCCAAGCTCGTGGACCGAGACCCATCGACTCTTGATGGCCTTCATGTGCTGATTCGGTCAGAAACGATCGAATCCGTCGTCGAGGAGACGTTCATTTCGGACACGGCTTTTGGGACGGGAGTCGAGTGACCTTCGACCCACGGATGCCGAGTGGTCGCAACGGTCATTTTTGATTCTTCGAGTCATAACGCCCGCTCGTCGTAAGAGGCCGTCGGATAAATCCGGAACGGGGTGTAACCCAGCGGCCTCCCACGGTGTAAACAGAGTGATGAGCGGCCCAGCGAACTCCGACGACGAGCGGCGCTTCACGCAGATTTTCGAGACCTGCCATGCCGCGGTTCTCGCCTACGTGCGGCGACGTATCGCCGCCGACGCCGCACAGGACGTCGTTGCCGACACGTTCCTCGCTGCCTGGCGCAACCTCGATGCTGTCCCATCAGCATCGTTGCCGTGGCTCTATCGAGCTGCTTCGTTCGAGATCGGTCATGCTCGACGGAAGCTCGACCAGGACCGCCGGCTCGGGGGTCAACTCACGGAAGCCGGAGAGCACGCCGGCGACCCAGCCGACGAGGTCACCCGCGCCGACCATTGGGCTTCCGCGTTCAGGGAGCTCAGCGAAGCCGACAAGGAGGTGCTGCGCCTCGTGGCATGGGAAGGCGTGTCGCCGGCCGAGGGGGCATTCGTCTTCGAGTGTTCGGTCACCACGTTCAAGGTCCGGCTGCATCGCGCGCGGCGTCGACTCGTCCGACTCTTGGACAAGGACGAGGCGGGCGACGCTCCACGTGACGCAGCAGAGATCGCCCTTGGTCGCCCGGCAGGCGATCCGCCGCCGCTGTATATCCGCGCAGACCAGGCCGCGGTGTTTGCCGATTTAGCACACCGAACGATTCAGG
Source organism: Acidimicrobiaceae bacterium (assembly GCA_003166375.1). GTDB lineage: Bacteria > Actinomycetota > Acidimicrobiia > Acidimicrobiales > Bog-793 > Fen-455. The sequence goes on along the minus strand of PMVZ01000107.1, from coordinate 176 downwards.
AGGAGTGCCCGTGAAGCTCTCATCGGTCATCGACGAACTCTCGCGTCGCAACCCACTTCGCGTTGACGAGGGCGACGCCAAGCTGTCGACCGACGCCCGCGATCTGCTGAGGGCAATCGTCTCGACACCTCGCGACCACACAGCGACTTCGCTTGTCAGCTCCCGACGTCACCCGA
>PMVZ01000098.1 GCA_003166375.1 Acidimicrobiaceae bacterium | reverse complement strand
CGAGTGTCGACGGAGCCTTAGCCGCCGCGAATCTCGGCATTCCGGGAACAGCGCCCGGTAGTCTTGATCCACGGTGAGCACCGCAAAGAGCTACCTCGAGATGGTCCGCGAGCGCGTCGTGATCTATGACGGCGCGACCGGGACCAACCTGCAGCTCCGAGAGCTCAGCGCGCATGACTTCGGCGGCGAGTCGCTCGAGGGCTGCAACGAGATGCTGTGCGTCACGCGTCCGGCCATTGTCCAAGAGCTGCACCGGTCGTTTCTAGAAGTCGGGGTCGACGTCGTCGAGACGAACTCGTTCGGATCGTTGCCCATCGTGCTCGCTGAGTACAAGATCGCGGACCGTGCCGAAGAGCTCGCCCGCGCCTCGGCCCGACTCGCCAAGGAGGTCGCCAGCGGTTACTCGACGGCGGACAGGCAGCGTTACGTGGCCGGGAGCCTGGGGCCGGGCACGAAGCTTCCGACGCTCGGCCAGGTCAGCTTCAAAGAGCTTCGGGACGCCTATGAGGTACTCGCACGCGGGCTGCTCGACGGCGGCGCCGATCTCCTCTTGATCGAGACGTGCTACGACGTGCTCCAGGCCAAGGCGGCGGTCCAAGCGTGCCGACGCGCAATGAGCTACGCGGGGCGCGAGGTACCGATCCAGGTGCAGGTCACCATCGAGCTCACCGGCCGGATGCTGCTCGGCACCGAGGTCGGCGCGGCACTTTGCACGCTCGACGCGATGAAGCCCGACGTCATCGGCATGAACTGCGCGACAGGTCCCGTCGAGATGTACGAAGCGCTCCGTTTCCTGTCTGGCCAGGCGCGCACTCCGATATCGGCGCTGCCCAACGCCGGCTTGCCCTCGGTCATCGACGGGAAGATGCACTACGACTTGACGCCCGACGCGCTCGCCGAGCACCTGTCAGTGTTCGTCCGAGAGCTGGGGGTCTCGATCGTCGGCGGTTGTTGTGGCACGACCCCCGAGCACCTTGCCAAGGTCGTGGCGGCCTGCGCTGATCTCGACCCTGCTCCCCGCTCCCCGGTGTACGAGCCGTCTGCCGCCTCGCTGTATGTGGCGACGCCGTTCGAGCAGGAGGCGTCGTTCCTGGTCATAGGTGAGCGCACGAACGCCAACGGATCGAAGCGCTTTCGCGACGCGATGCTCGCAGGCGACTTCGAGACAACGGTCACGATGGCCCGTGACCAGGTACGTGAGGGAGCTCATCTGCTCGACGTCTGCGTCGATTACACAGGGGCCGACGGAGTGCGGGACATGACAGAGGTGGCACGGCGCTTTGCTACGCAGTCGTCCATCCCGCTCGTCATCGACACCACCGAAGCGCCGGTCGCCGAAGCTGCGCTGCAGTGGATCGGCGGGCGGCCTGTCCTCAACTCGGTGAACTTGGAGGACGGGGATGCCCCGGGCACCCGGCTCGATCGCTTCCTCACCTTGGCGCGCGACTACGGCGCAGCGGTGATCTGCACCTGTATCGACACTGAAGGCCAGGCGCGCACTGCCGACTGGAAATTGCGAGCGGCCAAGGCGATCCACGACCTCGCCGTAGGGCGCTACGGCCTCGAACCGACGGACCTTCTCTTCGACCCGCTTGCTCTTCCGTTGTCGACCGGCATGGAGGAGAGCCGACGAGATGGAATCGAGACCATCGAGGCCATCCGGCGGATCAAGACCGAGCTGCCCGGCGTGCACACGGTGCTCGGCCTCTCGAATGTGTCCTTCGGGCTCTCCCCCGCCGCACGCCAGCTGCTCAACTCGGTCTTCCTGCACGAGTGCGTCCAAGCCGGGCTCGACGCCGCGATCGTGCACGCCGGCAAGATCCAGCCCCTGCACCGGATCGCGGACTCCGACCGCGAGATCTGCCTCGATCTCATCTACGACCGTCGCCGCGAGGACTATGACCCCCTCTCTGCGCTCATTGACGCGTTCGAGGGCGAGAGCGCAACGGCGCACTCAGCGATCGAAGATCGCTCGGGCTGGACCGTCGACCGGCGCCTGGAGCGGCGCATCGTGGACGGTGACCGCAACGGGCTCGAGGCCGAGCTCGACGAGGCGCTCGACGCGGGGCACGCGGCCCTCGACATCGTGAACGACATGCTGCTTGCCGGGATGCGCACCGTCGGTGAGCTGTTCGGCTCGGGCCAGATGCAGCTGCCTTTCGTGCTCGGCTCGGCCGAAACGATGAAGGCCGCGGTGGCCCACTTGGAACCGCACATGGAACGCTCCGAGTCGGGCGGGCGGGGCCGGATCGTTCTCGGCACCGTGAAGGGCGACGTGCACGACATCGGCAAGAACCTGGTCGACATAATCCTCACCAACAACGGCTATGAGGTCCACAATCTCGGCATCAAGGTGCCGGTGTCAGAGATGATCGCGAAGGCCGACGAGGTCGAAGCCGACGCGATCGGCATGAGCGGGCTGCTCGTGAAGTCGACGCTCATAATGCGCGACAACCTGGAGGAGCTGAACCGGCTCGACAAGTCCGGCTACCCGGTCATCCTGGGCGGAGCGGCGCTCACGCGCACCTATGTCGAAAAGGACCTACGCGCGGCGTACAAGGGCCGCGTCTTCTATGGGAAGGACGCGTTCGAGGGCCTGCACCTGCTCGACCGGCTGATGCAGATCAAGCGGAGCGGCGTCGACGACCCCAGCTTCGGGACCGAGCTCTCGGGCCGCAAGCTCCCCCCGAGGCGGAGCGCGCAGATGGCCGAGATCGACCCGGCGACACTTCCGGCGCGCTCGCCGGAGGTCGGGATGGACAACGAGTTGTTCGAGCCCCCGTTTGTCGGAACCCGGGTCGCCAAGGGCATCCCGCTGGACGACATCGCCTCCTATTTGAACGAGACAGCGCTCTTCCGCAACCAGTGGGGCTACCGGCCCGAGCCCGGCGAGACCGACGCGGAGTTCAAAGAGCGTGTCCGGGCCGAGCTCCGGGCCTGTCTCGATCAGGCCAAGGCCGAAGGCTTGCTCGTCCCTCAAGTTGCCTGGGGCTACTTTCCTGTGAACGCCGACGGGAACGATGTCGTCGTCTACACAGACGACCACCGCACCGCCGAGCTCGAGCGTTTCGCGTTCCCGCGCCAGGCCAAGGAGCCCTATCTCTGCATCGCCGACTTCTTCAGGCCGGCGGACTCACAGGTCCGGGACTATGCCGCGTTCCAGATCGTGACGATGGGAGCCCTGGCTTCGGCCCGCACGGCCGAGCTGTTCGCGGCGGACCGCTACCGGGACTATGTGACGATGCACGGGTTGTCAGTCGAGATGACAGAGGCGGTCGCCGAGCTGTGGCACCGGCGCGTCCGCGAGGAGTGGGGATTCGCCGACGAGGACGCCCCGACGCTGACCGGTCTGTTCCGCCAGCAGCACCGTGGTGGTCGGTATTCGTTCGGCTATCCGGCCTGCCCGGATCTCGAGGACAACGCGAAGGTCGTGGAGCTCCTCGAAGCCGGCCGCATCGGGGTGACCGTGAGCGAGGGCTTCCAGCTCCATCCCGAGCAGACGACGCTCGCGATCATCTGCCATCACCCGATGGCCAAGTATTTCGTCGTCTGAGCCCTGACCTCATTGGGAACAGGACCGCCACGCAGAGTCGTCCGTGAGCTAACCTCACGACACATTTGAAGCGGTCTCCTGAAAGCCGTCGTTGCGAGCTCAGCCGGCGGCGGCAGTGGGCGACCCTATGAGTGGAAGGATCCACATGATCAAGCTTGCGAGGAATTCCAAACCGAGTCGCATCGCAGCGGGCTTCGTGCTGGCAACAGTCGCGGCGATCTTGGCGGCCGGCTGCAGCAGCTCGAGCACGGGCTCCACGACCACCACTTCGGCCGGCTCGACCACGGCGACGACCTCAGCTACCACGAGCTCGACCGTCACGACGACGACCGTCGCTCCGAGCTCGAGCACGACGACGACTTCAGCCGGTGCGTCGGGATCGGGTCTGCTCTCGAAGTTCCAGTCCGGCGAGCAAGCGACGTTCATCGCGACCTACAAGGTCACTTCGGGCGCCTCGAAGTCGCTGACGAGCCTCACGATCGCGCAGCAACCACCGGACTCGCTCTTCGGGGGCACCAGCTCGTCTGGGACGTTCGAGCTCATCACGCTCGGCAAGAAGAGCTACATCTGCAGTGGACAAACCTCGGCGGGTTCAGGCGGGATGTGCATCAGCGAAGGAGCCGCCTCCTCGGAGGCTGACCTGTTCAAGATCTATGAGCCCAACTTCTACCTCCCGTACTTCCAGGCCGCTGCCAAAGCCGAGGGCGCGCAGCTCAGCTATTCGTCGAAGACGGTGAACGGGATCTCGCTCTCCTGCGTCTCGGTGACCGGTGCGGCCGGCGAGACGGGGACAGGGACCTTCTGTGTGACAGACCAGGGTGTCCTGGGTTATGTCGCGTGGACCGGCACCAAGGCGTCGGAGAACGGCAGCTTCGAGATCACGAGCTACTCGACGAGCGTGCCGGCCAACGAGTTCACCCTGCCGGCTACGCCGACGACCATTCCGTAGGCAGGCGCGGCGCGTCCGTACGCCCGCCGCACGCCCGCCGCACGCCCGCCGCGCCCCGGTGCACGCCCCGGCGCACGCCCGCCGGTTCTTCCACGTGTCCGCGCTTGCGCGGATGGGCGTCAACAACCCGTTAGGGTTTCGACTCGATGACATTGGATACCACCGACGCTTCCTTCGACAACGACGTACTTGTCCGCTCGGACGCCGTCCCGGTCGTTGTCGACCTGTGGGCACCCTGGTGCGGCCCGTGCAAGACGCTCAGCCCGATAATCGAACGCGTCGTCGAGGCCACCGCGGGCGCAGTCGAGCTCGTCAAGGTCAATGTCGACGAGAATCCGAGGATCGCGCAGAGCTTCCAGGCCCAGTCGATCCCGGCCGTGTTCGCCATCAAGGACCGTCGGGTCGTGGACCAATTCATCGGCGCGCTCGGCGAGGCCGCCGTCCGTGAGTTCGTGAACCGGCTCCTCCCTGTTGCGAGCGAAGCCGAGGAGCTGATCGCCCTGGGTGATGAGGCCTCGCTTCGCCGGGCGCTCGAGCTCGAGCCCGACCGTCCCGAGGCCGTCGTCGGCCTGGCCGAGATCCTCGTCCGGCGCGGTGAGCCCGAGGACGCTCTCAGCTTGCTCGCCAAGATCCCCGATAACGGAGAGGCACGCCGCGTCGCCGCACTCGCCCGATTGGCCATCGCGGGCACGTCCGTGGCGCCCGGGACAGCAAACGGAGCTGGCAGCATGGAGCTTGAAGAGCACATGGCCGCCCTGCTCGACCGGGTGAAGACCGACGACGAGGCCCGCCAGGAGCTTGTTGACCTCCTCGAGACGATGGAACCTTCGGACCCGAGGCGGGAACAGTACCGACGGGCCCTCGCCTCCCGGCTTTTCTGATCCTCTCAGCTCGGGAGCCCAGGCGTGCCTGCGACACACAGCTCAGTCTGGTGGCCCGGCCATCCCGTCTTCCTCGAGCTGGGTCAGCGTCGCTATGACATTACGACCAGGGCACTGGTCATAGGCATCCTCAATCGCACCACGGACTCCTTCTACGACCACGGTTCGTACTTCAACCTCGACCGTTTCTTCGAGCGTGCGGAACAGTTGGTCGAAGAAGGCGCAGACCTGCTCGACGTGGGCGGCGTCAGGGCCGGTCCCGGCCCGGAGGTGACCGAGGAGGAGGAGCTCGACCGGGTAGTGCCGGTGATCGCGTCATTGAGGGAACGGTTCGACGTGCCACTGTCAGTCGACACCTGGCGGGCGCCGGTCGCCGCGGCCGCGTTCGGAGCCGGAGCCGTCGTCGGCAACGACATCAGCGGGTTCGCCGACCCCGGGTACCTCTCGGCGGCCGCCAAGGCCGGAGCCAGCGTGGTGGCCACCCACATACGGCTTTCACCACGGGTGCCGGACCCCGCGCCTCACTACGACGACGTCGTGGCCGAAGTCGCGCGTTTCCTGCTCGTGCGCGCCGAACGCGCTCTCGCAAGCGGGATCCCGGCCGATCGCATCATCCTCGATGCGGGCCTCGACCTCGGTAAGACGGCGGACCAGTCCCTGTTGCTCTTGCAGAGCTCGGCACGGCTCGCCTCGCTCGGCTACCCGTTGCTCGTCTCCTCGTCGAACAAGGCCTTCTTGGGGGTTCTGCTCGGACTCGAGATCGGCGAGCGCCGCGACGCGTCGTTGGCCTCGGCAGCACTGGGGATCGCCGGCGGATGCCGGCTCGTAAGGGCCCACGACGTCGCCGGCACCTGCAAGGTGCGCGACCTTTTGGCCGCAATTGCCGAGTCGGCACCCCGACGAGAAGCCGGGTGGGACCAAGCCAGCAGGACCTCGCTCGGCTCGGGGGTGCTGCGATGACCGTAACCAGTTCCCAGCCCGGCGACTCCCCCACCGTCTTTGTCGTCAAGGGCAGCGACCCTGCCCTCGTGGACCGGGGCGTTGACCGGCTGCTCGCCGAGCTCACCTCACCGGAGGGCGCAACCGGCGACCCGGAAAACCCGGCTGTGGCCAACGGGAGCCTCGCCGTCGCCGTCGAAGATCATCGGGTCCCGCCGCAGAACAGCGACGAGGACGTGACCGGACCAGTCACCGACGCGCTCTACACGCCTGCATTCCTGGCCGATCGCCGGATCGTCGTGCTGCGCGACATAGAGAACCTCGACGCCTCCCAAGCCGCCGAGCTCGCGTCGCGACTCGATGAGCCGTTCGCACCGAACGTGCTCGTGCTGGCTGTGGCCGGCAAGGCGTTGCCCGCCGCCCTCGCCAAGGCTGTAAAGGCACGATCCCGGGAGATCGACACGTCGCCTGGCTCGTTCGGCAAGGCGCGCACACAGTGGCTGAGCGAGCAGTTGCAGACCGCACCGGTCCACCTGGACCCAGCCGCCCGACAGCTCCTCGAAGCCCATCTCGGCGAGGACGTGTCGCGCCTGCATGCGCTCTTGGACGTTCTCACCGCTGCATACGGCGAGGGCGGGCGGGTGACCCGGGCGGAACTGGAGCCGTTTCTCGGAGAGGAGGGCGGGGCGCCACCTTGGGAGCTCACCGACGCGCTCGACAACGGCGAAGTGGCGAAAGCGGTGCTGGCCGCGCGCCGGCTGCTCGGGCCCGGCGGCCGCCACCCGTTCCAGCTGCTCGCCACCTTGCACAAGCACTATGGGGCGATGTTGCGTCTCGACGGGAGCGGTATAAGCGATCCCGGCGAGGCGGCATCGCTGCTCGGCATGTCGCCGTTCCCGGCGCGCAAGGTGCTCGCCCAGGGACGAAGGCTCGGCACCGACCGTATCGCCCACGCGATTAGCCTGGTCGCCAATGCCGACCTCGATCTTCGCGGAGTGCTGGACTGGCCGGACGAGCTCGTGATCGAGGTACTCGTGGCGCGCCTGGCCCAGCTCTCCCGAACACGGTTGGCTGCACCAGCCGGCGCGCGCCGCCCGGCTCGCACGCCATGACCGCGCCGAACCTCGGCCGCTACGACCAATCGGATCTCCTCGAGCTCGCACAAGAAGTTGCAGAAGCGGCGGGCAAGCTGCTGCGAACAGGGCTGGAGAGCGTTGCGGATGGGCTCCTGCTCGCCACGGGTGCCTCCTCCAAGTCGAGCCCGACAGATCTCGTCACCGACGTCGACCGAGCCAGTGAGGCGTTGATCGTCAGCTCTTTGCTGCGCGCTCGGCCGGATGACGGCATCCTCGGAGAGGAAGGCAGCTCCCGGAAGGGTTCCACGGGGGTCACGTGGGTCATCGACCCGCTCGACGGCACCATCAACTACCTCTACGGCATCGAGGAGTTCGCGGTCTCGATCGGGGCTTCGGTGGACGGGCGAAACATCGTAGGAGCGGTCCACAATCCGGTGAACGGTGAGATGTTCGCTGCCTGCGAGGGACAGGGGGCGACGCTCAACGGCCGTGAGCTCCGGCTCAAGCCGTCGGGCCGGCCCCTTGCCGAGGCGTTGGTCGGCACCGGTTTCACCTACAAGGCGAAGGACCGGGCCGATCAGGCACGGATAGTCGCGATGGTCCTGCCCCAAGTACGCGACATCCGACGTCGCGGCTCGGCATCAATCGACATATGCGGAGTGGCTTGCGGACGCTTCGACGCCTTCTACGAGGCGTGGCTCAAACCGTGGGACCTCGCAGCGGGCGATGTCATCGTGCGCGAAGCCGGGGCCACTCTCACAGAGATCGAAGGGCTGGCCGACGGGTCCTCGACCGTCGTGGTTGCGGCGCCGGGCTTGGAAGGCCCGCTCGTCGCGCTGCTCGAGAGCACAGCCTCGAACCGAGGAGCCCCGCTCGGCGGCCGGGGGATGCGCGCCGGCTGAGCCGCGTCCCGCTCGGCGGCCGGCTGATAGCGTCCGCGTCCAACGCTCCGCCGACCAGGCCAAGGATAAAGCTGCCAATGGAGTTCGAAGTCGTCGTGGAAATCCCCAAGGGCCAGCGCAACAAGTACGAGATGGACCACGCCACGGGTCGGATCTACCTCGACCGGATGCTGTTCACCTCGACTCGTTACCCGGCTGATTACGGCTTCATCGACGGGACGCTCGGCCAGGACGGCGATCCGCTCGACGCTCTGGTGCTGGTCGAGGAGCCGACGTTTCCCGGCTGCGTCGTGCGGTCACGAGCGATCGGCATGTTCCGGATGACCGACGAGAAGGGGCCGGACGACAAGATCATCGCAGTGCCGGCCCACGATCCCCGCCTGGAGCACCTGCAGGATCTCCGCCATCTTCCGGAGTTCGATCGGCTCGAGATCCAGCACTTCTTCGAGGTCTACAAGGACCTCGAGCCTGGAAAGTCTGTCGAAGGCGCTACTTGGGCCGGACGTGAGGCGGCCGAGCTGGAGATCGAGCGGTCCCGAGAGCGCGCCGAGGAGCACGGGCAGCACTGAGCTGCGCTCGTAGCCGTGGGGGGTTCTTGCGCCCCACGATCAGACGTGCAGGTTCACGTGCCAGGCCCGCTGCATGGGCTGCACGAGCGCAAGGGCGAGCAGGTCGTAGCCAGCTGGAAGAAGATGCACACCGTCTATGGAACGGATCTGTTCGATCGATCCGTTGATCGTCAGGTACGTGGTGAAGCCTCCCCTCCTGGTGGCCAGGACCTTCGCAGCCGGGTAGTACGTCACGCCCGGGTGGGCATGTGCCTCGGCATAGAACACCATGTTCAACTTCTGTGGGAAGCCGGCCGGGACAGTCGAGCCGGCCCCCATCGGCGGCAACCCGACCCACATCACGTGGGCGCCCGAAGACGTTGCCTCTTCCATGACGAGCGCGACCCGGACCGCATAGGCCTGCCACCATGGGCTCGCGGCCATCGAGAACGACAGGTAACGGCCGTTCCCGATCGAGAACGACTGCATGTCATTTGCGCCCAGCATGACGACCACGATCTTCGGGTGGTACTGCCGCAAGTCGGCTTCGAGGGTCGCCGGCCAGTTGTAGTAGTCGCTCCGCGCCAAGCCCGTGTCCTCGAGACCTTTTTGGACGACGCGCACGGCCGGATTCGTCGAGAACACGTCTCCCAGGCCAAAGCCGAGGTCTTCCCCGATGGAGTCTCCGATCGAGAGCAGCGTCAGCGGCCGAGAAGCCGTCGGGGACACCAGCGCCGGGGGTCCGGGCGGGACCACTGGCGGCGGGGGTAGTGGGATGTAGCGGGTTCCGGGACCGAGATGTGGCGCGCCACCAAGGCCGAGGTAACCCTGCGGTCGCTGTGCCGGCACGTTGTCGGGCAGAACGGTGGGCAGCGGGCCACTGCCGCACACCGGCGCCCCGCCAATCCCGCACCGCCCCAAGGCCGAGTCGGCGGCGTTCACCGGTCCGGAGATTCGCAGCGCGTTGCTGATCGCGGCTATCGGGCGGAGGAAGGACACTGCGACGGTGCGGCGGGCCCCGATCTGGCCCGCCTCCGCGGAGTGGTACAGCTGGTTTGCATCGAACAAGAGCCAGACCATGAAACAGATCAGGCCGACGCCAATTATGCGGCCCGCTGACGCCCGCCGCCTTTGGTCGGTCGGCGCGCCCTCGGCCGGTGGGCGGGCTTGGCCCCTCGGGCTGCGCGTGCGTGCAGCCGACGCGGCGGCGCCCGGTCGGGCCGAGCGAACCCGTGCCGGGGCGCCCGACCGTCTCCTCGAGGCGCCTTCCGGCCTGGTCGCTCCCGTGCGTGCCCGGCGGTCGTCCTGGCGCGGGTCGCCTTTGCGGCCGTGCTCGTGGCCGGCTGATCCGGGTGCGTTTCGGAAAATCCTCAAGAAGCTCGTGCCACCTTCGACAAGATGATCCCAGTCTCAAAAACGGAAGTAGATGAACGGCGCCACGCCCGGTGGGCCGAGCGTCGTGATGATCAGGAGAACGGCGGCAAGCGCAGTCCCCTGGGCGAACACGCTAAGTCGTGAGAACACCTCTTGCGCGCGCAGGGGCAGGGCCTGTGGCACGTATTGGGACCCGATGCCGACCGCGATCACCAGCAACACCGCGAAGTTCACGAGCGGGGATGGCTGGGTCCAGCCGGTGAACAGCCGGCCGAACATCGCGAACGCGTTGGCGAACGAGGTGGCGCGGAAGAAGACCCATCCCACGCAGACAAGCTGGAACGTCGCGAAGCGTTCCCAAGCGACCCATCCACGCCCCTCACGTTGAGGCGAGAGCCCCCTCTCGACCCGTTTTGCACGGCGGTAGTGGCCCGTGCACTGTCCGATGCCGTGGAGGGCACCCCACGCAACAAATGTCCAAGCCGCGCCGTGCCACAGTCCGCCCAGGACCATCGTGATCATGATGTTGCGGTACATGGCGCGACGCGATCCGTGGTTGCCGCCGAGGGGGATGTACAGGTAGTCGCGCAGCCACAGCGACAAGGTCATGTGCCATCGTCGCCAGAAGTCCTGCAGGGACCGGGCGGTGTAGGGGGCGTTGAAGTTCTCCGGGAAGCGGAAGCCGAGCAGGAGGGCGCAGCCGATGGCGATGTCGGTGTAACCGCTGAAGTCGCAGTAGATCTGCACCGCGTAGCCGTAGATCGCCAGCAGGACCTCAAGCGAAGAATGAGTGTGAGGGTTCGCGAACACCGGGTCCACGATCTGGGACGAGACGTAGCTGGAGAGCACCACCTTCTTGAACAGGCCGCCGAATATGAGGTACGCGGCCTTCGGAAGCGCGATCCGGCGCGGGTCGCGTCGGCGAGCCCTGCGGATCTGGGGGAGCAGGTCCGAACCGCGCACGATCGGCCCCGCGACCAGGTGCGGGAAGAACGCAACGAACACAGCCACGTCCAGCCACGGCGAGGGCTCGAGGCTCCCCCTGTAGATGTCGATCACGTACGACAGGCCCATGAACGTGAAGAACGAGATGCCGACCGGAAGCGTGACTTGGATCAACGGGACCGGATCGCCCATCCCGAGGTGGTGGACCACGTTGTCGACGTTGACGCTCAACCACCCTGCGTACTTGAACCAGCCCAGCAAACCCAGCTCGGCGGCGGCGGTCGCGATCAACCAGGCCCGTTTGGCCGACGCGACGCGGGCGCGGTGGACCAGGCGACCCCCGGCAACCGTGCAGACCGTGGAGACGGCCAGGAGGAAGACGAAGCGCCAGTCCCACCAGCCGTAGAACACGTAGCTCGCGATGAGGATGAACACGCTCCAGCGCTTGGGGAACGGCGCGAGCAGCCAGTTGCCGATGAAGACGATCCCGAAGAAGATGGCGAAATCAGTTGTCGGGAAGAGCAACCGGTGAGTCCTTCATGCGCGCTCTGGCAACGCGGGTCGCGTATACCTTCGGCCGCCCGACGATACATATCCTTTGACCTCAATGTGTGGAGGCCGTCAGACCCCTTTCAAGTACTGATGATCGGGGCTTGCGCGCCCCCGGTCGTGCGGGCCGAGAATCGGCCGGGGGGCTTCGCGGGCCGGTGGATCGCGGCCGGCCGCGTGTGCTGGGGCTGGGCTGCAGGCCGGGTGGCGGTGTGCCGGTGGGACCCCAGAAAGCAGGAAGATACCAGCCGAGCTCAGCGACGAGCCTTGATCGCCTCTATCAGCTTGGGGACCACCTTGGTGGCGTCACCAACGACACCGAGGTCCGCGATCGTGAAAATGGGGGCTTCCCGGTCCTTGTTGATCGCGATGATCTTCTGCGCGGCCTTCATGCCCACCATATGTTGGGTCGCTCCCGAGATCCCGCAGGCGATGTATACCATTGGCTTCACCGTCTTGCCGGTCTGGCCAATCTGGAGCGCGTACGGCACCCAGCCCGCGTCGACGATGGCGCGTGAAGCACCTGGAGCGCCTTTCAACAACTGCGCAAGCTCGGTGATGAGGGCGAAATTGCCGGGCGAGCCGAGACCCCGGCCCCCTGCGACGACGACGGCGGCTTCGTCGAGCTCGGGGCCGCTGCGCTCCTCCTCGTGACGGGCGACGATTCTTGCCGCGTCGGTTGCTCCCGTCTCGGGAACCTCGATCGCGACGATCTCGACGGACCGCTGCCCGGCTGGTTCGGCCGGCTCGGCAACAAACGACTTCGGCTGGACTACGAAAAGGCCCGGGATCGCGTCGGTGAACTCGGCTCGCAGCAGCGTCGAGCCGCCGAAGATCGAGTGATCGGAGGTCAGCCTCCCTCCCGAGGCGGTGATGCCCACGACGTTGGTCAGTACCGGCAGATCGAGGCGCACCGACAGCCGCGCCGCGATGTCCCGACCGTCGTGGGTCGCGCCGATGAGGACCGCGTCGGGGCGGTTCCCGCCTGAGACCTGAGATGCGATGGCGGCTGCAACTTTCGGCCCGGGCAGCGCCTCGCCGATGTCGCCCACGTCGTACACCTTCGCCGCTCCGTAGCGACCGAGAACTGTGGCCGTGCTCTCAGAGCTCGGACCCCAGGTGACGACCTCAACGACACCACCGAAGCCGCGGGCGGCCGTCAGCAACTCGAGCACGATGCCAGCCGGCACGCCACCGCGCTGCTCGGCGAGAACCCAGATCGTGTCCACCGGCGACATCCCTTCTACAAGATCTTGAGCTGCTCGAGGAAGCCGAGCACGCGTTCATGGGCGTCACCTTTGTCGACGACGATCTCGCCGGCCGCGCGTGCTTCTGCGGCTTCGACCGAGATCACCTGCTGGCGGGCACCGGCGAAGCCGACTTGTGACGGGTCCAGCCCGAGATCTGCCACCGTGAGCTCCTCGACGGGTTTCGATTTCGCGGCCGCGATCCCCTTGAACGAGGGATACCGCGGCTCGACGACGCCGGAAGTCACCGTCACGACGGCCGGAAGAGGGCACGTGACCTCCTCATAGCCCGCCTCGGTCTGGCGCTGGACCCGGAGCAGGCCATCGGAGATCTCGACGTGCTTCGCGAAGCTGACTGACGGCCAGCCCAGCAGCTCCGCGACTTGGACAGGCGTCGTGCCGACATAGCCGTCCGTCGACTCGGTGCCCGCGAGGACCAAGTCCGGGCCCAGCCGAGCGATGGCCGCAGCCAGGACCTTCGCCGTCCCGAGCGCGTCCGATCCGGCAAGCACGGGGTCGGACACCAAGATGGCCTTTACGGCTCCGGTCGCCAAAGCGGTGCGCAACCCGCTCGTCGCGCTGTTCGGGGCCATCGACACGAGTGAGACCTCGCCACCACCGGCAACTTCCACGAGCTGGAGGCCCATCTCCACCCCGTAGCTGTCCGACTCGTCCATGATCAGCTTCCCCTCGCGCACGAGGGTGTGATCCCGCGGATCGAGCGCGGGAGGCATCGCCGTGTCCGGGATCTGCTTCACACAGACGGCAACGTTCACCTAGCGATTCTCCACGACTGGTCGCCCCGCAGCCAACCGGAGGGTCAGGGCTCCTCAGCCGGCCCCGGGCGGTGGGGCGGGCTCGGGCACGTCGGACCGCCCGAGCGCCCGGCGGGCCGCCGCCACGTCGTTGGTGACGACTGCGTCCACTCCCAAGTGGGCGAGCGCGGCGATCCGGGCCGGGTCATCCACCGTCCAGGCCCTGATCTCCATCCCGCAGCCCTTGGCGGCCTTCATCAAGGCCGCGTCGACGGAGCAGAAGAACGGATGCAGACCGCCATGCCCATGCTCACGCGCCGTCATGAGCGCCTCCATGGGATCCCGATCAAGATCGACGAGCAGCGCCGTCGCAAGACCCGGCTCGAAGCCGCGCACAGCGTCGATCGCTTCGAGGGAGAACGACGACACTACGATCCGAGGCGCCTCAGCTCGAGCCATCAACAGTGCCGCCACTTCGAACGCGAGCGACCTGTCCCGATCGGGTCCCCCCTCAGTCTCGTCTTGCTTGATCTCGACGTTGACCTGGAGCGGCCGGCAGGCGTCCAGCGCCTCGCCGAGCGACGGAAGCCACGCAGGCAGCTCTGCCGACAAGAGGCGGGCGAACGGCCCAAGTCCGGGTACTTCGCCGTCGTGGTGGACGACTACGTTGCCGTCAGCGGTGAGGTGAACGTCCAGCTCGATCCCGTCCGCGCCAAGATCTCGCGCGCCGACGAACGCGGCGACGGTGTTCTCCCTGGCCAGATGACACGATCCTCGGTGGGCGAAGATCTCGGTCACAGCGCGCTCCTTCCGGCTCGTTGTCCGCGGCACGGCCACGCGACGGTAATCGATTATTGTTCGATTGTGATCGTGATCACATGCTTGCACGATCACGAACGCTCCCGTAAGATTAGGTACCACAGTCCGGTAATCGACCGTCTCTTCGTCGGCATCCAGCCCGCAGTATCGGTTTGATTGCTGGATGCAAGATTTGTGATTCTGTTCACGGACGCGTTTGGACGGCCATGAACATTGGCCGCGCTTCCAAGCCGCAGAGGAGGCAGGGTGGCTCTGACCTGGACCCGCTCGAGCGAGTGGGACAGTGACGATTGGCGCAAGGTTGCTGAGTGCCGAGACACTGACCCCGATCTGTTCTTCCCCATCGGAACGACAGGTCAAGCAATCGAGCAGATCGACGCGGCCAAAGCCGTCTGTTTCTCGTGCGAGGCCCGAGAGGCCTGTCTCGAGTTCGCGCTCACCACAAATCAGGAGTCTGGCGTTTGGGGCGCCACTTCGGAGGACGAGCGCCGCAAGCTCCGCAAGGCATGGATGGCCGCTCAACGCCGCCGCGCTTGCTGAGCCGCTCGCTCTCTAGCCAGCTCGCCGACTTACCGGGATCTCTAGACGGACGATGGTGCCGCCGTCTGTCTCCATCTTGATCGTGCCACCTAGCTGACTCCGGACGAGGTCGCGGACGATCGACAACCCGAGACTGCGCGTCCGGTCTATGTCGAATCCCTCGGGCAGCCCACATCCGTTGTCGCGCACCACGATCCCCAAGGAGTCCGGCCGCTCCTGAAGCAGGAGCTCGACACGTGCCTCGGCTCCTGATGTCGTCGGCTGACCGCCTAAGGCTGCACCGGGTGACACAGATCCCAAGTTCACTGGCACCGGCCCGGGCACCGGCCGGGGCGCCGGCTCAGGTCCCGCTCCGGGCCCCGCTCCAGGCCCCGCTCCAGGCGCCGGCCCCGGCCCCGCTCCCGGCGCCGGCCCCGCTCCCGGCACCCAGGACTGCGAGCTCGCCGCATACCAAGGCTCGGGAAAAGCGTGCTCCATCGCGTTTTGGAGCAGCTCCGCGATCGCGACCGCGAGCGGTGTCGCCACCTCGGCCGCGACGTCTCCGAGGCCTCCGTAGACCTCGATCGTCACCGGGAACGAGATCGTGCTCGTCTCGCGGATCATGTTCACGAGCGCTGAGACGATCTCTTCGAAGGGCACCTGCTCAGTCACGTCGCGCGCCAGGATGTCGTGGACCAGGGCAATCGCACGGATACGGCGCTCGGCTTCGAGCAGGGCGATACGGCCCGCCGCCTCTGCCTCGTCCAGGCGTCGCGCCTGGAGGCGGAGGAGGGACGAGATCGTCTGGAGGTTGTTCTTCACACGGTGGTGCACCTCACGTATGGTCGCGTCCTTGCTCAAGAGGAGCCGGTCCCTGCGGCGCAAGTCCGTCACGTCGCGAAGCAGGAGCGCCGCGCCCGTCAACTCGCCCCTGGCTATGAGGGGAATGCACCGGATCATCAAGATGACGTCAGGAGGCCGCTCGACCTCTTCGATCGCGGGCAGCTTGCTCGCGAACGCTTCGTTCAAGACCGAGGTCTCGAGCCCGAGCAGAGCAAGGCTCGAGCCGACGATCGAGGAAGTGATCGAGGCACGGTGCATCGCATTGACCGCGTTCGGCGATGCGTAGGTGATGCGCTCATGGGCGTCGACGACGATCACTCCGTCGCCCACCCGAGGCGCCTCCTCGACTGCGGCGTCGTCGGCGACGAAAGGAAACAGGCCATCTGTGACCATGACTGACAGCCGCTCGAACAGGTCCAGATAGACCCTCTCCAGCGTGCCCCGGCGCCTGGTGGTCCGTGGCGACCAGACGCGGCAAAGCACAGCGAGGACCTTGCCTCTGTGACGCACGGGGATGTTCGTGACGCGTACGAGCGCGTCGGCGGACTCGCCTGGCTGCTCGGAGCGGATGATCACCCCGGACTGATAAGCCTCGACGACGTTCGGCAGGCTCTCGGAGGACTCAACCTGGCCTACGAGGTCAACTTCGTACAGGGTCTGACTCGTCGTGGGCCGTATCTGTCCAAGGACGACGAACGCGCCGAGGCGGTCAGGCCCCGGGGACTCCGAGGCCCCGAGCTCGGCCAAAGCCTCGTCGCCTTCGCCGCGGTCACGCGTGACCGGCGCGAACAGCAACAGGTCGGAGAACGACAAGTCGGCGAGGAGGCTCCAGAACGCCATCAAGCTCTCCAGATGGCGGCGTTCGGGGCCGCCGGACGAGGTGTAACGGCGGATCAGGTCGGGTGCCGGGACGATCTTGACGGGAAGCGGGACGAGAGAGGGGTTCATCGATCTCGGTCAGGCCGGGCCACAGGGATCGACGCGCACGGACTCGGGCACACCTTGGCCGGCGTCGGCGGTCACGTTCTCAGACATCGATGTGCTCCATCCTCAGTTGCAGCTCGCGAACTTCTGGCAGGGCTCGCCCGCCCTGGTTCGACAACGAGATCATGCCGCGCCCGGAGAGTGACGTGAAGACCGTCAAGAGCCACCGCCGGACTCCGGCTTGTCCGACTGATGCTTCCGGTCCTCGGTCGACGCGCCAGCGACGCGCCCTCTCGAAGTGCCCGACGGCGAGCCACGACCGGGGCCACGACTGCCGCGGCTCGGGCGGGCGCCACGAAAGCCAGCCTTCTCTGTGGCCACTGCAACCTCGTCGCCCCAGATCTTGGCACCGACGTCGAGAAGGCCGTGCAGGTCAGTGACGTGTCCCGGGTGGTACGGCACTGTCGCTGTCACCTCGTGGGCCGCAGACAGCTCCCGCAACAACTCGGCCTCGCGTGTCGCCACGAGCCGGAAGTTGGCAAAGCTGCGGGCCACTTCGGCGAGCACTCGGCCGATCATCTCGCCTGAAGGACGACTTTCGGTTGCGGGTTCCACCGGCACGCGGTCCGCCAGGGAATTGGCCAGTTCGCCAGCGCGCTGGCCAAGCAGCTCGGCTGTCCGGCCAACGGGTGCATCAGAGAATGATCCCGGCAACACCTTGTTGCAAACAAGCAGGCCGAGATGCAGGCGGCGGTCGCGAAGGCTCTCGATGAGCTGCTCGGCGTCCACCGCCGGCACCGCCTCGAGAGTCGTCACGACCACGAAAGTCGTGCGCACGTCCCGGATCAGGCGGTTCACGGCTTCGGAGCGGGCGACGAAACCGTCCCTCATGGTCTGGAAGAGAATGAAGAACTCGGCGAGGTCCTCCAGGAACTGGCTGCCCAGGATGCGATCCGCAACCTGGTAGAAGGGCCGGGAGGCGAAGTTCACCAGCCGGGAGCGGTAGGGCACGATGAGCCACCGGAGCAATCTCGAGGAGAAGAACTCGGCCATGCGCCCCGGCGCATCGAGGAGATCGAGCGCGTTGAGCGACGGCGGGGTGTCGACGACCAGGAGGTCGTACTCGCCTTGTTCGTGAAGCTCGTACAGGCGCTCCATGGCGATGTAGTCGTGGCCCTGGGCGAACCGCCTGGTGAGGTTCCTGTACAGCGGGTTGGCAAGGATCTCGTTCGCCGTCCCGAGATCGGGCGCATGCCTGCGGACGAGCGCGTCCCACGACTCGCTCATGTCGAGCATGGCCGCGTAGAGCTCACCTGTCGGGCGCACTCCGGCGACGGCAAACGCCTCGTCGGGTACCCGGCGGGCCACGTTTCCCAGCCCCCCGATCCCGAGAGCATCTGCCAGGCGGCGCGCCGGGTCGACGGTGAGCACGAGCACCCGGCCCCCCAGACGTGCGGCCGCAGTGGCGGCGAGCGAGGCAGAGATCGTCGTCTTGCCGACCCCGCCCGGTCCGCAGACGACGACGACTTCCTTCGCCGACAGGAGTTGCTCCAAGTGGCGCGTCTGCTCTTGTTCCACAGACGCCCCGGCACGCCCAGGGATGGGTCGGCTCTCGGGACGTGACTCGAGACGGCGCTCCGGACGGCTCAAGTCAAGAGCTCCTCGGACAGAGCACGGGCAACCTGGCGAACTGCGCGAAGCCCGTGCGCGCGTGCGAACAGGTACGGCAGGTACAGCAGGGGCACATCCGACGCGATCTCGGCACGCAGCCTCTCCAGGTGGGCGACGCCGTCGCGCCGGACGGTGACGGCAAGCCGCGCTGCTGCGAGCACCTCCTCGACCAGCTCGTTGGATGTCTCGAGCTCGCGGGCTAACAGGTCGAGCGTCGCGGAGCGGGCAAGCTCGTTGAAGACCAGCTCCTCGGAGTGGCCGAACAGCTCGGGCAGGACCCGGTTTGCCACCACGCATGCGAGATGAACCGGCGTCTCGCTGGCCAGCCGGGCAGCCAGGTCGACAGCCTCGGTCACAGGCATCTCCTCCGGCGTCGTGACGATCACCGCGCCGGTTCTGGTCGGGTCACCGAGGATCTCCAGTATCCAGTCGGTCTGGGACCGGACCACGCCCACCCGGATCAGCTCGTTGATACCGGTCGGCGCCGCAAGCTCGCCGACGACGTTGCCCGTCGACGAGGCGTCGACCACGACGAGGTCGTAGCGGCTCGCCCGGATCTCGAAACACAGTTTGCCGACCGTCAGGATCTCCTTGATCCCCGGTGCCGCCGTCGCCACGAAGTCGAATGCCCGGGCAACCGGACCGATGTGGCCGATGGTCGGTACCTTCGCGACCACACGCAGGTACTCACGCATCGACGCTTCGGTGTCCATCGACATGGCCACGAGGTTTTCGCTGATGCGCCGTCCACTGAAGGGGGTCGGACCGCACTCGTAGGCTCGGGCAAGGTCTCCCTTCGGTTCGACCTCACAGACAAGGGTGCGGCGACCCTGCTCGCTCGCGAGCAGAGCGATCGCGGCGGCAACGGTTGTCTTGCCTACGCCGCCTTTACCGGTGACGAAGAGCAGCTGGTAAGCGAGGAGCTCGGGCACCGAGCTCGGGTGTCAGTTGGTCCCGAAGCCGACGCGCCGGTCCTCGCCCCCGCCGCCGATCTCGATATAGGCGACCTTGGCCGATGGCACCGCCACGCGACGGCCTCGCTTGTCGGTGAACCAAAGAACGCCATCGGGCTGAGTAAGGGCCTTGTCGACATCCGCGACGACATCGGCGTGCGTCGTCCCCTCGGGGAGATCGATGTCGAGCTCCTTCACTGTCTGGATGATCCCGATGCGCACGTCCACGAATGCTCCTTCCGCTGCCGCGCGTCATCGTAGGGGACCGGCAGGCCGCAGCGGTTCACAACCGTGCAGTGCGAGTCGCGTCAGCAGCGCCCCCAACGCTCTTGAAGATCGCCTCTCGACGCTGGACCCGGAGAAAGCGAGACGAACCTGCAATCACAAGGGTCTCATGGCGTTCACCAGTGCGGCAGCGCGGTCACCGAAAAGCTCCACCGCCCTTGTGCAGGCGAACCGGTCGGTCATCCCGCTCACATATCCGACCGCGGCTCTGACCGCGTCCGGATCGTCGGGCACCAGTTCGGCTCCCATCGGAAGCGCTGTCGGGTGAATGACGTAGTGATCGACGAGCGCCCGCAACAAGTCGACGACCGCCGATGACTGGTCGACCGAGGCCTCGCGGAGGTAAATGCGCTCGTAGTTGAACCGTCGCAACGCCTCGAGCGCCTCGCCCATCGTCTCGCTGATCGCGACCACGCCCGAGGACAGCGTCGTGGTGACGGCATCGGTCACAAAGGCGTCGAGCTGGCTCCCCCTAGAAGTTCCGCAGTACTTGGCGACGAGAAGCGGAAGCTCGTCGCTCGTCACGATCTGAGCGTGAACCGCGTCCTCGAGGTCATGGGCGCAGTAGGCGATCCGGTCCGCGAGCGCGACGACCTCACCCTCCGGCGTGGCGGGCGACGGGCGCGACCAGGAGTGGTTGCGGATCCCGTCCAAGGTCTCGGCACACAAATTGAGCGACGCGGCAGTGACGTCAGCGCCCCAAACCGCGTGGTCGAAGCCCTCAGGCAAGAACGGTGAAAGCGCCTCCTCGCTGGCGTGGCCCCCAGGGCCGTGGCCGCAGTCGTGGCCGAGGGCGATGGCCTCCGTCAGAGAGACGTTCAACCGGCACGCGCGCGAGATCGCATTCGCGACCTGTACGACTTCGAGGGCGTGGGTGAGCCGGGTCCGCTGGTGGTCGGCCGGGAAGATGAAGACCTGGGTCTTCCCGGCCAGGCGCCGAAACGCTGCCGAATGCAGGATCCGGTCCCGATCGCGCTCGAAACAGGTCCGCCACGGATCGGCGGGCTCCTCGATCGCGCGGCTGCCGGCCCCAACCGACCGGGTCGCGCCCGGCGCCAGCAACCACTCCTCCTCTGCCTCTCGCGCCTCGCGGGCGAGGACACCCAACGAGCCTCCGAGAGGCACGGTCGGATGATGCGCCGTCCGATGGCCAGGGTCGTCGCTCAGGTGACCGCTCATGGTCGACGCCCAGCGCCGCGATTGCTCGCTCATCACCGACAAGGATGCCGCTTCCACGACTTCGAAGCTACGCGGCCGGTGTCACACTCCCCCATCGCCAAGACCGGGAGCAGGTTCAGCCGATCGAGAGCTCGGATCGGTACACCCGTCCAGGTCCCAGTGCCACCACGCGCTCGGCAAGCGACGCGAAGGCCCGCCCCGCCTCTCCCTCCGGGTCGAAGGCCGCGACCGGCACGCCGGCGTCACCAGCCTGGCGCAACGCGGGCAGGAACGGGATCTGCCCTAGCAGCGCCACGCCCAGGGACTTGGCCAGCGTCTCGCCGCCACCGTGACCGAACAGCTCGTAGCGCTTGCCGTCGTCACCGGTGAACCACGACTGGTTCTCGATCACTCCCCTGACCGGCAGGCGCAGCTGCCGGGCGAGCACGGCGGCACGCTGTGCCACCCGCTCGGCCGCAACCTGCGGTGTCGTCACGACCAGCACCTCGGCGCGGGGCACGAACTGAGCGATGGACATCGCGACGTCGCCCGTGCCGGGCGGGAGATCGAGCACGAGGAAGTCGGGCCGGCCCCAGTGCACGTCTAGGAGGAATTGCTCCAAGGCCTTGTGCAACATCGGTCCCCGCCACATGACCGCCTGGTCCTCGTTCACGAAGAAACCCATCGAGATGCACCGGACGCCGTGGGCAACCGGCGGGATGAGCAGGTCGCCGACCACAGACGGGGGACGATCGATCCCCAACATGGAGGGAACCGAGAAGCCGTAGACATCTGCGTCGAGGATCGCCACCGAAGCCCCCCGGCGCGCCAGGGCGACCGCGAGATTGACGGTCACGGTCGACTTGCCCACACCGCCCTTGCCCGAAGAGATCGCTATGACGCGGGTGTGCGACGCCTTGTCGGCAAAAGGGTTCGGGCGGGGTGTGGGCCCTTCGGCGCCGTGCCCGTTCCCACCGGCACCATGGCCCGCGCCATCGTGACCGTGGGGCCCGGCGGCTTCGCCGCCGGCCCGATGCGCCGACGGGCCTGAGCCGAGCTCGCGAAGCCTCGCGTGCAGCTCCGCTTCTTCGGCCTCGGTCATGTTGACGAGCTCGAGCGCAGAAGGGGCGCCCCCGGCGGCCGCAACCGCTTTCTCGACCTCGGCGGCGAGCTCACGCGGTGCCGGGTGCCCCGCGGCTGGCACGGCAACGACCACCTCGGTACGGCCACGGCGTGTCTTGACCGAGCGAAGCAGCCCGAGGTCACCGATGCTGTCGAACAGGCCAGGATCGAAGACGCCACGGACGGCCTCCTCGAGAGGATTGTCGGGATTCGTCATCAGCTTGCCGGGAGTCCGGTCATTCACTTTCCCTGGTCGATCTTGGCGGCCCGCTCACCTCAAGAGCAGCCACCGGTACGATAACGGTGTGAGTGAAGGCACGCGCCAGTCACAAGGACCGGTGAGCACCGACGAGGGCTTCTCCGCGACAGTGGCCGCGATCACCTCTGCGTTCGGTGACAACACCCGGCGACAGATCTACCTGTTCGCGCGGGAACGCCAGGGCGTGACCGCTACCGAGGTGGCCGAGCAGTTCGCCCTTCATCCAAACGTCGCCCGCCACCACCTCGACAAGCTGGCCGCGGGCGGGTACCTCGACGTCTATGTCGACCGCGGGAATGTCGGGGTCGGGCGCCCCTCGAAGCGCTACCTCTCGGGCGTTGCCAACACGACAACCGCGGTGCCGGTGCTCCGGGACGACCTTCTTCTCGCACTGCTCGGCCGCCTTCTGGCAATAGTCGACCCCGTACAGGCCGAACAGATCGCGCACGAAGTGGGCGCGGAGTACGGCCGCTCGCTCGCCATGCAGATGGCGCCGGGCGACGCCCCTAGATCGCTGCGCTCGGCCATGCAGTCGGTGGCCGACGCTTTGACCGCACAAGGATTTGCAGCACATGGTGGGGTCACCGGATCGCCCAACTCCATCGTCCGGGACCATTGCCCCTTTGGTGACGCCGCCCTAAATCATCCTGTGCTGTGCGCGGCCGACCGAGGTCTCGTCGAAGGCCTGCTGAACGGTCTGTGCCGAGACGGTGTGCCGGTTCAGCTCTCGTCGCGGGCACGCGGCGATGAGGTCTGTGCCACTGTTGCAGGCTGACTCCTGGCCCTAGAACGGTCCGCGTGCAAGCGCCGTTGAACGACCGCCACTATCTCGACCACGCCTCGACCTCGGTGCTTAGGCCCGAGGCGGCTCGGGCGATGTCGACCTGGCTCGCTGCGCCGTGGGCCGGCGATCCCGGTCGCGTGCACGCCGAAGGTCATGCGGTGCGCAACGCCATCGAGAGGGCGCGAGAGGCCGTGGCACTGCTGCTCGGGACCACGGCGAACCGTGTCGTGTTCACCAGTGGGGGCACAGAAGCCGCCAACGCCGCGGTCTTCACGGCCGGCCGGGCTCGCAGTGGTGCGCCGATGATCTGCGCGGACGTCGAGCACTCCTGCGTGCGCGAGGCTGCGCGGCGCAACGGAGCCGTCCTCCTGCTCGAAGTGGACTCTGCGGGCCGCATCGATCTCGACCATCTCGGAGCGCTGCTCGCTGCCGATTCCGCCAGTCGGCCGGCGCTGGTGAATTGCCAATGGTGCAACCACGAGCTCGGGACGCTGCAGCCGGTGGCGGAGGTCGTGGAATGCTGCCGATCTGCGGGCGTGCCCGTTCACATCGACGCTGCCGCGGCGGTTGGCCACGTCCCCGTCCAGCTCGATGCGCTCGGCGCCGACTTCATCTCGGTCAGCGCTCACAAGTTGGGCGGCCCAACCGGCATCGGAGCGCTCGTCGTCCGTCGGGGCCTGCGCATCGAGCCGCTGATCGTCGGTGGTGCACAAGAACGGGCCCGACGCGGCGGCCTCGAGAACTTGATGGGGATTGTCGGGTTTGGCGCAGCGGCAGCTGCGCTCAGCGAGCCGGGGAAGCTGGAACAGGAGGAGGCCGCCGCCCGGCACCTGACCGATGCGCTCGTCGAGGCGGCCACGGCCCTTGATGATGTCGTGGTGCTCGGGGACGGCGTAAGACGCGTGCCGCACATCGTGAACGTGGCGGTCGGCGGTGTCCTGGCCGAGGCAGTGCTGCTCGGCCTCGACCGGTCGGGCGTCGCGGCACACTCGGGCTCCGCGTGCTCGTCCGAGTCCATCGAGCCGTCCCCGGTCCTCGCTGCGATTGGCGTCGATCCTGACCGTTCGCTGCGGCTCTCGGTCGGCTGGTCGACGACCGACGCGGATGTCGAGGCGTTTGCCGAGGCCTTCACGCCGGTAGTCGCACGTCTGCGGGCGCTCGGAGCCGACGGCACATGACGGGCCCCTCGCGCGTCGGCTTCTGACTGGAACTGACCGTGTCACAAGGCGAGCTCGAAGACCCCTTCTTCACCGTCGATCTCATCGACCTGAACGCCGGTCTGGCGAAAACCAAGCTTCTCGACAACTGCGAGCGATGCCAAGTTGTCCGGTGACACCGAAGCAAACACAACTGTCTCGCCTTGGGTTCGCGCCCAATCGACAAGACCTTGGGCGGCCTCGACTGCAAATCCCTGCCGACGATACGGCGGCAGGATCGTGTAGCCGATCTCAGCGCGCCCGACATCCTCCGGCGGCCCGTGAAACCCGCAATGCCCGATGACTGCACCGTCCTCTTCACGAACGATGGCCCGAGCGCACCAGCCCCGCCCCGAGGGCCGAGATGTCATCCGGCTGAGCTGAACCTTCAGGAAGAAGTCGTCCGCCGGCTCGACAAATGCGTCTGGCAGTGCCCTGCCCTGAGCCCGCTCCGCCTTGTCCTTGTCGCGAGAGATGAGTGCCTCGAGAGTCGCCGGCTGCAACGGCTCGAGGCGGAGCCGGCCGGTCAGAATAGGGACGAGGTCCGACATTGCAGGCGCAGCCTATCGAGCTGTTCGCCTTGATGAACAAGAAGATCTTGGCCTCCGGCGCGTGATCTCGGACACCGGGGACACCGCCGCGCAGGCTCCGCCTGCAACACCGTCAGCCGGCTGCAACGCTCTTCATGGCTGCGCTGTAGCGGGGTGGCAAGGGCTCCTTGGCGGCTGCGAAGGCTTTCGCCGCGACCGCGGCGACCGACGTCAGCAGGCTCTTCGAGGCCCCCGCGCCGAGCGCGTCGCGGAACTGAACCGAGGCGGCCCCCGGTCTCGCGAAATCCTCGTAGAGGATCACGCCGAGGAGTGCGTGACCGTCGGGATAGCCGGGCGCGACCTTGACGGCCCGGGCAACCGACGCGTCGCCGCGCGCGAGCACGAGCCGGTTCTTCGACGAGAGCCCTGCGAGGCGAACCAGCCAGCCACCGTAGGTGAGGGCGTCAGGTTGATTCGGGTCCGTCTGCAAGACCTGGTTGTAGAGCTGAACAGCGTCCGCCACCTGCCCTTCGCTGCCGAGGATCGCGGCCTGGTCCAGTGTCTCCTGCTCCTGTTGGGCCGACGACAGGGACACCGATCCTGTCGCCGACTCACCCGGGAGGCGGACGCCCGCGAGCGAGGCCGCCAGCACCGTTGCCGCCACGACGAAACAAACCGCCGCGGCGATCCCGATCACCAGCCGCGCTCGCCGGCTTCCGAGCCGCCGGCGCAGCCGACGAGCAGGGGAAGCGGGCGGAACGGGCGAAGTGCCGCCGATCAACCCCACGCGGACCTCCGCCTCCACTGGGACTTCCGGATCGGCGCCAGTTCCAGCTTGCCGGGCGGTCACGAGATCGGCGGCCACGAGATCGGCAGCCGCCAGTTCGCCAGCCGCCAGTTCGCCAGCCGCCAGATCGCCGATCGCAGCTTCGACCTCGGCAAGCCGCCTCCCATAACGGGAATCGAGGACTGCGAAGTCCTCCTCGTCGACCTCGCCGGCCGCGCGCTGTTCCTCGAGATCCTCGATCGATTGCCGGAGGAACTCCTGCTCGTTCGCCAGCGCTTCGGGGCTCGACCGGCGGGGCCCGTTCCCGGCGCCCCGCCCGGTGATCACACGCCTGAGGCTCACCGGGACACCTCGAGGCGCCTCCGCCTCCACAAGTAGACACCGAGGAGAACGCCGGCACCGCCGACGACCGAGACCGGCACCGCCCACAAGAGGACGTCGGCTCCCGACCCGGAAGGAACGAGCAGAGCCTGCTCGCCGAAACGGGCCACGACGAGTTGCTCGATCTGCGCGTCGCTCAAGCCCTCATGGACCCAAGCAGCCACCTCGGCCCGCAACCCAACCGCGATGGGCGCGTCCGACTGCGCGATGGAGAGATCGACACAGCTCGGACACTTGATGACGCTGTCGAGGTGGGCGATCCTCGCCGATGAGCTCGGCTGAGCCGGGTGCACGCTCCCGATGCCGAGGGCGACCACAGCGACGACGGCCACGATCACCCACGCCGGTCGGGACGTAAGAACCGAAAGGGCCGAGTGCCCGGACCGCTCGTCTTTGCCAGTGGTGGCCGGGCCGGCGTCGGCAATCACGCGTGCGCCGCCACAGCGTGCTCGACAAGACGGTCCAGGGCGCCGGCCGTCACGCCCCCGAGGATCCGGACCACGACCCGTCCGTCGGGTGCAATGAGGAACGACTGCGGCGGATCGTCGACGCCATAGCTGATCGCGATCCGCTCGCCAGGGTCGACGACCGATGGCCACGTGGCTCCGGCCTGTCGCTCGAATGCCCTCGCGTTCGACTCCGTATCGCCGTACACGACACCCAGCACTGCAACTCGCTGGCCGGCGGGATGGCTGTACGCGAACTTGACGAGCTCAGGCGACTCTGTCCGGCACGGCGGGCACCAGCTTGCGAAGAAGTCGAGGAGCACCCAGCGGCCCCGCAAGCCGGCCAGCGACGAGACGCCGCCGGCAAGATTACGACCCGCCACCGGCGGGGCGGGCTTGCCGACAAGGAAGCTCTGGGCTGTTTGCGTCGCGGCCGGGCGACTCGCCAGCACGGCGACGAGCACGAGTGCGCCAAGGCCGACTCCGCACGCGGCCCACCGCGCGAGCTTCGCCTGACGCCGCCGGGTGCTCACGAACCCGCTCCGGCACCGACAGGCGCTGGGGCCGGGTCCCCTGGGACGCCCCGTTGGTCAAAGGCCACCCCAGCTGGCGTGCCGCCCGGCAACCCGGTCAGCTCACCTGGGCCCGGCGCCTCGGACCTGTCTTTGGAGCCTCGGCGGCGGCGGCGGCTCGGGGCGGCCGCGAGCACTGCGCCGAATGCCGTGATGGCCCCGCCAACCCAGAGCCACAGCACCATGGGCTGGATGACGACGTCGATGGTCGCCGGGCCGTGGGGCGAGACGTCGATGTCGGCGACCGTGAGGTAGGTGTCCTCTTGGACCGACGAGTCCACTGCCGGGGTGCCGATCCCCTCGCTTCCCGCGAACACGCTGATGGCCGGGTAGAAGGCGGACCCGTCTACGAGGACCGTCGCGGTCTCGCCGCTCTTGTTCGGAAGGCTGAAGTGTTTCGAGCCCACGTAGGTGAAGATGTGACCGTCGTAGCGAACCGACTGCCCCGGCTTCAACACCAGTTGCGTCCGTTGCCCGTACGAGCTGGCGGCCGCGAGCGCCACGGCCACGATGACGACGCCGAGATGCACGATCATCCCGCCGTTGGCCCGGCCGAACAGCGCCCGCCACGCTCGCCCACCGGTGCGGTGCGACCCGAGAGCTGCGAGCACCAACTGGCGCACCGCGCTCGCCCCCGCGAATCCGCCGAGACCGAAGGCCACAAGCGGCGTGAGACCGCGCACGCCCGCGAGGACGCAGACCACGATGACCACGACACCGGCCCATGCCGGGATCGCGAGGCGGCGGCGAAGCACACCCGGGGCCGCCTTGCGCCACGGGAGCGCCGGCGCCACCGCCATGAAGAACAGAAGTGCGAAGCCGATCGGAAGGGTCATCGTGTCGAAGTAGGGCCGTCCGACCGTGACCTGCTGGCCGTTCACCGCCTCGACAAAGAGCGGGAAGACCGTTCCGAGGAGCACGACGAGCGCGAACCCGGCGAAAAGGAGGTTGTTCACGAGGAACGCACCCTCCCTCGACACCGCGGCGTCGATCGTCCCCGGAGAGCGCAGGCGGTCNNTCAGAAGTGACAGGTTCCAGACTCGTAGAAGGCCGCGCCGCTCTTGGACCATCACCGAGTGCAGGTACGCCGTGCCACATAGCCAAGGGAGCAACGCCGCGTTCTCCACCGGGTCCCAGCCCCAGAAGCCTCCCCAGCCGAGGACCTGATAGGACCACCACGCCCCGAGCACGATGCCGATAGTGAGGAAGACCCATGCGAACAACGTCCAGCGGCGGGTCTCCGCGAGCCACCCCTCGTTGAGGCGCCCTGTCACGAGCGTGGCGATGGCGAAGGAGAACGGCACCGTGAACCCCACAAGTCCCAGGTACAAAAAGACCGGATGGAAAGCGATCAGCGGGTTGTCCTGCAAGAGCGGGTTCGGCCCGGGACCATCGACCGGGACCCGGCCGATGACGTGCGCGAACGGGTTCGCGGGACCGGCCATGAGGGCGAAGAAGAAGACGGCGACGCAGAGCCCGATCAGGCTTGACCAAGCCACGAGCGGATCGGATGCCCGCTTGCGGAACACGTGGGTCATGGCGGCCAGGTATCCGGCGAGGATGAGGGCCCAGAG
>PMVZ01000121.1 GCA_003166375.1 Acidimicrobiaceae bacterium | reverse complement strand
GCGACGACGATCCACTCGACCGAGGTCGCGCGCTCCACCATCTGAGCGGTGCGGGGGTGCAGGTGAACCGGATCCTGGAAGTAGCTCGACAGCCGGCTGCGCAGCGACAACGCCTTGCCGACATAGATGATCCGGCCGGTCTCGTCCCGGAATTGGTATGAGCCGGGGGCATCGGGAACCGACTGCGGGCGTTCAAGCACTAGAGTGCAGGTTACGGCCGGCCTGGTACCCCGGCTGACATATTCGCTTCGTGACCGACATACCCGCGGTTGGGCGACCAGGCTGTCCCCGCCGGCCGATAAACGAGGCGTTCCATAGGGGGTCACAGAAATGTTCCGCCTGCAGCCGCCGCTTCCCGACGACTACACCACGGCACCCAACGACGAGCTGGTCCGGCGCGTCGCCACGGCCCGCGCGCGCCTCGGCAAGCGACTCGTCATCCTCGGGCACCACTACCAGCGTGAGGAGGTCATCCAGTTCGCGGACAGGAGAGGCGACTCGTTCGGCCTGTCCCGTTTTGCTGCGGACCAGCACGATGCCGAGTTCGTCGTCTTCTGCGGGGTTCACTTCATGGCCGAGTCTGCGGACATCCTCACCGGGCCGCACCAGCAGGTGATCCTGCCCGATCTGAACGCCGGGTGCTCCATGGCGGACATGGCCGACCTCGACGATGTCGAACAGATCTGGGTCGAGCTCGCTGAGGTGACCGACATCGAGGCGATCGTGCCCATCACCTATGTGAACTCGGCGGCCGCGCTGAAGGCATTCGTGGGCCGCAATTCTGGCGCAGTCTGTACCTCTTCGAACGCTCGCGCCGTGCTGACCTGGGCGCTTGAGCTTGACGCAGCATCCGGCACAGGCGGTCCCGCCCGTGCCCCGGGATCGTGGGCGGGATCTCGGAGCCTCGGGGGCCGCGGGAACAAGGTCCTCTTCTTCCCCGACCAGCACCTCGGCCGTAACACCGGGTTCCAGCTCGGCTACGGAGCCTCTGACATGCAGGTCGTCGATCCGCGTCGGCGCCTCGGCGGGCTGGCGGATGCCGAGGTCAAGGAAGCCACCTTCCTGCTCTGGAAGGGCCACTGCTCGGTGCACCAGCGTTTTCGCACCGGGCACGTCGAGGCGTTCCGCTCCGAGCACCCGGACGGCGTTGTGATCGTGCATCCCGAGTGCTCGCACGAAGTCGTCGAGATCGCCGATCAGGTCGGCTCCACCGATTACATCATCGGCGCGGTTTCCCGTGCACCTGCAGGCTCCACGATCGCGGTCGGCACGGAGATCCATCTCGTCGACCGGCTCGCCCGCGAGCACCCCGACCGGACCGTGCTCTCGCTCGACCCGCTGGTCTGCCCGTGCTCGACGATGTTCCGGATCGACCTGCCTCACCTCGCCTGGGTGCTCGACGGCCTGGTCGCCGGCGAGGTTCGCAACCGCATCACGGTCGACGAGGCCACGGCCGTAGATGCCCGGGTAGCCCTCGAACGGATGCTCGCGATCGCGTGAAACCTCTGCTCGACGGACTTATCCTGAGCCCATGACCGACGACGGCTTGACACGACCCGAGACCGCCGGCATCCAGCGCGCCATCACGGGCTCGCGTGACGCGACGGGCCGGCTGCTCACCTCACTCGAGGGCATCGACGACTTGGACGTGACCCGGCCGAGCCTGCTGCCCGAGTGGAGCATCGGTCACGTGCTCACCCACCTCGCCCGCAACGCGGACTCCTTTGTGTGGATCCTTCGCTCGGCCAGCGAAGACAAGCAGGTCCCTCAGTACCCGGGCGGCGTCGCCGGGCGCAGTCGGGACATCGCCGAAGGCGCCCTGCGGCCGGTCGAGGTGATCGTGGAGGACCTACGGGACTCGGCGGCGCGCCTGGACGCGACATGGCACGAGGTGCCCGCAGCGGTGTGGCTGGGCCAGGGCTTTCGCACCGACGGTTCCCCACTCCCATGTCGGTTGTTGCCGGTGTCGAGATGGCGCGAAGTCGAAGTGCACCATGTCGACCTCGGCCTCGGATACCGCATCTCGGACTGGGCTCAGGACTTCGTCAGTTCCGATCTGCCCCATGCCCTGGACCGGCTCCCCGGCATGATCGAAGATGCCTCCCAGAAGACTGCGCTCCTCGCGTGGATCTACGGGCGCGCAGGCCTGCCGTCGGGACTCGTGCTCGGACCGTTCTGAGCGGTGCTCAGATCTTGAGCAACGGAGCGAGGAACTTGCCCGTGTAGCTCTCGTACGTCTTCGCCACCTTCTCGGGCGTGCCCTCGGCGATCACCAACCCGCCGCCGTCCCCACCCTCGGGGCCGAGGTCGATCACCCAGTCAGCCGACTTCACGACGTCCAGGTTGTGCTCGATCACACAGACCGTGTTGCCCTGGTCGACCAATCGCTGCAGCACGTCCAAAAGCTTGCGGACATCCTCGAAATGCAGCCCGGTGGTCGGCTCGTCGAGCACGTACAGGGTGTGCCCGGTCGACCGCTTCGCGAGCTCGGAGGCCAGCTTGACCCGCTGGGCCTCACCGCCGGACAACGTAGGAGCCGGCTGGCCGAGCCGGATGTAGCCGAGGCCCACGTCCACGAGTGTCCTCAGGTGGCGGGAGATGACCGGCTGCGCCGCGAAAAGCTCGAGCGCCTCCTCGCAGGAGAGGTCCAGGACCTCTGCGATGTTCTTCCCCCGCCACGCGACCTCGAGCGTGTCGCGGTTGTAGCGCGCTCCCTTGCAGACCTCGCACGGGACATAGACGTCCGGAAGGAAATGCATCTCGATCTTCAAAGTCCCGTCGCCGGCACACGCCTCGCAGCGCCCGCCTGAGACGTTGAACGAGAAACGTCCCGGCTGGTAACCCCGCAGCCGCGACTCCGAGGTCTGGCTGAACAGCTTCCGGACGTTGTCGAACATGCCCGTGTAGGTGGCCGGGTTCGAGCGCGGCGTGCGGCCGATCGGCGACTGGTCGATGTCGATGACCTTGTCGAGCGCCTCTGCGCCCTCGATCGTGCGGTGCCGGCCCGGGACCACACGGGACTTGTAGATGCGCTGCATGAGGGCCCTGAGCAGGATGTCGTTGATCAGAGTCGACTTGCCCGAGCCCGACACGCCTGTCACCGACACGAAGCAGCCGAGCGGGATCTCCACGTCGATGCCCTTCAAGTTGTGCTCCCGGGCCCCGCGCACTACAAGCCACTCCCCCCGGGGCTCGCGTCGCATGGCCGGCACCGCGATCGAACGCTTGCCCGAAAGGTACTGGCCGGTGATCGAGGCCTTGCAGTTCACGAGATCGGAGACCGAGCCGGCGCAGATCACCTCGCCGCCGTGCTCGCCGGCGCCCGGGCCGATGTCGACGACGTAATCGGCGATCCGGATCGTCTCCTCGTCGTGCTCCACGACCAGGACCGTGTTCCCGATGTCGCGCAGTCTGAGGAGGGTCTCGACAAGCTTGCGATTGTCCCGTTGGTGCAGACCCACGGAGGGCTCGTCGAGCACATAGAGGACACCGACAAGCCCGCTGCCGATCTGCGACGCGAGGCGGATTCTCTGGGCCTCACCGCCGGCGAGCGTCGCGGCAGCGCGGTCGAGGCTCAGGTAGTCGAGCCCGACATCGACGAGGAACTGCAACCGGGCGCGGATCTCCTTCATCACCTGAGCCGCGATCATCTCCTCCCGCGAGCTCAGCTCGAGGCGCTCGAGCAGGTCGTGCGCGGCCCGGATCGACAGCGACGACAGCTCGGCGATGCTCCTGCCCCCGACCTTGACCGCAAGCGACTCCGGGCGAAGCCGCGTCCCGCCGCAGTCCGGGCACGCCACCTCGCGCATGTAGCCCTCGACCTGCTCGCGCACCCACTCGGAGTCCGCGTCGCTGTGGCGGCGCTGCAGCCACGGCACGACGCCTTCGAATTGTGTGTCGTAGCTGCGCAAGGTGCCGTACCGGTTGCGGTATTGGACATGCACTCGCCGCGTGCCGGCGCCGTAGAGGAGGATCTTGCGCTGTGGCTTGGTGAGCTTGGACCAAGGCTTGTCCATGCTGAAGCCGCTTGCCTCGGCCACGGCCTTGAGCACCCGCGAGAAATACTCCGTCCGAGCGCCCGCCCAGGGTCCGATAGCCCCTTGCGAAAGGGAGAGATCCGGGTTGGACACGACCAGATCGGGATCGACCTCGAAACGGGTGCCCAGCCCGTTGCACGACGGGCACGCCCCGAAGGGCGAGTTGAACGAGAAGCTGCGCGGGGCCAGCTCGTCCAGCGAGATCCCGCAGTGCACGCATGCGAGGTGCTGGGAGAAGGTGAGCACCTGTTCGCCGTCCTGATCCTCAGATCCTTCGCCCGCGCCGTCTGCGATCCCGTCCTCGGCAGCATCGGCAGCCTTGGCGGCCGCAAGTTTCGCGGCCGTCTTGGTCCTCGGCCCCGGTTGTGACGACTTGGCATCCGACATCAGCAGGATCTCGGCGATCCCCTCGCCGAGGCGTAGCGCCGTCTCGATCGAGTCGGTAAGTCGGCGCTCGATGCCTTCGCGACGGACGAGGCGGTCGACAACCACCTCGATGGTGTGCTGTTCGTAACGGGCGAGCTCGAGCGCGGCGCGCTCGGAAAGATCGATGAGCTCGCCGTCCACGCGCGCCCTCGCGAAGCCCTGCTTGGCGAGGTCGTCGAGGAGGGCCGAGTACTCGCCCTTGCGACCGCGCACGACCGGAGCGAGAACCTGGAACCTGGTCCCCTCGGGCAGGTCGCTCAGGCGGTCGACGATCTGCTGGGGGCTCTGGCGGGTGACCAGCCGGCCGCAGCTGGGGCAGTGGGGCTGGCCGATGCGCGCATAGAGCAGGCGCAGGTAGTCATAGATCTCCGTGACGGTCCCGACCGTCGAACGGGGGTTGCGCGACGAGGACTTCTGGTCGATGGAGATCGCGGGCGACAGTCCCTCGATGAAGTCCACATCCGGCTTGTCCATCTGCCCGAGGAACTGCCGGGCGTAAGACGACAACGACTCGACGTAGCGCCGCTGGCCCTCGGCATAGATCGTGTCGAACGCGAGCGACGACTTGCCCGAACCCGACAGCCCCGTGAACACGATGAGGCGGTCGCGCGGGAGCTCTATCGAGACGTTCTTGAGATTGTGCTCGCGGGCCCCGCGAACAACCAGGGTGCTTGGCACGGCCGCAGACTACCGATCGACCGGGCCGCGCGAGTCGGGAACCGGGGCGTGCCGGTATGCGCCCGGCGTGCCTGAGCCAGTGATCGGGGCTGGGCCCGGAGTGCTCACCCGACCTCCCTGAGCTCCCTGCGCAGCGACCGGATCTCGTCCCGCAACCTCGCCGCATACTCGAAACGAAGCTCCGCGGCCGCAGCTTGCATCTCACGCTCGAGCGTCGCGATCAGCCTTCCCAGCTCGTCCACGGGAAGTTCGCCGTTGCCCGCACGCCCCTTCACGGACACCTCGAGCAGGTCGGCGGCACGCTCGACGGCTCGCCGTCCGGCGCGGCGGGATCGGTCGGACCCGGCACGGCTGGGCAGCGGCGCCCCGGCGCCGAAGCCGTCGCCACCAGCGCCTGCAGCGCTGCGGAACTGAGCCACAAGGTCGGTCACGGCCTTGCGGATCGTCTGCGGGTCGATCCCGTGCTCCTTGTTGTACTCCTGCTGCACGATCCGGCGACGCTCGGTCTCGCTGATCGCTCCCCGCATCGAGTCCGTGATCACATCGGCGTAGAGGATGACCCGCCCCGAGACGTTCCGAGCGGCGCGGCCCATCGTCTGGATCAGCGATGTCTTGGAGCGGAGGAAGCCTTCCTTGTCGGCGTCGAGGATCGCGACGAGCGCCACCTCGGGAAGGTCGAGACCCTCGCGCAGGAGGTTGATGCCGACGAGCACGTCGAACTCGCCGAGGCGCAGGTCCCGGACGATCTCGATCCGTTCGATGGTGTCGATGTTCGAGTGCAGGTAGCGGACCCGAAGTCCCGTCTCGAGGAGGTAGTCGGCAAGGTCCTCGGCCATCTTCTTCGTGAGGGTGGTGACGAGAACCCGTTCGCCTCGACCGATCGTGGTGTTGATCTCTGCGATGAGATCGTCGATCTGGCCCTTGGTCGGCTTGATGACGACCTCGGGATCGACGAGGCCCGTCGGCCGCACGATCTGCTCGACCACCTGGCTCGAGACCGAGATCTCGTACTCGGACGGGGTCGCCGAGAGAAAGACGCACTGGTTGATGCGCGCCTCGAGCTCCTCGAAGCGGAGCGGTCGATTGTCCTTGGCCGACGGGAGGCGGAACCCGTGCTCGACCAGGACATCCTTGCGGGACCGGTCACCCGCGAATTGCCCATGGAGCTGCGGCACGGTCACGTGGCTCTCGTCGATCACCAGCAGCCAGTCGTCGGGGAAGTAGTCGAGCAAGGTATACGGCGCTTGCCCCGCGGCACGCCCGTCCAGGTGGCGGCTGTAGTTCTCCACCCCGTTGCAACTGCCGAGCTCGGCGAGCATCTCGAGATCGTGCTCGGTGCGCATCCGCAGCCGTTGGGCTTCGAGCAGCTTGCCCGCCTGGTCCAGCTCGCGCAGGCGCTCGCCGAGCTCGACCTCGATCGAGGCGATGGCGTTGCGCGTCCGCTCGTCCCCCGCGACGTAGTGGGTGGCGGGAAAGATGAGCAGCTCCTCGAGATCGCCGAGCAGCTCGCCGGTCAGGACGTCGAAACGACTCAGACGCTCGACCTCGTCGCCGAACAGCTCGATGCGCACCGCATACTCCTCGTATGCCGGGTGAACCTCGATCGTGTCACCCCGAACCCGGAACCTTCCCCTCACAAGGTTGGCGTCGTTGCGCTCGTAGTGCATCGCCACCAGGCGCGAGAGCATCGATCGTTGGTCGTGCGTCTCTCCCGGCGAGAGCACGAGGATCTGGTCCCGGTACTCGTCGGGGGACCCGAGCCCGTAGATGCACGAGACCGACGCCACGACGATCACGTCTCTGCGTGTGAGCAGGCTCGCGGTCGTGGAGTGCCTCAACCTGTCGATCTCGTCGTTGATGGAAGAGTCCTTCTCGATGTAGGTGTCCGAGGACGGCAGGTACGCCTCGGGCTGGTAGTAGTCGTAGTAGGAGACGAAGTACTCGACGCGGTTGTCCGGGAAAAAGCCGCGCAGCTCTCCCGCGAGCTGGGCCGCGAGCGACTTGTTAGGGGCCAGCACCAGAGTCGGCCGTTGCACCTTCTCGATTGTCCAGGCAATCGTTGCGCTCTTGCCGCTACCTGTGATCCCGAGCAGCGCCTGGAAGCGGTCGCCCCGCTCTATGCCACGGGCCAGCGCTTCAATCGCGGCGGGTTGGTCGCCTGCTGGCTGAAAGTCAGAAACGACGCGGAACGGGGGCACGTCGGCATGGTACCGAGACGGTGCGCGCCGGCGAGCGGCGAGGTTCGTGCGGGCTCAGCCGGCGCTGTGCCCTTCGTCGCCCGCGGCGTGGGCCGCCAGGTGCTCGATCCAAGCCCATGCGCGCCCGACCATCTCCTCGAGCTCTTCCAGGGTGCCCGTGTTCGTGATCACGAAGTCCGCCCGGGCCATCCGCTCGGGCCGGCTGGCCTGGGTGGCAATGCGCGCCTCGGCGTCGGACCGATCCATCTGCCGCCGCTTCACGAGCCGTTCCAGCACGAGATCAAGCGGCGCGTCCACGACGATCACACCCGCGAGACCGTACGGATCCTGGCCGCCGTGCTCGACCAACAGGGGGATGTCGAGCACGACCACGTGCTCGCTTCCTGACAGCGACGCGAGCCGGTTCGCTATCTCGGCTCGGACCTCCGGATGCACGATCGCGTTCAGATCGGCCATTGACTCGGGATCGCCGAAGACGATCGCGGCCATCGCCGAACGATCAAGGTTCCCGTCCGGCGCGACCACCCCGGCACCGAAACGCTCCACCAACTTCGCGTACGCCGGTCGCCCAGGCTTGACCACCTCGCGGGCCGCCTCGTCGGCATCGATCAGCACGGCTCCGCGCTCGACCAGCAATGCAGCGACGGTCGACTTGCCTGAACCGATCCCGCCCGTCAGACCGACGACGATCATTTCGCGCCTCGAGCTCGGAACCGACGTTCGGCCAGCACCTCGGGTGCCTCGCCGGGCCGTGACATGGGCGCCTACACTAACCGGGCCGTGGCTCGAACGAGCAGGA
The DNA here is from genome assembly GCA_003166375.1 of Acidimicrobiaceae bacterium. Lineage (GTDB taxonomy): Bacteria > Actinomycetota > Acidimicrobiia > Acidimicrobiales > Bog-793 > Fen-455. The sequence goes on along the minus strand of PMVZ01000121.1, from coordinate 20,607 downwards.
CCCGCCCGCTTTTGACGCGAGCCCTGGAGAACGCTCTCCTCGCCGGATTCGCGTACGTCCCGTTGCTGGCGACCAAGCCCGGGATCCTCGCCGACGACACCAAGCAGTATCTCTATCTCGACCCCGGCCGGCTCCTCAGCTCGGCGTTGTCGATGTGGGACCCGTCGATCGCGGCCGGCACCGTCACGCACCAGAACATCGGGTACCTGTTCCCGCAAGGGCCTTTCTACTGGCTGTTCGCTCAGCTCGGCGTGCCGATGTGGGTCGCGCAAAGGCTCTGGATGGGCACCTTGGTGTTCGCTGCCGGCGCGGGCGTCCGCTACCTCGCGAAGACCCTTGGCGTCAACGGTCCGGGTGCAGTTGTCGCAGGGCTCGCCTACGCGCTCAGCCCGTACTTCCTCCAGTACATCCAGCAAGCCTCGGCGATACTCCTGCCTTGGTCAGGTCTCGGCTGGCTGGTCGCGTTCGCGGTGCTCGCCGTGCGCCGCGGCGGTTGGCGCTATCCGGCCCTGTTCGCGTTCGTGGTCGCCCTCGTGGGAGCGACCAACGCGACCTCGCTGATCTACGCAGGGATCGCTCCGGTGGCGTGGCTCTTCTACGCGGTCTTCGTCCTGCGCGACGCGCCGGCGCGTCGCGGGTTCAGCGCCGGGGTGAAGATGGGCGTCCTCTCGTTCGGGGTCTCGCTGTTGTGGATCGCGGGGCTGCGCGTCGAAGGCGCGTACGGCGTCGACGTCCTCAAGTACACCGAGACGCTCCCGGCTATCGCGGGGACCTCGCTCGCCTCGGAGGTCGTGCGGGGCCTCGGCTACTGGTACTTCTACGGGAGCGACCGGATCGGGCCCTGGAAGCAGGCGGCCGTCAGGCTCGAGGAGAGCGCGTGGCTACTCGCGACGAGCTTCGCCGTGCCGGCGCTCGGAGCGGCCGGCGCCATTTTCTCCCGCTGGCGAGCGAAGGCGTTCTTCGTCCTGTTGGTTCTCGTCGGGGTCGTGCTGGCCGTCGGCATGCACCCTTACCCGGACCCGTCGATCGTCGGGCGGGCGCTCAGGGCGTTCATGTCCAGCTCGTCGGTGGGGCTGGCCCTGCGCTCGAGCGACCGCGCCACGCCGCTTGTCGTGCTCGGCTTTGCCGTGCTGCTCGGCGCAGGCGCCACGGCCCTCTGGTCCCGGTTCCCCCGTGTCGGCCTTGGCACCGCCTGTGCGCTGGCGGCGGTGGTCGTGGCCAACAGCGCTCCGTTTCTCGAAGGAGGCGCAGTCGCGCAGAACTTCGAGCGCCCGGAGAATGTCCCTTCGTACTACGCCCAGGCCGCTTCGTACCTCGACGCCCAGGGCGACTCCACGCGTGTGCTCATCGAACCGGGCCAGAACTTCGCCGCCTACGACTGGGGCACCCTTTTCGACACGATCTGGCCCGGGATCATGACCCGGCCTGAGGTCCTCCGTGAGCAGACCATCCAAGGTTCGTACGCGACGACAGATCTCCTGCAAGCCTTCGACCTCACGCTCCAGCAGGGCACCTACGAGCCCTCGACGCTGGCGCCGATCGCACGCCTGTTCAGTTCCGGCGACGTCGTGCTGCAGTCGAACCTCGCCTACTGGCGCTACAATACGCCGCGGCCGCAAGAGACTTGGGCGCTGTTCAATCCCCCACCGGCGGGAATCGGCAAGGCCGTGGCGTTCGGCAAGGCCGTGGCGAACATCGCGCCTGCGCAATACAGCCTTCTCGACGAGGAGGCGCTGGCCTTGTCTCCGAACGCACCGTGGCCACCGCCGATAGCTGTGTTCCCCGTCTCCGACCCACGTCCCATTTACCGGGCGGAGCCGGCGACCGCCCCTCTCGTGATCGACGGCAGCGGCGCCGGCGCGGTCGCGGCCGCAGCAGCCGGACTTCTCGCCGACAACCCGACGATCTTCTACGCAGGAACCCTCGACGGCAGCACCAAGCTGCTCCGCGAAGTCGTCACTCCCGCGGCGCAGCTGGTCCTGACCGACTCCGATCGCAAGGTGCTCGAGCGCTGGTCGAGCGTCAGCGACAACATCGGCGAGACGCTGCCGGCGCTGAGCAAGCCGTCCACGCCGGACCCGACGTCGGTCGCCCTGCCGATCTTCGCCCACGTTCGCCTCGAGGGGCAAAGCGTTGCGGTCTACAGCGGCACCCGTTACGTGGCGGCTTCTGCCTACGGCAACCCGGTCACCCTCACACCCGAGGACCGGCCGTTTCAAGCCTTCGACGGGAACACCGAGACGGCCTGGAGCGTCGCCGCGTTCTCCAGCGCCTCGGGCAACTGGCTCCAGGTCCGCCTCGATCGTCCCGTGACGACCGACCATCTCGATCTGGTGCAGGTGCTGGGCTCGTCGGTGAACCGGTGGATCACCCGTGCCACCGTCGAGTTCGACGGTGGCCACGCGGTCACGGCGGCACTGACCCCAGCGTCGCGGCGCACCGGCGGCCAGACGATCCGGTTCCGCAAGCGCACCTTCACGACCCTTCGGATCACGATCGACGGCACGACGTGGTCGGGACGCCAGTCGATGAAAGGCGCGTCCGGGGTCGGTTTCTCTGAGGTCCGCATCCCTGGCGTGAGCATTGGCGAGACGATCCAGATGCCTTCGGACCTGCTGAGAGCTCTGGGGGGCTCTTCGCTCTCGCACCGCCTCACCTTGGTGATGACCCGTGACCGTGTCTCACCCACGCCGCCCCGTTCCGACCCGGAGCTCGCGATGAGCCGGACATTCTGGCTGCCGACCGCCCGCTCGTTCTCCCTCGGCGGGACCGCACGGGTGTCCGCGCTGATCCCCGACAATGTGATCGACTCCATCCTCGGTGGCCCGACAGTCTTCGGCGGCGCCGTGATCGGCTCCAACGAGAGACTGCCCGGCGACCTCAACGCTCGCGCGGTGTTCGCGTTCGACGGCAATCCGAAGACCTTCTGGAGCCCCGGCTTCGACGGGCCGGCGCAGATCGGCGCCTGGATCCAAGCATCGCTCAGCCACAGCGTCACCTTCGACCACCTGGACCTGAAGGTCATCGCGGACGGGCGGCACTCGGTTCCCACGAAGATCAGGATCACGACCAACACCGGCGGTGACGATCTCGTGTCCCTGCCGCCGGTCCACGACCGCAAAGCCATGAACGCGGTGGTGAGCGTCCCGGTCAGCTTCCCGAAGCTCTCCGGCACCACGATCAGGTTCACAATCGAGGCAGTTCGCCAAGTGAAGACCGTCAACTGGTACTCGCAGAAGCCGATCGTCATGCCGGTCGGGATCGCCGAGATCGGTCTCCCCGGCGTCCGTTTCACGCCCGAGCCGACCAGCGCCAAGATCCCGTCGATCTGCACTCCGAGACTGCTGCGCATCGACGGCCGACCGGTCTGGCTCCAGATCTCGGGAACGGTCGGCGCCGCCGAGAAGCTCCAGGGCTTGACAGTCTCTGGATGCGGGCCGGATGCCAAACGCGTCACCCTCGGTCCCGGGAACCACACACTGGATGCTGCCTGGGGGAAGACCACCGGCTGGGATCTCGACCGGCTCGTGCTCGACTCCGCCCCGGGAGGCGGGGCCCTCCCCTCGCTCGCCGACGGCAGTGCGGTGCCGGCGCCGGGGACGATCGGCACCCCGACGGCATCGTCTCTCCCGGCGCCAAGGGTCCGTGTCCTCGACTCGACGGCGACATCTGCGAGGCTCGAGGTCCAAGGCGCCACGCGGCCGTTCTGGCTCGTCTTGGGCGAGAGCCTGAACTCCGGCTGGGAGGCCACCGGGCCCGGCGGGCGCTCCCTCGGGGCGCCTCAACTGATCGACGGGTACGCGAACGGCTGGTACGTCACGCCACTGCGGCGCGGCACCTTCGTCGTGGCACTCCAATTCGCGCCGCAGGCGATGGTGACTCCCGCCGTCATCGCCTCGGGTGCCACGCTGGCGCTCTGCCTCTTTCTCGGATTCGTGCCGACAGGCCCTGTCCGGCGCCGGCTTCGGCGCCGTGGAGCTCACTTGGCGCAGAATCGAGCGGTGGAGCCTGAGCCCGCCGGCGGCGCGGCCGCGGCGGTGCCGGCTTCCTCGGAACCCTCACCGGCGGGCGATTCACAGACATCGGTACCCGACGCGTCGCCCGACCTCGGATCGCCGCTCGCTGCCGGCGAGACGCCACCCAGGTTGCGCACCTGCATCCTTGTCGCCGCCGCATGCGGCGCCATCGCGATGGTCGTCCTGCCGTCGTCGTGGGCGCCCTCGATCGCCGGCGCGACCGCGGTAGTCGCCCTCGCAGGCCTTTGGTGGTCCCACGCACGCTCGATTCTCAGTCTTTCGGCTGTCGGATGCATCGCCGCCGCGGGAGCGGTGACCGTCTTCGATCAGGTTCGCCATCACTACCCCCCGGGCAGCGCATGGCCACACAACTTCGAGACCGCAGGCGTGCTCGCGCTCGTCGGTGTCGTTGCTCTCGGTACCGACGCGGCGATCGAACTGGCCCGGCAGCACCGAAGCCGCCAGAGCCTCAATGCACGGACCGGAGCCCCGCGCGCGCGGACCGGCTCCGCGCGTCGACCACAAGGGCCGCCAAGGTCCCACGCGCCGTCGCCTCCCAGGTGAGCGGGGCGACACGCGCTTGCGCCGCGCGGCCAAGTCGGCGCCGTAGCAAGGGGTCACCGAGCAACGTCTCGAGCTGTTGTACGAGCTCGTCGTCCCGATCGGCCAGCATCCCGGTGATCCCGTGGTCGATCACGTCGATGTGCCCGGGGATTCGCGTGGCAACCGCCGGCGTCCCGCATGCCGCGGCCTCGCTGACGGTCATGCCCCAGCCTTCTCGCACCGAGGTCGATGCGACTACCCAGGCCCGGCGGTACAAGTGCACGAGCTCGTTGGAGCTCACGCGGCCGGGGAGCGACACGTAGCCGTCCGCTCCAAGCTCCCGGAGCCTTGCTTGGAGGCTTGACCGCTCCATTCCCTCACCGACGATGATCGTCTCGAGATCGGGCACCTTCTCGTGCACCCGGGCCAGCACCCCGATCAGCCTGGGGAAGTTCTTGACGGGCACGAGGCGGCCGACTGCGACCACGAGCGGCCGGTCCGCGCGCTGGCCGCCCGGCGAGTAGCACGGGCTTATCCCCGGGGGCACGACACTGACACGGCCCGGCCGCACACCGGGCAGAGCCACGATCTCGCGACGAGACGACTCGGAAAGGGTCACTATCTGTGACCTGCAGTAGAAGGGTGGGGCAAGGTGTGACTCGAGCAGGTTGCCCGCCTCGGCGAGCGGCGAGGGCAGTGTCATCGGCCACATCTCGCCGTGCACGTGGTGCAGGAAGACGACCCTTGCCAACCGCGACCAGAGCGGGCTCAGCCACGGCATCCCGTTCCAGATCTCAACCAGCCCGTCCAGTGGACCGAGGCGACTCGCCGCGAGATCCATCGGGCCTGTCACGAATACCGCGTAACGACCGGAACGGCGGACGACCCGGTAGCCGCCGCGTTCGACCAGGACTGCCCGGCCGGCGACCGAGGACGTCCTCAACACGACGTCGATGCCCGCCGCGGCCCATCGGGTGGCAACTTCGTGCGCGTGCAACTCGGACCCGCCCGCCTCCGCGTCGTCGATGTCCCGCCATGCGAGCAAGGCGACGCGTCGTAGGCCGGCTTCGCGAGCAAGCTCGGCAAGCTCGGCGGTCGCGGGGAGGCTCCCTGCACCCCCCGCATGTGGCCCAGCGGCGGGCATCGCCGCGCTCGCGGCATCCGATCGGGAGGCCGATCGCATCGACGAGCTGGGGGCACGACCCCTCATCGGCTACGGCTCATGATCCAACCGGCATGGGCGCAGCTCGACCGGTACCGGTGCCACCCGACGGCGACCCGCTGGACCGCCTTCCGACCTGCTCCTCGTGGTAGCCCGATTCCACGTTCACAGCCCAAGTGTCGAACGGTTCACCGTAAAGGCTCTCGACTGTCAGCATCGCGGTCAGCATCGAGTGGTCCTGGTTGTTGTAGCGATGCATGCCGTTACGGCCAATCGGATGGACGTTCGGCGCTTCGGCTTCCAGCCACTCACGGATAGCCTGCACCTTCAGGTGATATCCCGCGTCATAGACCGGATAGGCCTTTGGCATCCTGACCACGAAGCCCTTCTCGACGTCGCCGGGCTTGACCAGGCCGAGCGTCGCGAGCTCGCGGGTGCCGAGAGCAACGAGATCGTCGTCCGCCATCGACCAGAGTGCGTCACCCTCGAAGACGAAGTACTCGAGTCCGAGGCAAGTTCGGCCCTGTTTCACGAGATCGGGCGACCACGAGCCGAAGTTCTGGACGCGCCCCACTCGCACCTTTTCCGAATGCACGTAGATCCAATTGTCCGGAAAGCCGCGATCGGCCGGCAAGACCAACGCGACAGTGAGGAAGTCGCGATAGTGCAGAGCGCCGGCGGCTTGCTGAACCTGCTCAGGTGCCGGCGGATCCATCACCTGGACAAGCTCGGAGAGCGGCATCGAGGAGATCAAGTGGTCAAAAGGCCAGGTTGCAGTCGAGGTCGCCCCGCTCGCCACCGCGCCCGCGGTGCCGGCCTCCTCCGCCACGACCGACCTTGTCACCGCCGTCACCGCTCGACCGCCGCAACGGCGGATCGACTCGAGCCGGGTGCCCAACAACACCTTCGAACCCTGGTCCTCCACGAGCTCTCGGGCACGCTCCCACATCATCCCCGGACCCAGGCGCGGGTAGTGGAACTCCTCGATGAGCGAGGTGATGCGGTCCTTGTTGTGGCTCGGGGCGAACGCGTTCCTGATCACGTTCCCGAGCGTCAGGCTCTTGATTCTCTGGGCAGCCCAGTCCGCTTTGATCTCGGCCGCCGGTATCCCCCACACCTTTTCGGTGTAGGCCTTGAAGAACTTCCGGTACAGGCGCCACCCGAAGGCCCGGGCCGTCCAGCCCTCGAAGGTGTCGAGGTCCTTCGGAGGACGCACCCGCACCCACAAGAACGAGAGGCCGCACCGCGTCGACTCGACCAGTCCGAGACCCCGCAGCGCATTCCCGAGCCGGATCGGGTAGTCGTAGTAGTTCCCCTCGTAGTAGATCCGGCTCAGCCTGCGCCTCAGCAGGAAGTCCTCCGGCCCGAGGATCTCTCGCCACAGGTTCTCGACCTCGGGCACCTTCGTGAAGAAGCGGTGCCCCCCTATGTCGAACCTCCATCCCTCCCGTTCCACGGTGCGGGAGATCCCACCCACCGCGGAGTCCATCTCGAAGACGGTGCAAGTGGCACCCCGTTTGCCAAGCTCGTACGCGGCGGTCAAACCCGCCGGGCCGGCGCCGACCACGACGACCAGGCCAGGCCGACTGGCATCTCGGGAGCGGGCGTCAGCGCTCGAATTGTCCGCCCGGGTCATGGTCGGGCCATCATCGCACGGGGCACTCGGGACCGGCTCGTCTGTCCCCTCACCGCGCAGCGCGTCAGGGCACATACTTGCCGAGAAATGCCAGCATCGCGTAGGCGAGGAGCGCTGAGCCCGAAAGCCCGATCACGACTCGATAGGTCTTGCGGCCTTTCGTGAGCATCGCAGCGGCGATGACGAAGGGGAAGCAGCCGAGCCCGTACCGCTCGAGGGATACGAGGTTGGAAGCCGTCAACACCACGGCGAGCACGGCCACCGTGTACCAGCCATAGGCGTCCGGGAGCTTCCAGATGATGAACGCCGCGAGCAGCAACAGCAGCACCGCCCAAAAAGCGTGCTCCGCGGTACCGAGATGGGTGCCGTGCACCAGATCACGCGCGTCGCGCGCAAAGGTCACGAACGGGTCGGCGATCGTGCCCCGGCGCGATCGTGAGAGCTGCTCGCGCAGTGGGAGCCAGAAGCTCCCGACAGTCACCTGGGCCCAGCCGAGATACGCCGCCGCACCCGCTGGGGCCGCGAGCACTGCGCCGGCACCGACGATGCGCTCACGAGCCGGTAGCAAACGCCAGCTTGCAGCCACCTCGATCACTGCCGGGATCGCCAGCAGCATCCCGACGGGCCTGCACAGCCCGGCCGCAAACGCGGCGCAGATCGCAAGGGCGTAGCGGCGTTCTCTCAAGCCCAGGAAAGCCACTAGCGAGGTCAGGAGCAGAAGCGACTCCGCGTAGCCCATCACGAGAACGAAGGCCGGCGGCGCGAGAGCGAGCAGCCACACAGCCCGGCGGGCACACGCCTCGTCGCCGAGCTCGAACATGACAAGGCGATAGAGCACGGCAAAGGCAGCAAAGGACGCAATGTTCGCGACGATGATCAACGACAGCCCGGCCGTCATCCCGGGCACCGCTCGAAATGACCTCGCCAACACCGGTAGCAGCGGGAAAAAGCGCAACGCGCCGTTGCCCAGACCTGCGTAGCCGTGGGCGGTGATCCTCTCGTACCAGCGAGCATCCCAAGCGAGCAGGCCTGAATGACTGGCGTTGCGCGCGATGGCGCCCAACTTGAAGACGCTCGCGGAGAACCGGGCCGCACCGAGCGCAGCGAGCACGATCGCTCTTGACGCGACAAACGGGAGCGCGGCCGCTCGCAGCGCAGGCGAAGCGACCTCCCACTGCGCCCTGGCAGTGCGGTGGTTGATCGTCCTGCTGCTCACGACGGCGCGTAACGATAGAGGCTCTCGCCCTCGAAGATCTCGAATGGCGTGTCGGAGGCTCTCTCGCCCACGACCTCTTGCTGGGGCCGTCTCGCGGCAAGGCCGTTGGCGATCAGCTGACAGTCGCTCCCGAAGTTGAGGTAGCCCGGTGCCGAGACGTACCAGATCACGTTTCGCGGTCCGGCTCGCGACACGAGAAGCTTGACGAACGTGCTCGTGCTCGCGTGCTCGACGGTGGCGGCGTAGTCAACCCAGTTCACGATCCCCGGAGCGCTCGCGCGCGGGAAGGCCACCTCGTCAAAGCGGTCGTCGATCTCTCGGCTCACGGCCGGGCCGAGCTGATCGGGGCAGTAGGCCACCACGTCACCGCGATGCGCGCGGGCGAGCACCGCAGAAGCAACCTGCGCGGCCTGAGTCCTTGTGAGAAAGGCGTTCGGGATCGAGGCCGCCAGACCGAGCGCGATCGCGACGGCGACGACCCCTTGGCGCACGCGGCGGTCCGTCAATGCCGTCAGGCCGTAAGCGACCACCAACAAGCACGGCGTCAAGATCACGGCGGAGTAGCGGTCCGCGAACGTGCTCCCGGTGAGCTTGTCGGCGATCACGGCTATCAGCAGTGTCCCGCCGGACAGCAACGCAAGCCCGCGAACCCCCGGTCGCGTCCGCAGATCGAGCATGACCCGCCGAGTGTCCACGGCGCTGCCGGCAATCGCGAGCAGCGCCAGGAAGGCGAACAGCAGAGCGAGCGCCCGGCCCGCGTCGGAGTCACCGCCGGCGAACTGCGTGAAGGTGTAGACGAGCGCCGTGAAGTCCGCCGGCGTCGCCCAAGGCGTGCCGGTGTGGTGCAACTGGAAGATGAAAGCCGGGATCCACGGCCCGAAGGCGCACGTTCCGGCCGCCAATCCGGCAAGTGCGACCCGGCAGCTGTGTGCGTGAGGGCCGGACCTCGCGCACAAGACGCTGCCGACGGCGGTGGCGGCCACAAAGAACAACGCCCAGTAGTGGCTGTACTCCAGGCCGCAGGTCACAGCGGCCAGGGCCAGCGCATTCCAGACAGTGGGCTTGCGAAGGACTGAAGTGAAGGCCAGCACGCCCAGCGTCGAGAGCAAGATGACGAGCGAGTACATGCGGGCCTCTGTGTCGTAGTACACGGCGAACGGCGAAGTGGCGACGAGCAGGGTCGCCGTCCACGCCACGAGCCGACCGGCCCCTTCACGCGCCGCGTGCTCAGAGGCGCCGTCCTCCCCGTCGGCCTCCGCGGCACAGGGCTCTGCTGCGCCCGGACTGGTGACACCGGGCACTCGCCAGGACTGAGAGCCAACCCTGTAACCCGCGATCCACGCCACAGGGAGCGTCAGGATCCCTATGACCCCCGAGAGCGAGCGCGCTCCGAGGTCGCTCGTGCCGAACACCTTCATCCAGAAGTGGAGGAGCACGTAGTACAAAGGCGGCGCCCCGTCGTCCCGAAGCAGGTGCGGAATGAGGTGCAAAGGCGCCTTGGCGATGTTGACGGTGAGCGCCTCGTCGAGCCACATTGGCGAAGGCGTCCAGAAACGCAGTACCACCGTGACAACCAGCACGGCCCCACACGCTGTCGCGACAACGGTCTGCTCGAGCGTTCGACCCGGAGTGGCGCTGCGCGTCTCAGTCCTCTCTGAAGGCGGCGTCGGCACCTCGGGTGACCGCACCGGCGCGTTCACCGGGTGCATCGACCGCATGGTAGTCGCGGCCCTTCATTCTCAACCGGTAGCCCGGATGTCCCGTGTGAGCTTCCGAGATGTCCTCCTCGAGCGGGAGCTACCGACCAGGCCCGACGATTCGGGACGCCTCAGTCCGAGGGTGCCTCGTCGGACTGGGTCACCGGGACCACAGGCTCGGCGGTCTCCGCGGTCTCCGCGGGCTCGGCGGGCTCGGCGGTCTCCGCGGGCTCCTCTGAGGGAGAATCAGCTGTCACTTCCAGCATGTCCGCGCCGGCAACCAGCACTTCGTCACTGCTCTCCNNGTCGCGATTGCGGCCTCGTTGGCCGCGAGGAGGTCGGCCCATGCCGCTTGGCTCTCTGTCTCCGGGGTGAAGTCGGTCGCCGAGTAGTCGTAACCGATGTAGTTGCCTTCCGCGTCGTAGGCGTGCTCGCCAAAGGCCTCGCGGTACTCCTCGGCGACCTCGCCGCCTTCGGCGGCTTGCTTGATCGAAAGGCTGATCCTGCGGCGTTGAAGGTCGATGTCGATTATCTTCACCCAGAGCTCCTCACCGGGCGTGACGACCTGCTCCGGCAGGTCGACGTGGTGCGCGGCCATCTCCGAGATGTGCACAAGGCCCTCGATCCCGTCGCCCACCTGAACGAAAGCGCCGAAGGGAACGAGCTTGGTGATCCTGCCGTAGACGAGCTCGCCGATCCGGTGGTTCGTGGCGAACTCCTGCCAAGGGTCGACCTGGGTCGCCTTCAGCGACAGGCTGATCCTCTCCTTGTCGAGGTCGACGTCGAGCACCTGGACATTGACCTCGTCGCCCACCGCGACGACCGAGGACGGGTGGTCGACGTGCTTCCAGGACAGCTCGGAGACATGAACGAGCCCGTCCATGCCTCCGAGGTCCACGAACGCGCCGAAGTTCACGACCGATGACACAACGCCCTTGCGGACCTCGCCCGGCTTCAGGTTCACCAGGAACTCGCCGCGCTGCTCGCGCTGGGTCTCCTCGAGCCACGCGCGCCGTGAAAGCACGACGTTGTTGCGGTTCTTGTCGAGCTCGATGATCTTGGCCTCGAGCGACTTGCCGATGTACGGCTGGAGATCGCGCACCCGCCGAAGCTCGACGAGAGATGCCGGGAGGAACCCGCGCAGACCGATGTCGACGATGAGCCCACCCTTCACGACCTCGATCACGAGGCCCTTCACGACGCCACCGGACTCCTTGACCCGCTCGATCGTGCCCCAGGCGCGCTCGTACTGGGCACGCTTTTTCGACAGGATCAGGCGACCTTCTTTGTCCTCCTTCTGGAGCACGAGCGCTTCGATCTCGTCCCCGACCGAGACGACGTCGTGAGGATCGAGGTCGTGGCGGATGGAGAGCTCACGTGCCGGGATCACGCCCTCGGACTTGAAGCCGATGTCCAGGAGCACCTCGTCCTTGTCGACCTTCACCACCTTGCCGGTGACAACGTCCCCGTCCTCGAAAGCGACGATGGTCTGGTCGATCGCGTCCTCGAAGGACAGGTCGCCGAGGTCGTCCTCGACGATCTTGCGGGGAACGTAGACCCCGTCGGCGTCGAAGGTGCCATGGCGCTCTTGGTCTGCGGAGGAATCGGCTGCGGTGGTGCTCATAGTGTCGGACATTGGAAGTAGGTCGCTCTCTTTTCGGACAGGTCATTAGGAAGTGGCGGGCCGCGCCGGCCGCCGCTGACGATTGGAATTGGACTCGGATTCTGCGCTGGCTGGTACGCCGCCGACCAGAACTTGGTTGCCGCCGTAATGGTCGCGCAACAATGCTACCCGTCGGCTAGGCCAAGGCCACAATGTCACATGACCGGCTCGCCCTGATCGAGAGGATCGGCCGCGTCGAAATCGGCGCCCGAGTCCATGGCGGGCTCCTTGCCCGCCGCCCAGCTGCCCCCGATTGCCACGTGCACTGCCATGGGAACCCGCAACTCGAAGGCATGCTCCATGGTCTCGACCGTCAGGGCAAGGGCTTCGTCGCGCTCGCCGGCGACCGCCTCGACGAGGATCTCGTCATGGACCTGGAGCACGATCCGGCTGGAGAGCCCGCGCCTTTCCAGCGCCTCGTCAAGGCGCACCAGCGCGACCTTGAAGATGTCCGCCGCGAGCCCCTGGATGCCGGCGTTCATCGCTTGGCGTTCTGCCGCCTGGCGCACGCGGAAGTTGTTCGAGTCGAGCTCGGGCAGGTAGCGGCGCCGGCCCAGCAGGGTCTCGGTGTACCCCCGCCCCCGGGCTTCGGCCACCGAGCGCTCCATGTACTGCTTCACGTTCGGGAACGCGGCGAAGTACTGCGCGAGGATCGCGGCCGCCTCCTCGACTCCGACGCCAAGGCGCTGGGAGAGCCCGTACGCCTCCATCCCGTACGCGAGGCCGTAGGAGATCATCTTCGCCTTCGAACGCATCGCCAGGGTCACCTCGGCAGGTTCGACGCCATAGACCCTCGCCGCTGTCGTGCTGTGAATGTCGAGCCCGGAGCGAAACGCCTCGACCAGGCCGGGATCGTCGGCCAAGTGGGCGATGACGCGCAACTCGATCTGGTCGTAGTCCGCGACCAACAGCTCGCAGCCGGCGCTCGGCACGAAGGCTTCGCGGAAGCGACGGCCGATGAGGCTGCGCACCGGGATGTTGTGCAGGTTCGGTTGGTCCGAGGAAAGGCGGCCGGTGCGGGCGACGGTCTGGTTGAACGAGGCGTGAATGCGCCCGTCGGGGGCGACCTCGGCGAGCAGGCCCTCTCCGTAGGTGGAGCGCAGTTTCTCGACCTCCCGGTATCGAAGGAGGGTGTCCACGAGCGGGTGGGTGTCGCGCAGGCGCAGCAGGCTCTGAGCGTCGGTGGAGTACCCGGTCTTCGTACGCTTCTGCGGAACGAGCTCGAGCTTGTCGAAAAGGATGCGCCGCAGTTGGGGAGTCGAGTTGACATTGAACTCCTCGCCGGCCAGCTGCTGGACTTCGGCCTCCAACCTTCGTGCCTCAGAGGTCAGCTCGTCGCCGATAGCTCGCAGCTTGTCGATGTCGACCGCGATCCCCGCGAGCTCCATCTTTGCGAGCACGCGGATCAGCGGACGCTCGACATCCTCGTAAAGGTGAGTCGCCCCGGTCTCCTCCAGGGCCCGGCGGATCCCGGGTGCGAGCTGGCCGAGCATGGCCACCTGCTCGGCCGCCTGTCTCGCGCCCGCTGCTGTGGCATCGGCCTCGCCCACTTGTCCCTCGGACAGGCCTTCATCCCCGAGGTCGAACCCGAGCTGCTCGGCGGCATGCCCGCGTTGTTCTTGGCCTCTCCCGGAGCCGAACGTTGGCACGAGACTGGCCAGCCCCGACAGCGAGGCTTGGCCTTCCCGGGCATCGAGGAGGTAGGCGGCGACAGCGGTATCGAGATCGAGCCCGGTGAAAGGAACTCCTAACGGCTCGAGAGCGCGCATGAGCTCCTTCGCACGATGAGCAACTATGCGCCGAGCACCGTCGCGCCTCGCGCCGAGCACGACCTGGAGAGCTTCGACAATGTCCGGCTCGGCGATCTGGCGACCGTCCAGCCAGCCCACGACAAGCGGCCGGTCGTCGGGCTCGGCTCGATCCTCGGGCGCGTCCTCGTCGCCGGCGGACACAAGCGTCTCCCCGAGCGCCGCCAAGGCGAGCCCCTCGACAGCGGATCGGCCTGCAGCGCCCGCCCACACCGCCTCGATGGCAATCGGGTCGGGCGAGGAAGCCAGCGATGTGAGCCATGCGCGGGCATCGGCGACTTCTTCGAGCACCACGATCTGAACAGGTCGCTGGACCGTTTCGAGAGCGCCGTCCGAACTGGCACCGGACTCGCTCTGCCCGTCCGCGCCGGCACCCGACGACCGCCTGGCCAGCGGTTCCAGGCGATCGAGTTGCTTGAAGATCCGATCGCGGGGGCCCCGGATCTCGAGCAGCTCGAACAGGCTGCGCATCTCCTCGCGATTGGACCGGCCGAGGACGAGGTCGTCGATCACACAGTTGAGAGGCACATCGCGAACCAGCGGGGTCATCTGCAAGTTGAGCCGCACCTGCGCCTCGTGTTCGGCAAGGGAGGCCCTCAGTTTCGGCGTTTGCTCCCCTAGGTGCGCGTAGAGCGTGTCGACGTCGCCGTAGGTGTTGACGAGCTTGGCTGCGGTCTTCTCCCCCACCCCTGGGACACCCGGAAGGTTGTCGGAGGGATCACCGCGCAGCGAAGCCAGGAACGGGTACAGCCCCGGCCGCACGCCAGTCCTCTCTTCGATCCCGGCTTCGTCGTAGAGCACGTAGTCGGTCACGCCGCGGCGGTTGTACAGAACCTTCACGAGCGGATCGCGCACCAGCTGGTACGCGTCCCGGTCACCGGTCACGATGACAACCTCGTGGCCTTCGCCAGACAAGCGCGTGGCAAGCGTTGCGATCACGTCGTCGGCCTCGTATCCCTCCGCATCGACGGCAGGAACACCAAGGGTCTCGACCAGCCTGCGTATGAGCTCGATCTGCTCGAGAAGGGGTTCCGGTGTCACCGGCCGACCCGCCTTGTAGGTCACGGCGAGGGCATCACGGAACGTCGGTCCGCGCCGGTCGAACGCCACCGCCATCCCGGTAGGCGACTGGTCCTCGAGCAGCTTCGCGAGCATCGAGACAAAGCCGTACACGGCCTGGGTCTCCTGACCGGACGCCGTGGACAACTGCGCTTCCTGCAGGGCGAACCACGCCCGGTACGCAAGGGAGTGGCCGTCGAGAAGGAGGTCGCGCGCCACTACGTGCATGCTAAGCCGGGCGCGCCCGGCTGTGACGGGTCAGGGGACGATCTCGCCCTCGACGATCTTCGCCGATATTTCGCGCATCGTCGTCCGTTGGTTCATGGCGGTCTGCTGGATGAATGTGAAGGCATCAGCCTCCCGCATCCCATGGTCGTCCATGAGCTTGCCTTTGGCCCGGTCGACCCAACGACGCGTCGCCAGCTGTTCCTCGAGATTGCGCTTGTCGTCGGCCAGCGCGGCGTTCTCCGCCTCGAGCGCCTGCATCTCGTTGAACCGGGCGAGCGCGACCTCGATGGCCGGCAGCAACTCGTCTTGCTGGAACGGCTTTACGAGATAGGCGAGTGCCCCGGCATCACGCGCCTGCTCGATCAGGTTGCGCTGGCTGAAAGCCGTGAGGATGAGGACGGCTGAAGCCCGCTCGAGGTTGATCTCGCTGGCCGCCGACAACCCGTCGAGCCCCGGCATCTTGATGTCGAGGATCACAAGGTCAGGCCGATGCAGTCTCGCGAGCTCGACGGCCTCGTCGCCGCGTCCGGTCTCGCCGACGACGTCGAAGCCCTGCTCTTCGAGTATTTCGCGCAGGTCTAGGCGAACAATCGCCTCGTCCTCGGCAATCACGACGGTTCTGGCCAACGGGTCCACTCCTTTATTGACTCACGCCTCTTGTGTGTCCGATTGCTGTTCACACTACGAGCTTGGCGAGCAGCTCGTCCTGCGCACGCTCCAGCTCGGCAACCCGGGCACTGGCGTTGTCACGCCCACGGATCATCGCCTCGGCGTGCCGCTGAGCATCCTGCCAGTCGCGGTCGGCCAACGGCGTCTCGGAAACGAGTGCCCGAAGGCGCGCCTCATCCGCGGTTTCGAGGAACACGTCGAGCTGCTCTTCGGCGACCGCCAGCTCCTGCCGTGCGCGCACCAGACGAGCGTGGACATCCAAGAGGCGCCGTTCCACCTCGTCGCGCTTCACAAGAGAAGTCTACGACCGAGCTCTTGGGTCGTTCGCCATTCCCTTTCGAACGGAGGCCCGGCAACCAGCCGGAACTGGTGCGGCCGTCCGGGGCGGGGCCGAGCACCGCTGGGCCGGAGCTCGTGGACCGTCCGGGGCCCTCAGCGGAGGACGGCCATCGCGGAGACAGCCATGGCACTTATCACCAACGCCAGCACGTCAATGCCCACGAACGGGTGGGTCTCGGGAGCAACGGTCGGCACACCGCCTCTGGCCTCGATCGCCTCGGCGATCTCCCGTGCCCGTCTGATCGCGTTGGCGAGGGCTCCGAAAACAACTTCGACGGACTCGTCGCCAAGTTCCCTGAACGATCGAGGGTTGGCCGGTCGGCGAGCCCTGCGGGCCGCCCGCAGCACGCGCGCCTCTTCGAGCAGCAACGGCAGGCACCTGATGGAGAGCGCGATCGCACCGACGAGCTCGTCGACGGGCACGCGCAAGTGGCGCAAGGGGCCGAGCAGCCTCCCGAGAGCGGGCGACAGGTCGGCCAGGGGTGTCGTCCAACCCAGCAACGCGGCACTTGCGAGCACGTCGACCCCCACCATCGAAAAACGCGTGAAGTTGCCGAGACCTCCGAGGCCCACCCTGAGCGAACCGAGGTGGACATCCGGCTGGCCACCAGAGACGAGGGCGAGGACGGCGCCGGCCGCAAGGACACCGCCCAGCCACCACGGGAGCCTCGGGCTGATCCCCCTCGGCAGACGTGCCGCCAGGAACGCGATGAGCACCAGTGCGCCCATGATCCCGATTGATTTCCACGATGGCCAGAGAAGCAGGGCGATCGAGAGCAAACCGAGAGCGACGAGCTTGGTCCCAGCCCACATGCGGTGGAGCGGGCTTGTCCCAGGCACGAACCGCACGACGTGGATCTCGCCAAGGTGCAGGTTGCGGGCGCGCCTGCGCGAATCCTCGCCCGTGGTCTCGAGAAGCCCTGTTGGCCGCCCCTGCCCGTTCGGCGTCACGTGCCGCTCCAAGCGCTCGGCTCGCCCGCCACGCGCCCGGCCTCGAGCGTGACCAACCGGTCACCCAGCAGGTCCGCGTTGTCGAGGTCGTGCGAGACGACCACCGTTGCCATCTCCCGCTCGTCGCGTAGCCGGGCGAGAACAGCGGCGAGCCCGGCCCTCGCCTCGTCGTCCAGCCCTGCGTAGGGCTCGTCGAGCACGAGAAGCACGGGATCGCGCACGAGCAGCCCGGCAAGGGCGACGCGACGCTGCTCGCCACCGGAAAGCTCGTCGACCCGCCTCGGCCCCATCGTCACGGGATCGAGACCGACCGAACGCAGGGCGGCCGTTGCCCGATCCTTGTCGGCGCCATACGCGACGTCTGACAACACCGTCGGGCGGATGAGCTGGAGGCGCGCGTGCTGAAAGGAGATCCCAACCGCACCAGTGCCGGCGACGACCGGCTGTCCATCGAGCAACACCTCACCCTCGGTCGGGACAAGGAGTCCTGCGAGGCTCCAAGCAAGCGTCGACTTGCCCGACCCGTTGTCCCCGGTGACCACGAGGCCCTCGCCCCGGCGGAGATCGAGATCGATGCCCTCAAGCGCGCGACGGGCCCAAGGGGTTCGGTTCGCATACACGTAGCCCAGCTCCCGTACGCGTAGGAACGATCGCCGGGGCACTCGGGACCACCCGGGCTCGGTTGGTCGCGTGTCTACGGCTGGGGGCCTCTCGCGCCCCGGCCGCAAGCCGGAGCGGGGGGTTGGCGCACCCGGCGGCAGCAGCAGCGGCGGCGGCGGTGGCAGCAGCGGCGGCGGCGGTGGCAGCAGCGGCGGCGGCGATACCACCCGTCCCGCGAGCATGAGGATCGCCGAGTCTGCTTTGGCCGCCTCGGCTTCGCGGTGGGTGACATGCACAACTGTGATACCCGCGGCGGCAAGCGACTCGAGCAACGCGACGACCTCGGCCCGACCCGGCCCGTCGATCATCGCCGTCGCCTCGTCGGAGATGAGCAGACGCGGTTCGCGGGCCAAACATGCGGCTATCGCTAGCCTTTGCAGCTCCCCGCCGGACAGCCCAGCTGTCTCGCGCTCCTCGAAGCCTGCTAGACCGACCCGCGCGAGCAACGCTCCCACGTCCGGCCGCGGCGTCGGCGGCAGCCCCCAAACCACGTCGTCACGTGCGCGAACCCCCAGCACCTGGCTCTCTGGCCTCTGGAAGATCATGGATGTGCCGCCCGGCAAACCGAGACCGGGATCGCCGGTCCGGCGCACCGTACCCAGCGTCGGCGACAAGCGCCCTGCTAACAGGCGCACAAGGGTCGACTTGCCCGAGCCATTTGGGCCGACAACAGCAAGAAACGACCTGGGCTGGACGCTCAGCGAGACCTGCGCGACCGCCCAGGCATTGCTGCCCGGATACTGGTACGAGACCTGGTCGAGCTCGACGGGCACCGGAGCCGGATCGCCAGCAACGACGCCCGCCGCAGCCCCGGAGCGGACGACCACATCCGGGCCCGACCAAGGTGAGTCTTCTGCTGGGGCTGGCGAGTCATGCTCGAGACGCGCCAGGAGCGGCCAGAGGTAGCGCGCGCAGAGCGCCGCAGCCAGCACGATGGCGAGGAGCTCGAACAAGGGGACCGTCAGCCACCAGTGGTTTATGACCCATCGAAGCGTCTCGTCGCCCGACGACGCGAGCGAACCGGCACCGCCCAGCTTGAGCCCGGCTCGAGCGTCTCGCCACAAGATCTCCACCTGTGCGAAGGCGAGGCGTCGAAGCCCAGGCGACAGCGCCTCTCCCACGAGGGAGATCACCGCGACCGGGATCCCGGTCGTGACAGTGGCGATGAGCACGGCCGTGGCCGGGTTCCAGCGCCGCCGGTAGGCAGTGCCGACAGCAAGCCCGAGCGAGCCGGCGATCACGGTCTGAACGACGATCCCAACTCCCCCGACGAGAAACGAGACCGAGCTGGCAGCGAACATCGCGACCACAGCCGTCCGTGCTCGCTGCCGGGCTGCGAGCGCCGCGAACGGAACGATTGCCAGGCCCTGAAAGGCCGCGCCGACGACCGGCACGAACCACCCGAGTACCTCGAGGACGAGACCTAGGTCACCAAGAACGGCGGCCTCTGCTAGCTCAGAGGGTCGTAGGGCGCCTCGCAGCTCGCGACGGACAGAGCAAGCAGCTGTTGGCACGCCAGGCGGATCGACGCTTCCACCGGTGCCCACCGCGACCTCGAAAGATGCGGGTCCCGGGTACCGAGACGGACCGTCGGCCGTGACCTCTCCCATCACCTTCAGGCTTGCAGGTCCAAGGGGTGACCGGGGTGCACCAGGCCAGCTACGCTCGCCCTACGGGCCCGGATGGCGGAATGGCAGACGCGGCGGCCTCAAAAGCCGTTGTCCGAAAGGGCGTGCGGGTTCAAGTCCCGCTCCGGGCACGTCGTTCCCGACACAAAATCGCAGCTCACGGGCTTACGGACAACGTTGCGAGGGGTCAAATACGGCCCGTTGATCACAGTTTGATCACAAGGCCTCGTCGACCATTGCCGCGACTGCCGCGGCCGCCTCCGAGTCGGCATCCTCGAAGAGGTGGCCGTAACGGTCCTGCGTGAAGGCTGCCGAAGCGTGACCGAGCCGCTTCGCTATCTTGAGCGGTTGCTGCTTGGCCGCGATCAGGTGAGCGACGTGCGTGTGGCGGAGGTCATGGAACCTGAGCCGCTTGAGCCCGAGCCGGGCGACCCGGCGGTCGAACACCTTGGCGACGGACTCTGGATCGAGCGGGTGGCCGGCGGGGTCCGTGAACACCAGGTCGTGATCGTTCGACCAGCCCGCGCCGACGAGTAAACGTTGCTCCGCTTGGCGCTTCCGTTGGGTCCGCAAGACGGCGACCGTCGCCCGATCGATGTCGACCGATCGTCGCCCGTGGTCGGTCTTGGTGCGCGCAGAAAAGACGAGACCGCCGTCAGGTGCACCGGGTGAGCGGACCACGTTCAGCTGTTGACGGACTTCGATACGCGCGACATCAAGGTCGACGTCGGACCAGCGCAGCCCGCAAACCTCGCCCCTTCGCATGCCTGTCATCGCTGCCACCCGAAACAGCGGCCCAAGCGGCTCCTCCGCTGTGGAGCGGAGGAACGTACGCAGTTCGGCCGGCGTCCACCAGGATGCCTCCGGCGGCCGCGTGGACTTCGCGGACGGGGCGGAGGCGTCATCTGCCACATTCCGGGCGAGGATGCCCTTCTTGACGGCGTCCGACAGAGCTCGATGCAGAACGGAATGGATGTAGAAGACGGTCCTCTTCGAGAGAGGCCCGGGCTTTTGCCGGCGTCCCGAGACGAGCAGTTGGGAATAGAGCCGGTCCAGGTCGAGCGGCGTGATGGTTTCGAGACGGCGGCCGCCCAAGGCGGAGATCACGTAGTTCATGTTTCGCCGGTAGCCGTCAATCGTTGACGGACGCAGTCCCGTCACCGGCAGGCCGGCCACCCACTGCTCGAGGTACTCCTTTACGGTCAGTCTGGCTGGAGCAATGTAACTGTTCGTGCGGCTCTGGCCCCGCACGATCTCGAGCTCCTCCTGAGCCTTCTTTTTTGTGGCAAACCCGCGGCGCAGCACCTGGCGGCGATTCCCGTCGGCGCCGGC
>PMVZ01000085.1 GCA_003166375.1 Acidimicrobiaceae bacterium | reverse complement strand
TGGTCGGTCCCTGGTAGACGTCGATCGTCGCCTTTGGGGCAAGGCCGATGACGTCCTCGATGTCGAGAGCCGCCTCGCCGCTGCCGGACGCGCCGTAGTTGGGATCAGGACCGGCGCCGCCATCGACCGGGCTGTAATTCACGGTGGTGTTCGTCCCGTAGCACGACTGGTAGGCGGCGATGTCGGTCGACGAGTCCTGCTCGAGCTCCACCAGGGCGACGTGGACACCCTGGCCGAAGTCGCCGAGGGCGTACAGCGGCGTCATGTCGTAGTAGCTCGCCAACCGGTCGGCCGTGTAGCTCCCATAGGTGTCGGCCACGAAGGCGGCAGCCGCGCATGGCCTGGGGCCCGTCGTTGCCGGGTGAAGGGCGAGCCTCCCTGACGCGTGAACCTCGCGTACCTCAGTTGAGCGGACGGCAGAGCTCTGGAGCTGAGTGAGATCGCTCAGGCCGATGACCCCTTGTACGTCCGCGGCCACCGATGCCGAGATGCTCGGCGCCGACAGGGTAGTGAACGCGGTGCGCCCGCTGGACAACCGGTAGCGCAGGAGCCTCACATGAAAGACTCGGTCGATCGCTGAGGCCGGTGCCGTCACCGGGATCGAGAGCCGGTTCGAGCTCACCCGGCCGGGGCGGAGCCCGTCGGAGCGAAGCACCGCTTCGACTGCGGCCACTTCTGACAACGGCGGTCCGAAGAGCTGACCGAACTGTCCTGGGCGGAGGAAGTGCTGGAAGTTCGGCGAGCTGCGATCAGACAGGGATGTGATGAAGGCCGTCACAGCCGACGGGTCCGGCAGCTTCAGCGTGACGTCGACGTGAACATCCGCCGAGGGTGCCAGCGCTCCGAGCGCGGACGAGTGTTCTGGAACCTGCGGGCTTGCACTCGTTCGCAGCACCGTGAGCGCGGACCTGACGGTCGCCTGCGCCCTCGAAGGGGCAGCCCAAACAGCAAACGATGAAGATGCTGCAAGCACGGCCACTAACAAAGCCACGGACCGGCGTCTCATCATGATCCCCCCGCTTGCTCAAGGTCCTTGCGCAACCATAGACCAGCATCCGGCTGGCTTTTCGTCGGGGGCCCGGGGATCGCCCCAGCTTAGATCCGCCGAGAGCCACAGCTCACGTCGTTGACATCGACTACGAACAGAGCACGGCGGAGGCGCCTCCGCAGCTCGCCCACATCTCGACGACGGCTCTTGCGTACGCCTCGCCTCCAGGCGTGAGCACTCCGGCCGGCACCGCTCACCGTCGGGGACAAGCTGGTCCGCTCCTGGCGGTCAGGGCCTATCGTTGTCCTGATCCTGAAGAGCTCGCTTTTGGAGACGATCATGCCGCGGAATCTCTCTTCTGTCGGTGTCTACTGTGCATCGAGCCGGGGGGTCGACCCATGCTTCGCCGACGCGGCCGAGTCGTTGGGGCGCCTGCTCGCTCGCCGTGATATCCGGCTGGTGTACGGAGGTGGCCGTGTCGGGCTGATGGGAGTGCTCGCCAACGCGGCGTTGGCTGACGGCGGCGTCGTGCACGGAGTGATCACGCAGGCACTGAAGGACAAGGAGGTCGCCCACCTGGGCCTGACGACGCTGCAAGTCGTCACGACGATGCACGAACGTAAGGCGGCGATGGTCGACGAGTCCGACGCCTTCGTCATGCTGCCGGGCGGATTCGGGACCCTGGACGAGTTCTTCGAAGTGCTCACGTGGTCCCAGCTCGGCATTCACGTCAAGCCGTGCGGGATCCTCAACGTGAGTGTTTTCTTCAACCCGTTGCTCGAGCTGTTCGAACTGGCCACCCGACAGCGGTTCTTGCGCGCCGAGCACCGCGACATGGTCGTGATCGAGGCCGACCCCGAGTCGATGATCGACCGGCTTGGTTCGTGGGCACCGATGATCGTCGACAAATGGCTCGACCGAGACCAACCTTGACCCCGACCGCGCTCGACCTTGCACCTCACGGAGCCTTCGAACGTGATGGAATACGCCCAATGACGCTCGCCAAGCTCGTGGGGGCGCTAGGCATGACAGGGTTGCGGCCATGACCGGAGAACGACCGGCCGGTTCCCCGCACGAGGCCAGGGGTCTGGAGGAGGCCGCGGAAGGGCTGCGCGAGATCCTCGAGGTGGCCCGCGCGCTCGGGAGGATCTCCGATGAAGCCGAGCTGCTCGACCTGATCAACACCACCGCGCGCGACAAGCTCGGGTGCAATGTTTGCGCGATCGCGATCAAAGGCGACGACGGTGTCTTCAGGTACTCGGCGACATCGGGGTTGAGCGCTGAGGAGGACAGTGCCCTTCGCAGCCGGGTGCTCAGCCCGTCTGCATTCGAAGCGCTCCGATCTGCGGCGGTGCCCATTGGTGCGGTCTGCTGGGTCCCGCCTGGACATCCGGTGCGCGACAGGCCAGATGTGATCGCCGGCGTGCTCCCGTCTGGCTCATCGATCGCGCCGGGTGCCTCGCAGTGTGGCCCGCTGTTGTTCGCGCCTCTCATCGGCGTGGACGGCGAGCCGCTCGGGCTCTTGAATCCAGCTGACCCGCTGAACGGGCCCTTTCCCGGACCGCACCAGACCCTCTTGCTCGAGACGCTCGCCGAGCTCACCGTCGTCGGCCTCGAGATCGTTCGTGCCCGAGCCGTCGAGCATGCCGCGGTTGCGGTGGCGGAGGCGCAGCGCCGCCAGCTCGAGGACCTTCTTGCTGCGAGCGCGCAGATCCGTGGGTACTACTCATTGGACGAGGTTCTGCGCGAGATCGCGCTGGCGATGACGACCGCAGGAGGATTCAGCCGTGCCGCCATCTACCTGCGGATGCCCGACGACGCTCTGGTGGTCGGCGCGACTGTCGGGCTCACCGAAGCCGAGAGCAAGCAGCTGCGGGAGACCCCGGTGATGCTCGAGGAGTTTGCTCGGGTCATGCGACCGGAGATGCTGATGAGCCGCTCTTACTTTCTCGACCACCGCAGGTTCAAGATCCCGCCAGAGCTCAACGACAAGCTGAACACTCCGGCTGGCGACCGGGAGTGGTCAGACGGCCAATGGCACCCGGAGGACATGCTCACCGTGAAGATCGTCGACGTCGACGGCGATCTGCTCGGTCTCATCTCAGTTGACGAGCCGGTCAACGGACTGATCCCCGATCGAGCTCACGTCCAGGCCATCGAGTTCTTCGCCGACCAGTGCGCAGTGGCCGTCACCCACGCGCGCCGGTACGAAGAAGTGAGAGCGGAGGCGATGACGGACTCGTTGACCGGGCTCGCGAACCGGCGCGCGCTGGACGCTGCCGTGGTTCGTGCGATCGCCCGTGCGCGTCGCGATGCCGCATTGTGCACGGTGCTCTTCATCGACATCGACCATTTCAAGGACATAAACGATTCGCTCGGCCACGCCGTGGGCGACGGCGTTCTGCAGGCTGTCGGGAGAGGGCTTCGGGACCGTCTCCGTCGTGGCGATCTGCTGGCGCGCTACGGCGGTGAGGAGTTCGTCGCACTGCTTCCCGACACGGACCTCGAGGCCGCGGTGCAGGTCGCCGAGGTTCTCCGCAGCCGCATCGCGTCGCTTGACTTCGACCCCCTGACGGGCGGGCTGCCGGTGCGCGTCTCGATTGGCGTGGCGCAGCTCTCCGACAAGCTCATGAGCGCGGGGTCACTGGTCGCCGCTGCCGACGCGGCGATGTACGAGGCCAAGCGCCAAGGGCGCAACCGGGTCGTGGTCGGCCCCTGAAGCCGGTGGCGGCAGGGGCATCGGTGTCACGCACCAACCGCCGATCCCTCGAGCCGACCTGATCGGCTCCGGTCCCGGGGTCCGTCCTTGGACCGGCATCCAGACCTCGATCGCCGCCGAGTGGCCGCTCGTCTCGGCTGGCCTCGCGGTCATCTCGGCCGTCACCACCCGGGCGGCGCTCGTCGCACGCCGGAGCTACAGGACGGCCCGGGAGCTAGTCGTCCTTGGCTCCTGAGGGGCCCGGCCAGCACTGCGAAGCCCCTACGATGGCGGCTGTGACTGTTCCCGTCGGGCTCGAACAGCTGAGCTCTGAAGCGGCCAAGTACGGGGACGCTCCCTACCTGCTCACCGTGTCGGACGACGGACGCCCCCACGCAGTCTCGGTGCGGGTCAGCTGGGAGCAAGGCAACCTCGAGCTGTCCGGCGGAACCCGCTCGCGTTCGAACGCGTCGACGCGCCCGGACGTCACTTTGTTGTGGCCGGCGATCGAGGACGGGGGCTTCAGCCTCATCGTCGACGGCTCTGCGAGCGTCTCCGACGAGCGGATCGTGATACGGCCGGTGTCTGCCGTGCTCCACCGCTCGCTCGCCGCGAGCGCTGATCGCGAGGCCGGCTCGGAGTGCAGGCCGGTCTTGAGCCCCGAGCCAGGCACGTAGGAGAGCGTGCACGACCGCGGGTCGCTCGAGGCATTGCTATCGGGTGCCGGGTTCGTCGCGGCGGCGGAGGAGGCGGGCGAACTGCTCGCCTGCGCGGCCGGCGACGCCGAATTGCTCGAGTCGCTCGTCGGACGTCGGCTCACGGGCGAGCCGTTCGCCTGGATCACCGGGAGCGTCTCATTCTGTGGTTTGGAGGTCCGCGTCGATCCGGGTGTCTACGTTCCACGCTGGCAGAGCGAGCNNGTCGCGTCCGACCTCGACGAGCGTGCCGTTGCCTGCGCGGCCGCCAACGGCGTGGAGGCCTACTGCGGCGATCTGTTCACCGTGCTGCCCCGCACGCTCGAAGGTCACGCCGATGTCGTCGTCGGAGTGGTTCCCTATGTGCCGACACCCGCGCTGGCACTGCTCCCGCACGACACACTCGTGTTCGAGTCGCCGCTGTCCTACGACGGTGGTCGTGATGGCACCGATGTCCTCCGGCGCGTTCTGACCGAGTCCCCCCGCTTCCTCCGGCGCGGCGGCGCTCTGTTGCTGGAGCTCGGAGGTGAGCAGGCGGACGCGCTCGGCGACGACCTTTCTCGACTTGGCTACGTCGACGCCGTCGTCCTCGTCGACCTGGCCGGTGAGGTCCGCAGCCTGGAGGCGACGTTCCGAGAACGGAGCTGAGAGTGCGCTCCGACGCGTCGGAGCGCCTGAGCCGAACGGCAGCGGGCCCTTCGGTTGTGTCGATCGGGCCGCGAGGCGGCGGAGGGCGCTCCGGCTGGAGATCAGGGTGCCGACGCGAGCACGTGTGCTACCGCGGCGGTGAGACGCCGAGCTGTCACCAAGTCGAGCATCTCGTTTGGCCCATGTGCGTTGCTGCCAGGCCCGATCACGCCGGTGACGAGGAACTGGGCTTCGGGGAACCGCGACGCGAGCTCGGCCAGAAACGGGATCGTCCCGCCTTCGCTCATCGTCCCCGCATGTCTTCCGAACAGAGCCTTGGAGGCCTCGTCGGTGGCGCGCGCAAGCCATTCCGCTTGTGGTGGCGCGTCGAAACCCCTCGCCGCGTTCACCACGACTGCTTTCACCCTCGCCCCTTGCGGCGGGTCCGCCGACAGCGTGCTGGCCACCGCCTCGGCGGCCCGGTCAGCATTGACAGCCGGAGGCAGCCGAACCGAGAGCTTCACCGTCGTGAACGGTCTCAGCACATTGCCGCCATCTTTCACCGAAGGCACGCCGTCGATCCCGATCACGGCCAGCGACGGCATCCAGGTACGCCGAAGGAGCCGGTCGGCGCCAGCGCGACCGGAGAACTCGAGTGAAGGGACGGTCGGGAACTCGCCGAGAGCGGCCTCGCCGAGCTCGGCGGCCATCGCCTCGGCCGCGGCCCGGTACCGGGCGGGCGTTTCGGCGAGGCACTCCGGGACGAGGATCTCGCCGGTCGCCTCGTCCTCGATACGAGAAAGCAGCTGGCGGAGAAGTCGGAACGACGAAGGCACGATGCCGCCCGCGAGCCCGCTGTGGACCCCTTCGGAGAGCACCTCGACGTTCAGGGTGACCACGAGCGAGCCACGGAGCGAGCTGGTGCTCCAGAGCCGGTCGTAGGTGACGCACCCCGAGTCCAGGCACACGACGAGCCCGGGGCCCGGCACGCCTATGCGAGCCCCGACCTCTTCGAGGTACGGGCCGAGATGCGGGCTGCCGCTCTCCTCGCTCGCCTCGATGAGGACGACACACCGGCCGTGTGGCGCACCGGTTGCCGCGAGAGCCTCGAGTGCCCCGATCGCAGCGAAGATGGAGTATCCGTCATCAGCGGCTCCCCTGCCGTAGAGGCGCTCGCCCTCGCGCACCGCGACGAACGGGTCGAGTCCTTTCCTCCAGCTCCCGAGCGGTGGTTGTTTGTCGAGGTGGCCGTACAGCAAGGTGACGAGCCGGTTCGCGGCACCGGGTGTGGCCGGCACGTCCGCGATGATGGCGGGAGTCAAGCCCTCACGTTCGACGACCTCGACGGTGCAGCCCGGGAGTGGCCGCGAGGTGGCCCACTCGCAGAGCAGCCTGGCAGCGCGCCCGATCTCGCCGTTGTCAGCCCAGGCAGGGTCGAAGTCCGGCGAGAGACAAGGGATGGCTACGTAGGACGAGAGGGCGCCTACAACGCTGTCTTCCCAGAGATCGTCGACGTAGCTCGCGAGCACCCCGAGCCCGCTGGGAGAGCGATCCACAGACATTGCTCCTTGCAGCTCGAAAAAGCGGTGGCGAAGTCCACCAAGAGGTGGACAATAGGGCCATGAACCGTCGTCCGCTCTCGGCCATCGTGCTCGCTGCGGGCGAAGGCACGCGAATGCGGTCGGGCACGCCGAAGCCGCTGCACCGCCTGTGCGGGCGTCCGATGGTCCTGTACGTTCTCGACGCGCTGGCCGCGCTGACTGTGGAGCGCGTCGTGGTCGTTGTCGGCCATGGAGCGACCGAGGTCGTGAAGACCATCCAGGCCGAAGCTCCCCGGCACCTCGCCATCGAGTTCGTCGAGCAGTTCGAACCGCGCGGAACCGGCGACGCGGTCGCGGTGGCGCTCACGGGTCTGTCCGGCTCGTACGGGGCGGCTGACTTCGACGAGAGCGACGTCATCGTGCTGCCCGGCGACACGCCGCTTCTGGGACGGGCCACGCTCTCTTCGCTCGTCGAGGGCCATCGAGTCAACGGGGGTGCTGCGACGCTGCTCACCGCCCGGCTGGACCAGCCGAACGGCTACTCGAGAATCGTCCGCGACAAGGACGGGCGCGTGGCCCGGATCGTCGACGAACCTGACGCCACCGAGCAGGAGCGTCTGATCGACGAGGTCGCCACGACTGTCTACTGCTTCAGGCACGGGGTCCTCGCTCCGGCGCTGCGGCGGCTGTCGCCGTACAACTCGCTCGGCGAGTACTACCTGACCGACACGATCGCAGTCCTCCACGATGCCGGGTACGCGGTCACGACGGTCGTGGTGCCGGACCCGGTCGAGGCCCTCGAGGTGAACGACAGGGCTCAGCTCGCCGCTGCCGAGGCGGAGTTGAGGGCGCGCATCAACAAGCGATGGATGCGCCGCGGTGTCACGATGTGGGATCCGGAGCGGACCTACCTGGACGTGTCCGTTGGCCTTGCGGCGGACGTCACACTGCTGCCCGGAGTAATCCTGGAAGGCAGCACGACCGTAGGTGTCGGAGCGGTGCTCGGGCCCTCGGTCCACCTTGTCGACTGTGAGGTAGCGTCTGGGGCGACGATCAGCCACACGGTCGCTTCGAACGCGGTGATCGGCGAGCATTGCTCGGTCGGCCCCTACGTCGTCCTCGAAAAGGGGACGCGACTGGAGCGGGGCGAGCGGCGCGGGCCGTTCTTCGCACCGGGCGCCGACGGGACGAGCTGAGCGCGGGAGCAGCCTTCCGCCCTAGGCTTCCGCCGCGCGCCGCGCGCCGCGAGCATGCGGGTCGCATGTCCGGGGCACGAAGAGGAGGCGAGTCGTGGAGATGACGCCGAAACGGCGGCTGGAGCTGGTCAGCGGCAAGACCCACCCCGGGCTGGCGGAGGAGATCGCCTCCTGCCTGGGGGTCACCTTGAGCGAGACCAACATCCGCAGATTCGCCGACGGCGAGATCCACTGCCGTTTTGACGCGTCCATGCGTGGTGCGGACATGTTCATCGTGCAGACCCACGCGGGGCCGGTGAACGACTCCATCATGGAGCAGCTGATCATGGTCGACGCCGCCAAGCGCGCATCGGCGCACCGGATCACCGCCGTCTGCCCCTACTACGGGTACTCACGCCAGGACCGCAAGGCTACGGGCCGCGAGCCGATCACGGCCAAGCTGATCGCGGACCTGCTGTCGGCGGCCGGAGTCGACCGGGTCGTGAGCGTAGACCTCCATTCAGGCCAGATCCAGGGCTTTTTCGACGTGCCGGTCGACCATCTCACCGCGGCCCCGGTGCTGTTGGACTACCTGCGCCAGTACGGCGCGAGCGACCTCGTCGTCATCGCTCCGGACGCCGGCCGGGTGAAGGTCGCCGAGCGTTACAGCCAGTTGCTCGACACCGACCTCGCGCTCGTGCACAAGAGGCACCCCCGCGGGACCTACAACGAGGTGGAAGCGATGGACGTGGTCGGCACCGTGAAGGGCCGGCCGTGCGTGATCATCGACGACCTGATCGACACGGCCGGAACCGTGTGTGCCGCCGCCTACCGGCTCGTGGAGGCGGGCGCGACTGACGTCTGGGCCATGGCGACACATGCCTTGCTCTCGGATCCCGCGCTCGACCGGCTGAACGCTTCTCCTATCAGCCGTGTGATAGTCACCAACACGCTCCCTTTGCCGGTCTACTTACGGATCCCGAAGCTCGAGGTTCTCTCGATCGCGAAAATCGTCGCGGATGCGATCCACGCCGTGTTCGAGGACACTTCGGTGTCGGAGATATTCGGCGGTCAGAACCTTCTCTGAGATCTCGCGCGTGGCCTCGGAGGCGCCGTTCGAGCATCCGAGCCGAGCGGGCTCGCACGATCGCCTACAATCGGAGTCCTGCAGCGCAAACGCACCGTAGGTATGGGCGCGTCCGCCGCTGTACCAGCCCGTCTCATTCATCTGCAGGAGCGTCACATGGCCGAGATCACACTCAACGTCGAGTCGGGTCGCCCACGGGGCACGCGGCCGAGCGGACGACTCCGCGCAACGGGGAAGATCCCCGGTGTCGTGTACGGGCACGGCATGGCCCCGATACCTGTGGCCATTGGTGCCCGCGACCTTCGAGCAGCGCTGACGACCGAAGCGGGCCTCAACGCGCTGCTCAGCTTGAGGATCGGGGACACGACGCACCTTGCGATCGCAAAGGTGCTCCAGCGCCACCCGGTGCGACAGACCGTGACGCATGTCGACTTCCAGGTCGTGCGGCGTGACGAGATCGTCACGGCCGAAGTCCGCATCGCCCTGATCGGCGACTCCGAGGCGGTGCACCGTGTCGAGGGCACCATCGACCAGGAGATGCTGAGCCTGCAGATCAAGGCCAAGCCCGGCGACGTCCCCGTGGTCATCGAGATTGACATCTCCGCTCTCGATGTGGGTGACTCCTTGCGGGTCTCGGACCTCGTGCTTCCCGAGGGAGTGACGACCGACGTCGATCCCGAGGCCGCCGTCGCGATCGCGCACATGCCGCGCGCTCTCGAGCCCGAGCCCGAGGCCGAGCCAGCCGAGGCAGCCGCCGGAGGCGAACAGCCAGCCGCTTCCGACGAAGGCTGAGAGCGGGCAAGCTGTTCCGAGGTATCCGCGCCGTTCGTTCCCGCGCCGTTGGCGGGGACCGAGAGCACGTGGCTTCCGCCGACCTGCTCGCGGTTGGGCTGGGCAACCCGGGTGCTGAGTACGAGGGGACTCGGCACAACGCCGGTGCCGAGGCCGTGCGCCTGGTCGCGCGGCGCCACTCTGAGAAGCTGCGCGTCGAGCGGGGCTCGAGCGCCGAGGCCGCCGTCGTCCGGATCGGTGGCAAGACTCTCGCGTTGGCGGTCCCCCAGACTTACGTGAACGAGTCCGGCATCGCGGTGAGGGCCCTCGTACGGCGGTACCTCGGCGCTGAGGAGGCACAGGGCTCCGGCGAGGGCGGTCGCGGCCGTGGCCCCCTCGTCTTTGCTCCCGGCTCGCTGGTGATCGTCCACGACGAGCTGGACCTCGAGCCGGGCGTGGTCCGCGTCAAGCTCGGGGGAGGAACCGCAGGCCACAACGGGCTTCGCTCGATCCAGTCGCATCTCCGCCATCTCGAGTTCGCCCGGGTCCGCATCGGCGTCGGCAAGCCCCCAAGCCCGGCTACCGGGGCGGACTACGTGCTGAAGCGGGCGCCGCGTGCCGACCGGGACCTGATCGCGGTAGCCGTCGAGGTGGCAGCCGACGCGGTCGAGTGCCTGCTCCTGGAAGGAACTGAGGTGGCGTTGAACAGGTTCAACACGCGGCCTTGAGCCAAGTGCCGATGAGCCTCCGACCGCTCGCGGCCCTTCCCGGCCTGCTCGCCGGCGAGGCCGTCATCGCCGAGCTTCTCGGCGTCGACGACGCAATTGTCGCGGTTCCCGAGTCGGCGCGATCGGTCGTGCTGGCCGCGCTTGCCGAGCTGAGCACCTCGCCGACCGTGCTCGTCGCGACCGCGACCGCCCGAGAGGCCGAGCAGCTCGTGCACGACTTGGTGCCGTTTCTCGGTGCCGACGCAGTGGAGCTCCTGCCGGCGTGGGAGACCCTTCCCTTCGAGCGGGTGTCGCCCGCGACCGAGACGATGGGCCGCAGGCTTCGCACGATGTGGCGCCTGCGACACGGCTCGGCGGGTGGCTCACAGCATGCGACCCGTGCACTCGTTGCCCCGATCCGCGCACTTCTGCAAAGGCTCGGCCCGAGAGTCGAAGACGCCGAGCCGGTCGTGGTCCGCCTGGGTGCGGACCTGGACCCCGCCGACCTCGTGGCGCGCCTGGTCCACGCCGGGTACCGGCGCGAGTACCAGGTCGAGGCGCGGGGAGAGCTTGCGGTCCGGGGCGGGATCGTGGACGTCTTCGGGTCGACGGCGAACCTTCCGATCCGCATCGACCTGTTCGGCGACGAGGTCGACCGGCTGACGGAGTTCGAGGTTGCTGGCCAGCGCTCGGTCGCCGATCTCGAGCAGGTCGAGCTCTTCGGCTGCCGCGAGGTGGTGCTCACCAATGAGGTGCGCGAGCGTGCTCGGCTCCTGTCGCAGGACGCGCCGTTCGCCCGCGACAACTTCGCGAGGATCGCGGATGGGGAGCTCTTCGACGGCATGGAGTCGTGGCTGCCGTGGCTCAGCGCCGACGAGCACCTCATCACCGACCTCCTCGACGGGCGCTCCCGGGTCGTGCTCGTCGAGCCGCGGCGCCTGCGTGACCGCGCGGCCGAGCTCTTGGACGAGGAGGTGGCGCTAAGCGAGAGCCTGGCGACGACCTGGGGGCTCCAGGCGATTGACGTCACCGCCGGGATGCCGAGGCTCCACCTCGGCTTCGACCGCCTCTTGCAGCACACCTCCGCCAAGGTCGCGTCGCTGCTCCCTGTCGCCGAGAGCTCGAGCACGGTCACGCTTCAAGCCTCGGGCTGGCCACCGGTGCTGGGCGATTCCGCCGGTCTCGCCCGCCGCCTGGGTGAGCTCGCCCACGCAGGCCACCGGATCGTCATCTGCGCCGACGGCCGTGGCAGTGCGGAACGGATGGCGGCCGTGCTCGACGGCGAGGGTCTCTCCTGCGGCCTGCTCCTCGACGAGCCGCAGGACCAGCTCGACGTCGAGATCCGCCGCCCCGGCGTGCACATCGTCGTCGCACCGTTGGACCGTGGAGGTCTCATCTCCTCCTCGAAGCTCGCCATCGTCGCCGAACCGGACGTGACGGGGCGGCGGCGGCCGCACCGCCAGGCGCGGCCGCGACCGCGCGCGACGGAGGGTTTCTTCGACGACCTCGCCCCGGGCGACTACGTCGTCCACAACGTGCACGGCGTCGCCCGCTTCGCCGGCATGGTGACCCGGTCGATGGCTGGCGCCGAGCGCGACTACCTGCTTCTCGAGTACCGCGGCGGCGACAGGCTCTACCTGCCCTCCGAGCAGATCGACGCCATCACGCCCTACACCGGCGGCGAATCGCCGGCGCTCAACCGGATGGGCGGGGCGGAGTGGTCCCGCCAGAAGGCTCGGGTGCGCGCCGCGGTCCGGGAGGTGGCAAAGGAGCTCGTCGAGTTGTACCGGCGCCGCCGGACCACTCCCGGCCACGCGTTCGCGCCCGATACACCCTGGCAGACCGAGCTCGAGCAGGCCTTCTTCTATCCGGAGACCCCGGACCAGCTCAAGGCGATCGACGACGTGAAAGCCGACATGGAACAAGCCGTGCCGATGGACCGGCTCGTCTGCGGAGATGTCGGCTTCGGCAAGACCGAGGTCGCAGTGCGTGCGGTGTTCAAGGCGGTGCAGGACGGGCACCAGGCCGCCATCCTCGTGCCGACGACGCTTCTCGCGCAGCAGCATTTCCAGACGTTCTCCGACAGGTACGCGCCGTACCCGATCCGAGTCGAAGTCCTGTCCCGTTTCCTCACCTCCTCGGAGGCACGCAAGGTCGTCGACGGCCTGGCCGACGGGTCGGTCGACGTCGTGATCGGGACCCATCGCCTCCTCACGCCCGACGTCCGTTTCAAGAGGCTCGGTCTTCTCGTAGTCGACGAAGAGCAGCGCTTCGGCGTCTCCCACAAGGAGGCGATCAAGCAGCTGACAATCGGCGTCGACGTCCTGACCTTGACCGCGAGCCCGATCCCCCGAACGCTCGAGATGAGCCTGACGGGAATCCGCGACCTCTCGCTCATCACGACCCCGCCATCGGAGCGCCAGCCGATCCTCACCTATGTGGGAGAGCACGACGAACGCGCCGTCGCCGAGGCGATCCGGCGAGAGCTGCTGCGCGAGGGCCAGATCTTCTATGTCCACAATCGTGTTCACGACATCGAGCACGTCGCCGCCGAGCTGCGGAGGCTCGTCCCCGATGCCCGGATCGCCGTCGCGCACGGCCAGATGGACGAAGGGACCCTCGAGCAAGTCGTGCTCGACTTCTGGGCAGGGGCCTACGACGTGCTGGTCTGCACGACGATCATCGAATCGGGCATCGACATGCCCTCGGTCAACACCCTCGTGGTGGACCGGGCCGACCGCCTCGGTCTCGGCCAGCTCCACCAGCTGCGCGGCAGGGTCGGGCGTGCAGGCAGGCGTGCTTACGCCTACCTGATGTTCCCTCCGGACCGAGTCCTCTCCGAGCAGGCCTACGAGCGGCTCCGGACGATCGGCGAGCACACCGAGCTCGGATCGGGGTTCAAGATCGCGATGCGCGATCTGGAGATCCGGGGCGCCGGGAACCTGCTCGGCAGGGACCAGTCGGGCCATATCGCGGCGGTCGGTTACGACCTGTACGTCCGGCTCGTGGCCGAGGCCGTCTCGGAGCTGAAGGGCGAGCCGATCCGCGTCCCGGTGGACATCACCGTCGACCTGCCGGTCGACGCGTTCCTGCCGCCGGAGTACGTGGAGCGTGAGGACCTGCGCCTCGAGGCTTACCGCAGGCTGGCGGAGGTTCGCGATCCCGCCGCGGTGGAGGACCTGCGCACGGAATGGCTGGACCGTTACGGCCCGCTGCCTCGGGAGGCGGAAGCCCTCGTCGCCGTCGGGCGCTTGAGGGCCGAGTGCGTCCGCACGGGCGTCACCGAAGTCACGGCGCCGGTTACCCGGCCCGGTGCAGGGGGCCCCGGGCGAAGCGGCGAAGCCGTTGCTCGCCTCGCGCCGATCCGCCTGCGGGCATCGGCCAGGGTGCGCCTCGGCCGCCTGCACCCCCGGGCGATAGTGAAGGAAGAGGTCGACCAGATCATCGTGCCCCTCCCTGCAGGGCCCGATCTCGCAGACCGGCTCGCCACGCTGCTGCGCGAGCTCGTACCGGCCGAGCCCAGCGGTGGTGAGCGTCCCGATCCCGATGCGGCAGCCGTTGCCGCGGCAGAGACGCTGGCGGCTGGCAACGGCGCCCGTCGCGCCCCTAGCATCTGAGAATCGTGAAGAGACTTCCCACCGCGCTGGCAGGCCTGGCAGCGCTCTGCGCCTTGATGTTCGGGCTCTCGGGGTGCAACGTGCGTTTCTCTCCCTACGCCGCTGTTGTCAACGGCTCTGAGATCTCCCAGACGCAGCTTCGCGCCGCCCTCAGCGCGGTCATGAACAATGCCGGCTACAAGTGCTCGATCGCATCCAGTGGCACGACGCAGATTGCGGGCGCCGGTGAGGGCACTTACAACGCCACCTTCGGCGCCACGGTCCTCTCGATCCTCATACAGGACAAGGTCGTCCGCCAGGAGGTCGCCCGGCTGGGGCTTCCAGAGCCGACGGGCATGGATCCCGTTGCTCTTGCTCAGATCCAGGCCGTCTCCACACCCGCGAGCGGCTGTCCGGGATCGGGCGCCTCGGTCCTCGCCGCGTTCCCCGCGTCCTATCGAAAGCTGCTGGTAAGGTTCCAGCTGGACGAGGACGCGCTGAGCGCTCGTCTGGCGGGCACAACGCTCAACCCGGGTCCGCTTGGCGCC
Source organism: Acidimicrobiaceae bacterium (assembly GCA_003166375.1). Lineage (GTDB taxonomy): Bacteria > Actinomycetota > Acidimicrobiia > Acidimicrobiales > Bog-793 > Fen-455. The sequence continues at coordinate 10,989 of PMVZ01000085.1, read as the reverse complement.
TACGTAGCCCGCCACAAGACCGAGATGATGCTGGCCTGCATCTCGGTGATCGAGGTCGGCGCCAAGGCGACGGCCCTGTCCCTGCGGAGCCAGATTCTCGGCGGCGCCAGCTTCGCGGTCCTGGCCCGGGCTCACTCGATCGACTCGACTACCGCCCCCGAAGGAGGTGTCCTCGGGTGCATTCCAGACGCGGAATTCACCGCTCCGCTCAACAAGGTGATAGCGGGGTTGACCGTCGGTCGTGTCTCGAGCCCCATCTCGTTCAGCTCGGACTGGCTGCTCTTGCTGGTGAGCCGGCGGGAGCCGGAGACCTCCCAGCAACTGATCCCCAGCCTGGTCACCCAGGAGCAGAGCGCGTTGAACACGTACTTCCCCCGTCTCTTGGGATCGGCCAAGGTCGAGGTCGACCCTCAATATGGCACCTGGATCACCAAGGGGAGCCTTGCCCGGGTTCAGGCAAATGCCGGACCGCCGGCCGACGTCGTGCCCAACGCGGGCGCCAACGCCGGGCCGAAAGCCTCCGGCTAACGGACAGTCCGTCCTGCGCGCCCTTTGCCCTGAGCAGCACACCCGATGAGCGTTGAGCCGAACCGGCGCCCGAGGGTAGTCGCCGTCGGCCTCGGTCCCGCCGGGCCCGAGCACACCACGCCGGCAGCCGTCGAGGCGCTCTCGCGCGCCCCAGTGGTGTTCCTGCGCACGTCGCGCCATCCCGCCGCCACGAGGTGGCTCGAGCTAGCGAGCGTGGTCAGCCTCGATCACTGCTACGAGGCGGGAGCGACCTTCGACGAGGTGTACACGTCGATAGTCGACATCGTGCGTGCCGGGGCGGCCGAGCACGGCCGGGTCGCTTACGCGGTTCCCGGGTCGCCGGTCGTTGCCGAGCGCACCGTCGAGCTCTTGCGCTCCGAGGAGTCGATCGAGCTCGAGGTCGTCCCCGGCCTGTCCTTCTGCGATCTTGCCTGGGCGCGGCTCGGCATCGACCCGATCGAGGCCGGCGTCAGGTTGGTGGACGCGGAGAGCTTTGCCGTCCAGGCCGCCGGCGACGCCGGGCCGCTGCTCGTCGGGCAGTGCTGGTCACAGGCCGTGCTCTCCTCGGTCAAGCTCTGTTTCGACATCGATCCCGGGCCGGCGATCCTCCTTCACCACATGGGCCTGGCAGACGAGGCCATCGTCGAGGTCCCGTGGTCCGNNCCGACCACCTGACGTCGTTGTACGTGCCCCACCTCGCGGTGCCTATCGCACGGGAGCTGACGCGCCTCGCCGAGCTCGTACGCGTGCTGCGCGACCGGTGCCCGTGGGACCGCGAGCAGACGCATCACTCGCTCGTGCCGCACCTGCTCGAGGAGACCTATGAGGCCATGGAGGCCATCGAGGGTTTGGGAGACGACCCGGCCGGCGCTCCACCCGCAGCGGCCGCCCATGTGTCAGAAGAGCTCGGGGACCTCCTGTGCCAGGTGCTGTTCCACGCGACGCTTGCTGAGGAAGAGGGCTTGTTCAACCTGGCCGATGTCGCGAGGAGCGTCCACGACAAGCTCGTGGTGCGCCATCCGCACGTGTTCGGCGACGTGACGGCGACCACGCCGGGCGCCGTGCTCGCGAAATGGGAACGCAACAAACATGCCGAGAAACAACGCACGCACCTGTTCGAGGGAATCCCCGCCGCGATGCCGGCCCTGGCGAGGGTTGCCAAGGCCGAGCGCAAGCTGGCAAGCGTGGGGCTTGGCTGGCCTACGACGGGACTGGACGCCGGAGCGCTGGTCACTGCGTTGGCCGGAATGCTGGTGCTCACCGACCCGAACGCTGCTGTCGAGCCGGGCACGGCCGCGGCCGTCGGCTCTTTGCTGTTGGAGGAGGCGAGGCTCGTCGCGCACTGGGGCGAGGACCCTGAGTCGCTCGTGCGCCGGGCCCTCGAGCGCCTGGGCGCCAGGCTGGCAGCGGCAGAAGCAGCCGCCAGGGACTCCGGGTCCGACCTCGGCTCGTTGGATCCCGCCGTTCGTCTCGACTTGTGGCGCTCGGCAAACGTCGAGCCCTGAGGTCCCAAGCCGCGCCCGAGTGCTGTTGGCACAGTGGGGTCCTGTCACTTTGCTAACTTGGATCACACCTTTCACAGGAGACACAGGCAGTGAGCCGGATAGTGCACCTTTCCGCACGGGAGGTCCTCGATTCCCGGGGCAACCCCACTATTGAGGTGACATGTCGCCTCGACTCGGGTGCGGCAGGGAGCGCGATGGTGCCTTCCGGCGCGTCGACGGGCCGTCTTGAGGCCGTCGAGCTGAGAGACGGCGGCGAACGTTACGGCGGCAAGGGCGTGCGCAGAGCGGTGGGACACGTGAACGGGGAGATCGCCGGCACCCTGTGTGGTCTCGAGGCCTATGACCAAAGGGCGGTCGACCTGGCGCTGATCGATCTCGACGGCACCGCGGACAAGTCCCGCCTCGGGGCGAACGCGATCGTCGGCGCCTCTCTCGCCGTCGCACGCGCGGCCGCCTGCGATGCTGCGGCGCCGCTCTACCGCTATGTCGGAGGAGTCGACGCCCACGTCCTGCCGGTGCCCATGATGAACGTGCTGAACGGTGGCGCGCATTCGGACAACAACGTCGATTTTCAAGAGTTCATGATCGTCCCGGTCGGCGCCGCGTCGTTTGCCGAGGGAGTCCAGTGGGGTTCAGAGACCTACCATGCACTTCACCGGGTCCTGCGAAGCCGCGGGCTGTCCGGATCGGTCGGCGATGAAGGCGGTTTCGCCCCGGACCTCGAGACCAACGAGGACGCGCTCGAGATGTTGGTGGACGCGATCGGGGCCGCCGGGCGGGTGCCCGGCGATGAGGTCGCGCTGGCGCTGGACCCGGCATCGAGCGAGCTGTGGCGCGACGGCGCCTATGAGCTCGAAGGCGAGGGCCGGACCCTCTCCTCCGATGAGCTCGTCGCCTACTGGGTCGACCTCGTCGACCGTTACCCCATCATCTCGATCGAGGATGGAATGGCCGAACAGGACTGGGAGGGATGGGTGGCGCACACCTCTGCTCTCGGCGGTCGCATCCAGCTCGTAGGCGACGACGTCTTCGTCACGAGTGCCGAGAGGCTCGAACGGGGGATCGCGGCCGGCGTGGCGAACGCCATTCTCGTGAAGGTCAACCAGGTCGGAACCCTGACCGAGACGCTGGCCACCGTGGCAGCCGCGACACGCGCGTCGTACCGGTCCGTGATCTCACATCGGTCGGGTGAGACCGAGGACACTTTTGTCGCCGATCTGGCGGTCGCGACGAATTGCGGCCAGATCAAGACGGGCGCGCCGGCCCGATCCGACCGTGTCGCGAAGTACAACCAGCTCTTGCGAATCGAGGAGCAGCTCGGCGGATCGGCCGAGTACCCGGGAGAAGCCGCGTTCGCCGGGTCTCATGGAGGCGGCCAGTCATGATCCGACGAGCCCGGTTGTTCTTCTTTGCGGCGTTGCTGGTCGCCGTGGTCATTCTCGTGGCCAACTTCCCCCTCGGCGCGCTCATCCAAGGGCGGTCGGCGGTCCGGGCCGAGAGTGCACAGCTCGTGGCGTTGCAAGCGGAGAACCGGGCGCTTTCCTCACAAGTGCGGGCTCTGCACGATCCGGCGACTGTCGGTCGGATCGCTCACCAGGAGTACGGCTTGATCACCCGCGGCCAGCGATCCATAGTCGTGCTGCCCGGGCCGGCAGGGTCCTCTTCTTCCACACCCGACCCGCTCGCGAACAACCCGATCCCGTCCTCCGATCTCCTGCCGAGCGACGCGATCCTCGGTCCGAGCGCGAGGGCCGCACAACCACTGGCGCGCGAGCCGGGCTTTTGGCACCGCGTGCTCGACAGCTTGGAGTTCTGGCACTCGCTGTTCTGATCGATGCCTGCCTGCTCTGTGTGAGTGGAACGCGGCTGGTCAAGTGCCATTAGCCTCGGGCGCCACGTAGTGGAGGTGATGGCTCGATGAAGGAAGTGATTGCGGACATCGACCGGTGGCAAGCCGCGGGCCGGCGCGTCGCGATCGCCCGGGTGATCGGCGTAGAAGGATCCGGGCCACGAGACCCTGGTGCCACGATGGCCGTGAGCGAGGACGGCGAGGTCGCGGGCTCGGTGTCGGGCGGCTGCGTCGAGGGCGCCGTGGTCGCCGAGGCGCTTTCGGTGCTCGAGAGCGGCACGCCCAGGGTGTGCACTTTCGGCTATTCCGACGACGAGGCCTTCGCCGTCGGGCTGACGTGCGGCGGCACGGTGCACGTCCTCGTGGAACCGCTCGACTGGTGACCAGGCGGGCCGGCCGGTGAGCGGCGAGCTCTATCGCGAGCTTCGTTCTGCGCTGCTCGGCGACGAGCCGGTCGTGCTCGCGACGGTCACCTCCGTCGAGGGCGCGGCCCGTGGGCACACTGCGCTTGCTGCCAAGCTCGTGGTCCGGCCGGACGGCCGGTGCCTCGGCACCCTCGGCGACGAGGAGCTGGACCGGATCGCGACGCGCGACGCCCTGGCCGCTCTCGACCGGGGTGTGATGGTGACCCGGCACTACGGCCCGCACGGGGAGGCACGGCGCGCAGAAGTCGCCGTCTTCATAGAGGTCTTCGCCCCGCCGGCGCGGCTCATCGTGTTCGGCGCCGTCGACTTCACAAGGGCCCTTGTCGAGGTGGGCAAGGTGCTTGGCTTCGCGGTCACGGTCTGCGACCCGCGCCCCGTCTTCGCGACGAAGGCCCGCTTCCCGCTGGCCGACGAGGTAGTTGTCGAGTGGCCGGACCGGTACATGGACCGGATCGGCCCCGAGCTCGGGCCTCGTGACGCCGTTTGCGTTCTCACGCACGACACGAAGTTCGACGTCCCCGCCATCCTCGGGACGTTGCGCACTCGGGCCGGTTATCTCGGAGCCATGGGCTCTCGGCGGACCCACGAGCAGAGATGGCTGCGCCTCCTCGAGGCCGGTGCCGACGAGGCCGAGCTGAACGAGCGCCTCATGAGCCCGATCGGTCTCGACATCGGCGCCCGCACACCCGAGGAGACCGCCGTGGCGATCTGTGCCGAGATCGTCGCCGTTCGCACCGGCCGGGCGGAGGGCTTCGTCACGCCGCTGCGCCGCGGGGCGGGCGCCATCCACCGGAGCTGACCACCGTTGCGCGGCACCTCGGGCGCCGCGCCCTGGCGGCTCGGGCGTTACGCTGCCAAGGATGTCTGTTGCTGCGGTGATCCTCGCTGCAGGGGCCGGGACTCGCTTCAACCGGGATGACCCCGGTGCCAGCCCAGGTGCGAAGTTGCTCGCCAAAGCGCGCGGCAAGCCACTGATCGCATGGGCGATCGACGCGGCCCTCGACGCTGAGCTCGACGAGCTTGTGGTCGTCTGCGGCGCCGTCGACCTGAGCGGGGTCGTGCCCGATGGCGCGACGCTGCTGCGCAACGAGGACTGGTCTCTGGGCCAGGCAACGTCACTAAGGGTCGCACTCGACTGGTGTGCCCGACAAGGCCACTTGTCGGCGGTGATCGGTCTCGGCGACCTTCCCGGGCTCACAGCGGACGCGTGGCGCGCCATTGCGGCAGCGCGCGGTGGCCCAATCGTCTTCGCGACCTACTTCGGCCGGCGCGCGCACCCCGTGCGGCTGGACGCCGAGATCTGGTCGCTGCTTCCCATCAGCGGCGACGAGGGCGCCCGATCCCTTGCCAACCGTCGACCGGAGCTCGTCACGGAACTAGCGTGCGAGGGCACGACGGTTGACATCGATACTCAGGAGGAGCTGCGACGATGGAACTGAATGACGAATTCGAGGTTCCGCTCCCAGTAACCGAGGCCTGGGAAGTGCTCACAGACGTCGAGAAGATCGTGCCCTGCGTGCCGGGAGCCGAGCTCCGGGAGGTGGAGGGCGGCGAGTCACGGGGCGTCATGAAGCTCAGAGTCGGGCCGACCACGGTGTCGTACCGGGGGGACGCTCACGTCGAGTCGCTCGACGCCGACGCGCGCAAGATCGTGCTGAAGGCGGAAGGTCGCGAGATCCGCGGTCAAGGAAACGTGGCCGCTGTGATCACGGCGACTCTCTCTCCTTCAGCGAAAGGCACGCTGGTCCAGGTAGCCACGGATCTTTCCTTCACCGGCAAGCTCGCCCAATTCGACCGGGACGAGCTGGCCGAGGTGTCGGGCAAGCTCGTCGCCGAGCTCGCCCGAAACTTGGAGTCGGCTCTTCCGGCTGAGCCCGAGGCTGCCACGCGAGGGCCGGTCGTCGAGGCCGAGGTCGAAGCCGAGGTCGCTGCCTACAAGGCCGAGATCGAAGCCGAGGTTGCTGCCGATGTGGTCGAGGCCGCCGAGGAGGCCTCCTACGTGGCCGATTCCCAGGACGCGGCCGGCGGCCGTGAGACCTACCTGTCGGCTGAGGAGCCGGCGGAGGAGCGGGAGTCGTTGTTGAAGCGTCTCACGCCGTACCTGACCGTTGCGGGATTCCTTCTCATCGCGCGGATCGTCGTCTACTCGCTGCGCCGCCGCCGGCGGTGAGCCAAGGCGACTGGGAGGCCGTCGCCGGGCTGCTCGGAAGGGCGCCCCAAGGAAGCTTCGAGGTCGTCGTCCGCGACGCCGCCGGGGGGCCGGTCGTCATCTTGAACTCCCCGTTTCTGGCGGACGGCACGCCCATGCCCACGCGGTACTGGCTCGTGGGGCGGGCCGAGCGGGAGTCCGTCAGCCGGCTCGAGTCGACGGGCGGAGTGCGGGCCGCCGAGGCAGCGGTCGACGCCGCCGAGCTCGAGGCGGCCCACGCTCGCTACGGGGCACTCCGCGACGCGGCGGTGCCACCGGGGTACCGGGGGCCGAGGCCGACGGGTGGCGTCGGGGGGACCCGACGCGGTGTGAAATGCCTCCACGCTCATCTCGCCTGGTTCCTCGCGGGCGGCCCCGACCCGGTCGGCCGGTGGACCTGCGACAAGCTCGGCATCGATCCTGCTCAGTATCGCGTCACCCGATCGGGCGGCCGGGAACAGGCGGCCGGGACTGCCCGCGGGCCAGTTGCCGCGATCGACTGCGGAACCAACTCCACCCGGCTTCTCGTGGTTGACACCGCTGGGCGTCCTCTCGAGCGGTTGATGCGGATCACCCGCCTCGGTCAGCAAGTCGACCGTGACGGGCTCCTCGATGAGAAGGCTATGCAGCGGACCATCGACGTTCTCGCGGAGTTCCGCCGCGTGATGAACCACCATGACGTGACGCGGGCACGGGCCACTGCGACCGCGGCGGCCCGTGACGCCAGGAACACCGGTGAGTTCGCGCGGCGCGTGACGGAGGTCCTCGGGACCGCGCCGGAGGTGCTCGGAGGCGAGGAGGAGGGTCGGCTCACCTATCTCGGAGCGACGGCGGACCTCGATCCCGCCGGAGGTCCCTACCTCGTTGTCGATGTCGGCGGCGGGTCCACCGAGCTGGTGGGAGGCCCGGCGACGGCCCCAACCGCCGTGTCGCTCGAGATCGGTTGCGTGCGCGGCACGGAACGGTTCCTCGAGCACGATCCACCGCTCGCGAGCGAGCTGGGAGCTTTGAGGGTGCACGTGCGCCAACTCGTGAGGGATGCGGTCGGGGCACACCCTGAGCTCGTTGGCGCTGCACACCTGATCGGCGTCGCGGGCACGGTGGCCGCGCTCGTTCGCCTCGACAAGGGGATCCTCGTCTACGACAGGAGCCGTGTCCATCACGCCCAGCTGAGCCTTGCCGCGATAGAGCGGCTTGTCGGCGAGCTGGCCGCCGTACCGCTGGAGCGCCGTCTCGAATGGCCGGCGCTGGAGAGCGAGCGGGCGGATGTGATCATCGGCGGCGCCTCCGTTCTGGCTGAGACCATGGTTGCCCTCGGCTTCGAAGTGCTGACCGCATCNNCGGGTGAGCCCTGGAGCGCTCGTCCGGCGGCCAGCTCCTAGGTGCTCGTCTCCCGGTCCGCGAGCGCCGCGCCCGCCTGATCGGCGATGAAGGCAGCGACGAGCAGGCGGTCGGATGACACCGGCGCGCCGGGCGTCGGGGCCATGACGAAGCGCCCGAAGGTTTCGCCGCGATAGCGGACGATGAGCTCGACTTCCCGCCCCGGCAAGCCCGTCACCTGGGCGCCCCAACGCAGCCCGCCCAGAGCGACCACGCCGAAGTGCTCGATGCGGGTCGGGTGGCCCTCCGACATCTCGGTCTCGAAACGGCAGTCCTTCAACCCGAGCAGCGTTGTCAGTTCAGCGGCCGCGCGCGCGACGACGTACTCCGCCGGCTCGCCTGAGGCAACCATCCCGGTGAAGTCGTGGATGAGGGCCACATTCTTGGCTTCTTCGGCGGCGTCCTCCCGGTGGCCGCGACTGCGGGCGGCTATCTCCGTTATCGCGAGGCCCACCACCAGCAAGCTGATCTCGGTCTGGAGGTCGGGCCGGTACGTGATGTTGAACGTCTCATACGGCTTGGTGAGGAAGAAGTCGAACCAGGCAGCCGACGACAGCGCGGCGAGAAAGCCGGCGAACCGATTGCCGAATGAGCCGACAGCGACGACGACCAGGACCAGCACGAGCGCCGAGGCGGGCAGTGCGAAGTCGGTGCGGAACGGCACCAGCGCGGCAGAAACCGCGACCGGGAGAAGCAGGCCACACGAGGTCGCTATCCATCCCTTGTCGAGTGCCTGAAACCAGCGCCTCATCGCGCGACGCTCCATGAGAAGAGCACGACCCTGACGCTAGCGCCGCGGACTCTGCTGATCATCCAGGAGTGAGCCGGAGCAGCGGGATCACGTAGTTCACGCGCTCAACTGCGGTGTGGGTCAACGTGCCGGATGTACACGTGAGGCTGCCGGATCTGCGACGATAGAGCCGTGAGCAACCGTGACAGAAGGCGGAGCTGACATGGCCGAACTGACAGTTTCCGGCATCTCGACGGAGTTGGTGGGTCGACGCGTCCGCCTTCGTCCGTTGCGTGAGGACGACCACGAAGCCTGGAGCGAGGTGCGCTCCCGCTGCCGGGACTGGCTTCTTCCCTGGGAGCCGCGTGCGGCCGGTGCGCCCTATTTGTCGGAAGACCGGACGACCTTCATCACTCGCTGTTCGATGCGTGAGCGCGAGAGGCAATTGGGCACCGGGTACGGTTTCGGGATCTTCGCGATGGGGCGCTTTGTCGGCGAGGTGAACATCTCCTCGGTTGCCCGAGGGGCCTTTCAGAACGCCTACGTCGGCTACTGGATCGATCAGGCGCAGGCAGGGCGCGGCTATGTGCCGGAAGCTTGCGTGTTGCTGTTCCGCTTTGCATTCGAGGAGATCGGGCTCCATCGACTTCAGATCTCGATCATCCCGCGCAACCGTCCGAGCCGCCGGGTCGCTCAGAAGCTCTGGTTGCGTGGCGAGGGCATCGCCCTTCGTTACCTCGAGATTGACGGACGGTGGGAGGACCACGTCCGCTATGCCATCACAGCCGAGGAATGGCTCGAACGCCGAGACCGGTACTCCCGCCAGTGGCTGGCCGGATCGGCTAGCTGGTAGCTCGCCGGCTCACCTCTGGCGGCAAGACGACCGCCCGGCCCGCTGTCAGGGTTGGCCGGCTGAAACGAAGCCCGGCCAGTACATCGGGTAATAGGCGACGTTCGTCCCGACTTCTGCCGCCTGGATGATCGTCTGGGTTCCATATGGTCCGGAGCCGACGTACATCGCGACGTGCGTGATCGGCAAGGCGCCATCGTTGGCAAAGTGGTAGAAGAGGAGGTCGCCCGGCTCGATGTCCGCCAGGGTGACTGGGGCGGACTCGTCATCTTGGATGGTCGCTCCGTGCAACAAGTCGACTCCCGCCGCGGCCCACGCGAGCATCGTAAGTCCCGAGCAGTCGACGCCTTGGCGGCTCGCTCCGCCCCACACGTAGGGCACCCCCAAGTAGGACTCCGCTGCTGCCACGGCCTGGAGACCTTGCGTGTTCGTTCCAAACGGAACAAGCGGTTGTCCGTATCCGGGCTGACCGCCACCGGTCCCTGGCCCATAGGGCCAAGCTCCGCCCCCGCCGTTGGCGTGATCGTGCTTGGCGGCGGCCGCGGCCGCGGCCCTGGCCGCCCTGGCTGCTCTGGCCGCCTTGGCCGCGGCCGCGGCAGCGGCTCTTTCAGCGGCTCTTTCAGCGGCGGCGGCCGCGGCCGCGGCAGCGGCGGCGATCTCCTGTTCTCGCTTTATGGTCAGTTGATAGAGCTGCCCCTTGACCTGTCGCAGAGCCGAGTCTGTGTCCAGCGTCGCCGCCTGGGCGACAACCCGAGCCCTGTCCGCGGCGTGCTGGGCTTGCGCCGCAGCTGTCAGGGTTCTCGACTGGGCCGCCAGTTCGGTGGCCAGCCTCCCGCTGACCACGTGCAGCTGGTTCACCGCCGTATCGAGGGCATGAACGACGATGTCCGAGTACACCGCCGCGCTCTGCGCGTCATTCACGCTCGAGTCGAGGATGGCGCCAACCCGAGAGTCAAGCCCGTCGCCGGTCACGTAGGCCTCGATCGCCGCGGTCTGTGCGCGAAGACGCGCAGTCACAAGCTGGCGTCGGGTCGCTTTCAGCTGGACCTCGGTCTTGGCGAGCTTCGCCTGGTCCTCCTGCACGAGGACCGTCTGCTCGTCATATTGCTCGGCCGCGACCGACACCTTGTTCTGGTCGGACGTGATCTGCTCGGCGAGCGCCTGGGCACGGGCCTGGAGAGAATTGATCTGTGAGTTGGTACGGTTGATGGGACCAGGCGACGCTCCGGCTGGCGCGGCGACCACGAAGAGTGAAGCCGCCAAAGCAACGACGGCAACGGCGGACCCGACTGCGCATGCCGGGTGCCGTCTCTTGAGCAACATGTCTTAACTTTGGTCACATTAGCCACGACTGTCAACTGAATAGCAGCTGAGCAGGTGCTCTCGATCGACAAATGTGCAGCGAGCGGAGCATCAGAAGTGATGGACTGATCTCCGAAAGTGGTCGCAGTGCGTCCTCGGGGACGTAGCCCAACCGGCAGAGGCAAGGCGCTTAAAACGCCCACAGTGAGGGTTCGAGTCCCTCCGTCCCCAC
>PMVZ01000370.1 GCA_003166375.1 Acidimicrobiaceae bacterium | reverse complement strand
TGGCCAGTGGCCTAGTGCTGCTGGCACTGGCTGTGCTCATTGTGCTCACAAACACGGTGGCACTCGTGATCACGCTGGCCATTATGGGCACGATCGTCTTCCTGCTGGCTCGCCGGGGCTTGGCAGAGGCAGGAAGGACGAACTCAGGAAGATAGACCAGGCCAATCACAGGCGCTGTGACGACGAGGAAGTTGTTCACCGGTTGTCATCACGGCCCAAGCTCTGCGTCTGACTCGTCCAACGCGTCAGCGCCGCGCAACGTTGCCTGAACCGGCCGTGCCCCGACCTCCTCAGTGATGAGGGGCCGCGAGCGACCAGACAAGGACGAAGTAGCAGGCGCTCGCGACGACGACCATGGTGTGCCAGACCTCGTGGTAGCCGAACACCTCGGGGTTCGGGTCGGGCCACCTCGTCGCGAGAACCCCGGCACCAGCGGTGTACAGGAAACCCATCGAGCCGAGCAGGGCGAGCTGTGGCGTGCTGAGGCGGTGGACTGCCTCGGGCAGGGTGACCACGGCGAGCCACCCGAGCACAAGATAGGACGACGAGGTGAGACGACGGGTTGCTTCGAATTTGATCGTGGCGCCGAGCACGGCAGCACCTGCCCCGAACCAGCCGAGCCCGAGCACGACCAGAGAGATCTCGCCGGGGACACCAAGCAAGCAGTACGGCGTCATGCACGCCGCGATGTAGAGGGGGATCATCGCGTAGTCGACCTGACGCAAACGTCGGCGGGCAGCGGGAGACCACGAGCACAGGTGGTAGCCGGCGCTCGCCGCGTACAGACCGACAAGTGCGACCGCGTACAGTCCCACGCCCCCACCGACGCCGTCTCGCCAGACGAGGGCGGCACTGCCGGGCATTGCCATGACGAGCGCTCCGAGGTGCACGAGACCCCGCCCGCGCGGTGCCTCTCCGCTGCCGGAGGGACGCAGTCGGCGATCCGTTGACTGCGGAGTCCGGGTGCCCTTGTCATTCACGGCTTTATGGTCCTCGATCGGAGCCTCCGCTGGCTGGCGTCTCCATAGTGACGGTTGAAATGCCATGGAGCTTCTGGACCTCCTCGGCGAAATGGCCGCCTCGGGTTCACCCTGGGCTTCACGATCAGCCACCCGGCACTATCAAGCACCGTCGTCAGTCGTCCGACATCGACCACCTCCGCTGCAGCGTGTCGATCGGCGGGAGGGCTCCACTGCCCGCTGACCTCTTCGAAGAGCCAAACGCCGCTTGGACGTGGCGAGCCAGCAGCCTGCCCCAAGGCGGCCGTGTCCTGGTCGTGGCCGACCTGCGCCACGAGCAACGCCGGTTCGCGCCTCCCAGACCGATATCGATCTGGCGAACCGATGCAAAGGTGGCTGCGAGCTACGAGTGCCCAGCAATCGCGTGTGGCTCATAAGGCATCTCGAGCCGCTCTATCTCATCGGCGGTCAGCTCCACTTCAACTGACGCCAATGCGTCTTCAAGCTGTGGAAGCTTCGTCACACCGACGATCGGCGCGGTCACGACCGACTTGCTGTGGAGCCATGCCAAGCCAACCTGCCCGCGGCTGATGCTGCGCTCGGCCGCAATCTCCGCCACTTTCTCGACAATTGGCCGGTCGTGTTCGGAGTACAGCTGCTTGCCGAACTCGTCGATGGCGCTGCGCTCGGTCACGTCATTCCAATCGCGTGTGAGCCGACCGCGCGCGAGCGGACTCCAGGGAATGACGCCAATGCCTTCGTCCCCGCACAACGGCAGCATCTCGCGCTCTTCTTCTCGATAGAGGAGGTTGTAGTGATCTTGCATCGAGACGAACCGGGTCCAGCCGTTCTGGCCTGCGACGTGGAGCATCTTGGCGAACTGCCACGCGTACATCGAAGAGGCTCCTATGTAGCGAGCCTTCCCGGATTTCACCACCTCATGGAGCGCCTTGACGGTCTCTTCGACCGGCGTCGTCGGATCGAATCGGTGAATCTGGTAGAGATCGACGTAGTCGGTCCCGAGTCGCGTGAGGCTCTTGTCGATCTCTCGCATGATCGCCTTGCGGGACAGCCCGCCTCCGTTCGGTCCGGGGCTCATCGGAAAGAAAACCTTTGTCGCGAGCACGATTTCGTCGCGTGAACTGAAGTCAGCGAGCGCCCGCCCGACGATCTCCTCACTGCTGCCGTCAGAGTACGCATTTGCGGTATCGAGGAAGTTGATGCCCGCCTCGAGAGCACGACGAATGATCACCCTCGCGTTGTCCTCGCCGAGACTCCAGGGTTGATTGCCCCGCTCCGGCTCTCCAAAGCTCATGCAGCCGAGGCAAATCCTCGAGACCTCCAGTCCCGTAGAGCCGAGCTTCACGTAGTCCATCCAGGTCGCCTCCTCGATTGAGCAGCAGTGTGGGAGAGCATCCGCCCGCCCGCGAGAGTCACGGCGTGCGACGCCGCCAAGTACATCATCCTCGCAGTAGGGGACATGTTCCCTGCCGAGGCCGCTCCGTCGCTCAGGTTATTGATGTTCGGCTTCCCCCCGGAGCGGTAGAGGTGAGCGGGAAACCTATCGGAGGTAGCGGCATGAGGGCGGTTGGAGACATATCCATCGGCCAACTTCACGCGAGCGTTCAAGGGTCCAGCGCCCGATACTGACAGCGGTGAACGACCCCCGGTCGCCTAGCGAGGGAAACAGGGGGGCGGCGCACCCCGTCGTCCTGGACGCACTACTCCAGGAGACGCTTGTCGATGGAGTCCAGGTGGGCCGCGACTAACCCAACCGTGTCGAACACGTGTTTGGCTCGCTCATACCATCGCGTGGGTTGGATTCAAGTCAGCGTTCGCGCCTTAATCTTGACGCCAGCAGACCGGAATATCTCAAGCCACTGGTCCTCGGAGTTCGCCGGGTTGCCGACGAGACCGAACACTTGTGCACCCGACCGACCCGGACCGGTGAGAGTTCCATAAATCACATTGAGGTCGGTGGAACCGGCGCGTATCTGAGGGTACTCCTCCGCAAACCCGGGCAAGAGGCTAGATAGTGGCATGAGTCGAACCCAGTTCACGTCGGACCACGGGATCGGTTGTGAACCTGTGGGAGGCCCCGAGTCATCCCACGGCCTCTTGCTGGTCTCGCGCCACCGGAATCTGAAGGTGTCACACGCATCAAAGATGCCTTCTCGACTCGCTGTTATACCGAACGGCGCGATCCATCCCGGTGCGAACTGACGATCCTGTTCGGAAAGCTCCGGTAGAACGACTGGTGGGGGATCGAGACCTATTCTCACGCCCAGCGTCATCGCGGACAGGATTGCCCAGGCTTGCTTTCGGCCCCTCCCGAATGGAGACGAGCCGTCGAGAGACTGAGGTGGCTGCCGGTTTCTGAGGAACTCCACGAGGGCAACCCGGACCCCGTCATGGAAACTGTCGCTTTCTAGAGAGCCGCCCACCGCGCTGGCTTCTTTCCACGCTTGTCCCGCGGCTAACTCCATAGCCTCCATGTAGTCGATCATGAGGCCGTTGTTGCGCCAGCGTGCTCGGATTCCCTCAGTCCGCTTCCGCGTACGCTTGAATCTAGCTCCAGTCGTCCTCCGCCGCGACGCCAAAGACCGTGCAAGGAGAAAGCATCTACATGACGAGCGGCGGGTTCCACGGCGCTCACCGATACTATTCAGCGCTTGCTGCCATCGACCGGGCGTTCCCGGAAGGCTGCGTGCAAAGCCCCCGATTCTGTGGCCTCCCGCTGTCATGCACGATCACACCGTGCCGATCGTGGTAGCGAGTGCACGACCCCCGGTCGCCTAGCGGCGGTCTACGCCGGCCACCTCCACCTCGACGAGGAGATGGAACTGCTCGCCAAAGGGGGGCTGACCTACATGTGGCACGGGGTGCACGTGCTGCCAAGTCTGCACACGAAGGTGCACGTGCGAAAGGTGCACGGGCGGCGCCGGTCCGTGCTCT
>PMVZ01000089.1:251-4662 GCA_003166375.1 Acidimicrobiaceae bacterium | reverse complement strand
GGGGCGGCCGTACCTCTTGTGCCTTTTCTTCTTGGAGCCTCCGTCTTGTGGCCGAGCCTCGCTGCGACGGCGGTTGCACTTGCCTTGAGCGGTGGAATTGTGGCTCGCCTTACTCGTCGGCCGATTGCGCTGGGCGCTGTGCGGCAAGTCGCCTTAGCTGTCCTCTCCGCAGGCGTGACCTACGTCGTGGGCCGCGCTATCGGTGCCGGCGTGTCCTGATTTTGAGTCACGCCCTCTCCTCGTTATTTGCAGGCTCGAAATTGACTGGAAGTCGAATTCAGCGTCGTGCCATCTCGATGCTTCGGATCCGCCGGGAGGGTCATGCGATATGCAGACTGATCCGCCCTGAGTTTCCTGGAGAGACTCCGCTTCTTTGGAAAGGATGAAGTCATGCCAGCACCGAGGAAGTACCCACCTGAGCTGAGGGATCATGCCGCCCGCCTGGTCTTCGAGACCAGTGAGGAGTCCGGTGAGGTGGCGGTTGGGTAGGGACCTGAGCCCGGTTTCGCCTACGGTTCGCCACCTCGCCAGCTCCCTACCCAACCGCGACCCACGACGACACGTCATTACATTGCGTGCATAGGTGCCGATCCCCGGGCGGCTCCCCGTGGGTAGCAGAAAGCACACCGAGGTCCGCCAGGGTCGACGAGCACGGCCGCCGGACCGTTCAAACAGTACAAACGCTGCCTGAGGCGGCATTATGTTCGTTCCTGCTCGCCTCGGCCAGCAAGTCTCTGGATCGTCGCCTGACCCAGTTCGTCTGGCGGCTCTGACATCGCTTCAGTCGGTTGTCCAGGAGGGACGTCGACACTCTGGTCGAGCTCGCCGACCACTATGTCGTCTTTGATTTGCACGTGCGCCCTGATGAACAATTGGAAAGCCGTTCACAGTCGGAGCTACACCAGGAAGGGGTCGAAGTGCTCGGAGTCACCACCGCTGATCACTCCTACCATCGGGCGCCAGCAGCCGACTCGGTCATCCAAGCGAATGCCACCTTGATTATGCATGGCTCGCCGGGTCTCATGGGACGAGCTGGACGACCGCCGCGCCGGAGGCCAGCGAAACAACACCGAGCATGCATCGAGAACTGAGGAGCCACGTCGGACCGGCTAGCGGATCGGTCATATGGTGACTCCCGCGCCCGCTAGCGTTCCCGCAGGGGCGAAAGACGTTGGCTGGCGCGCGTCGGCCACGCGAGCCTCCAAGAACGTCGTTCGCCACCGGGTGACGATGTCAGCCGGAAGTCTCGCCTACCACTGGTTCTTGTCCATGTTCCCGGCAGTCATCGCCATTCTCGGATTCCTCGCGCTCGTGCAGATTGACCCTCATGCCGTGACGAGCCTGACGCACGCCATCGAGAAAGGACTGCCTTCGGGCGTTTCGGGAGTCTTTACCAGCGCCGTGAAGGCGGCGACGACGCGGGAATCAGGCTCGGTCGTGGCCATTGTCATCGGACTTGTGGCCGCGATCTGGAGCGCCTCAGCTGGCATGTCCGTTCTTCAGCAGGCGCTTGATATTGCCTATGAAGTTCCGGTCGATCGGAAATTCCTCGCCAGGCGGATCCGGTCTCTACCACTCATGGCGACGACCCTCGTGCTGGGCGGCGCCGGGGCTGCGCTGATCGTACTGGGCGCGCCGATAGGAACTGGGATCGAGGGACATTTGCCTCTCCATGGGACCGCTTTCCTTGTGGTGTGGACGATCGTGCGATGGGCGATGACGCTCATAGCAATCTCGGTGCTTTTCTCCATCTTCTATTACGCTGGTCCGAACAGAGAGACGCCGAGGTTGCAATGGGTGAGCGTCGGTGGAGTGCTCGCAACCCTCATTTTTATCACGGCCTCCCTCGGCTTCTCGTACTACGTCACCAAGTTCGGTTCCTACGGCAAGACGTATGGCACCTTCGCCGGCGTCGCCATCCTTATCTTCTGGCTGTATCTGACCGGCTTGGCGGTACTCGTCGGCGGCGAGATCAATGCGCAACTGGAGCGCCAGGCGGCCGCGAACGGACGTGCCACGTAAACCGGCCCTTCGTCCATTCGAATGTTTCTCACCCAGCTCAACCCGATCGGGATATTCCTGGAGGCGAACGCGTGATCTTGCTGGTGACCCGACAAGCGGAAGGGCAAATCGGGCATGCGGGCAAGATGGTTTTGTGCCGGGCGGCGAGCTTGAGCAGCGAGGCAGGCTCCGCTTCGGCGCCGACGATGGTCGCTAACGTGCCGATCTCGCCCGCCAATCGTGCTCCTCAGCCTCAGCGCGCCCTTATCTACCTCGAGGACTGTAGAGCCTTGCGCAGCGTGATCGACAAATAGTTGTCTATGCCGCGGTAGGCAGGTCGGTCGTGGTGATGCCGAGATGGCCGAAGAGGGTCTGCATGTCAACGCGGAGAGATTCGTAGTCGCGGTCGATGCTCGTCCAGGTGGACGGCTTGCGGCCCTGACGAGGGCCTCGAGAGCGTTCTCGTCAACTCCGAGCTCGTTGCCGCTCCGGTGCTTCTCCTGGCGATCTTCTTGGCCTCGTTGCTCATCGGTCTCCGCTCGGCAAAGCCCATCGAGCTTGCTCGGCGCCGGCAGCTGGAATTCACTGCCGATGCCTCCCATGAGTTGCGGACTCCACTGAGTGTGATCGAGGCGGAGTTGTCCTTGGCCCGAAGTTACGAGGGGGAACCTGAGCCTGTGGCCCTTCATCGGATAGGGCGAGAGGGCGAGCGTTTGAAGCGGATAGTGGAGGACATGCTGTGGTTGGCCCGCTTTGACGCGGCTCCACCGCCTCCGGCCGCAGGCCCGATCGACCTCGCAGCGATCGCCAAGGGATGTGTCGAGCGCTTTCGGGCTCTTGCCGACACAAGATCACTCGACCTGACGCTGGAACAGATTGGAGCCGGCCCCGCGACAATCACGGCACCTGCGGAGTGGGTCGACCGTCTCGCGGCCGTGTTAGTGGACAATGCATGCAAGTACGCGGGCGAAGCCGGCCGTGTGCGTACCGAGGTTGGGCGAGTCGGCCAACGCGTCGTTCTCGCGGTCGAGGACTCCGGCCCCGGCATTCCACCGGCAGAACGTGAGCTTCTCTTCGACCGTTTTCGGCGCGGCACCAACCAGGCAGGTGGGCACGGGCTCGGGCTCTCGATAGCCGACTCGATCGTCCGGACTACCGGAGGTCGGTGGCGGGTGGACGCGAGCACCGGGCTTGGTGGTGCCCGAATGGAGGTTTCCTGGCCGGGCTAGCACGCTCATCGAGAACCGGCTTGCGCTAAGGGCAAACTGGCGGACACCATCGCTCGCGTTGCTCGAACGTCCCCTCATGTAGAGGCAGCGCACGACCGGGATGTTGACATTGCGCTGCTATCTGCTCTTCGCGTTCGCTCTCGTCATCGTCAAGTCGTCGAGGTCGCGATCGGCAGGTGGGTGTTAACGCCAGTGAACCGACCATCCGAGGCACGTGCACCAGTACCCGTCTTGTGCGCTGGACGATCCGGGGCACGGGGGCGCATGGCCCATACGAATTCCGGCGCGCTGTCGGCCGTTCACACCTGTCATCTGTCCATCTGCATGACTACTCCTGCCAAATCGTGGATAACATCGACTGTCACGACAACCAGGAGGAATGATGGTTACACGCCCTGTTCAGACAAACCGAGAGACTGCAGCTGACACCGCGCGTTCCCCGAGTGACTACGTCGTTCCCGTGGTCCACGTCCACTTGCCTGAGCCTGTCGTGAAGGCTGGCTTCTACGGTGGTGTGGCCGCGGCGGTAGCAACGGGCGCAGTCGACTGGCCCTTAGTTCTGCTCGCCGGCGTCGGCGTGGCGATCGTACGCCATCGGCGTGCTTGACGGCCCTTCTTTTCGTGATCCCCCGGCCATTGCGTTGCCCATAGGTTGCCGTACGGGCAGCTTTCACCCAGAATTCGCCCTCGCGTCAGCTGGACGCCGGCCGGCGTTCACTTCACTTCTTTACCATCAAGCTCACCGGTCACGCAGGGTCGGGACAGGAGGGGTCAGGTGGAAGTCATTCTGGAGCGGTTGCTCGTGGAAGTCCTGGCTATCGCTGTGCAGCTTGCGCTTTGGCGCCTATTGGAATGGGTCGGCTCCAGCACTCGTGCTAAGGCCGTGGCGCCTTCGACGACCGCCTGACGACCTTCACAGGGCGGCCGGCCCGAAGCACGGCGGCCGGTGAACCCAGTCAAGCTGCTGCGCGACGGCGCGGCGGTCCCTGGCGCGGTCATCGGCGGCGCGCTGGACCGCTTGAGCCCGGGTCGGCGAAGACGCCGGTCGTGGGTCGGCGACGGCAAAGCTCACATTGAGGTACGCGGAGTCAACGACCCCAAGCGCAAGAGTTTGGCTCGCGACGTGGAGCGGGCACTGCATGCCGTCGAGGGTGTGCGGTGGGCGCAGGTAAACGCCGTCG
>PMVZ01000089.1:0-207 GCA_003166375.1 Acidimicrobiaceae bacterium | reverse complement strand
AATCGGCGCCGACCTTGTCGCCCTTAGCGGCGGCCTGTTCGGCCAGCTGCTGCGGATCACGCCGATCCCGGCCGAGCTCGGTTCGCTCGTGGCCCTCGCGGAGAACGAGCCTCGGATCCGGCACTTCATCGAGCAGCATTTGGGAGTAGCTCTCACCGATCTCGGCCTCGGGATCACAAGTGCCTTCGTTCAGTCTCTGTCCCAGGG
>PMVZ01000330.1 GCA_003166375.1 Acidimicrobiaceae bacterium | reverse complement strand
CCGGGGACCTCACTTCTGTTCGTCGCCGGCAAGCCTTCCTCGAGCGGTGACTACGGGTACCTCATGAGCGAAGGCCACCTCGCTGGCATCGGCCACGGTGCCTACACCGCTCCGGCATGCCCCGGGGGTGGTGACTTCGGTGCCGACGCGTCTGACGTCATCGGCACTGGCCCCAGCGCCCGAATTCTCATCTACGCAGCGTGCGGAAGCGGAACTGAAGCGTTCCAGGTCACGACCTCGCCCGTGGCGTTCCACCGTGTGTGGTCGCCCTCGTTCGGGAGCCCGAACGGGCCGCCNNTCGCCGGCTGAACGCCAGTAGTCAGATCGAGCTGCGCGGCGCTCAGGCAGTCAGCGCTACCGCAGCTTCGGGCGTCGTGATCCGGAAGCTAAAGCTCTCCTCGAGGTATAGGTATGCGTTGTCAGCGTCGTGGTGGCTGTATCCCAGCGAAAGATCTTCCCCCGACTCGAAGAGAAAGTCTCCGCCTCGCAAGCTGAGAACCACGGCACCCTCGACTCCCGGGGCCCACACGATCGGGCCACCGAGGATCTGGCGCAGGTGGTCGAGCACGACCAGTCCGCCGTGCTCGGTCGTCTCGACGACGCCGGTGTACTCCTGGGGACCTAGGGCCAGTCCGTAGGGACCGCTCACACCGGCCTCGAGCAGCGTCTCGACCGCCTTGGCCACATGTCCCGGATAACTGGGATAAGCGGTTCCGAGAGTGATGGTTTCGTGAGTGGTCGAGCTGGCTATCCCGTCGATGCCTGCCGCAGGCCAACCGTGGAAGACCGCGATGTTCTCGGCCACTGCGATCCGCCGCGCCGCCGCGTCAAGTCCGGCCAGGTCAAGATCGATGGCTCCACGGTCGGCATCGAGCAGTTCATGACGCGAGATCGCGAAAGGAGCCCGAAGCTCGACCAGCGGCAGGACCTTGCGTTGGCGCGCCTGCAGGTTCTCGCCGGGGGCCTTGACGTCGGACACCCGTCCCAGGTTCGTGGCCGAATGCCCCCAGCCCAGGGGACCGGAGAAGTCCACCAACTTGCGGGCGCCGAGCGCAGGCACGAGCCGCTCGCGGCCTTCGGCATCCAGTTGGCTCCAGGCGATGTCGGTGATCGGCGCGTGAGAACGCATGAGGTGGTTCACAACGACTCCCCTTTGAGGCTGCCGACGCCGAAGGTGCCAGCCGTGCCGGGGGCACCGGAGTCGCCGGGGACCTTCGCCTCAACCTCGGCTTCGATCTCGGTGACCGGCGCGCTCGTGAAAAGGTAGGTGCGAAGGTCGCGCTCCAAGACCGCGTCGTGGCGGCGCAGCCACTCCAGGAGCATCGCGGCGTGCTCTTTCTCCTCGTCACGATTGTGCGCCATCACCGAAGCCAATGCGGCGTCACTCGTCGCGTCGACTCTCTGGTCGTAGCGGTCGATGGCCTCGAGCTCCTCCTGGAGCGACGCGATCGCACGGTGCCTGTCAGCTGTCGCGGGCGAAAGTCGGTTCTCGGGCTCTTGCAGCCCGGCGGTGTCTGTCATGGTGGGCCTCCTCAGGGGCATCAAGCGACGGTCGGTGAAGCGACGGAGGACTGCAGCGCACTGCTCCACGCGCTTTTGATCCCGCTACGTCCGACCTTAGCCCTAAGCTCGCGCCCGACGGCTGCCGGAGCGCCCGCAGGTGCAGAGCTGAACCGATCTTGAGCTCCAGATCCCATCTGCGGGGGACCGCCAACTGCCCGCTCCGTCGGATCGGCAGCCCACGGCGACGGCTCCCATTGGCGTGAAGCTGAACCGGTCGCGATACTGGACTAGCCGAGCCGGCCGTCGCGTGCCGGGTTCGCAGAGGAGACAAGGTGCAGTACGGATACTTCGACGACGAGCGGCGAGAGTACGTGGTCACGCAACCAGATACCCCGCTTCCCTGGATGAACTACCTCGGGACCGAGGACCACTTCGGCATGATCTCCAACACTGCCGGCGGCTGCTCGTTCTATCGCGATGCGCGCCTTCGCCGACTGACCCGTTACCGGCACAACGGCGCGCCCTTGGACCTCGGTGGCCGTTACCTGTACCTGCGCGACGAGACCGACGGCGACTACTGGTCACCATCGTGGCAACCGACCCGGAGCCTGCTCGATGCCTACGAGTGTCGTCACGGCCTCTCCTACACGTCCATCTCCTCACAGCGCGGCGGCGTCCACGCCGAGGTGCTCTATTTCGTCCCTCCCGGCGAGACGCTCGAGGTCTGGCGGCTCCGGGTGCGCAACGATCGCGACACGAGAGCGGACCTCTCGGTGTTCTCCTTGGTGGAGTTCTGTCTCTGGGACGCCCTCGACGANNTATTTCGCGTGCTCCGAGCCGCTGGCCGGTTTCGATACCCAGCGCGACGTCTTCCTCGGCCCCAACCGGGGATGGGAATCACCGCTGGCGGTCGAGCGAGGCCGTTGTTCCGACTCGATCGCGCACGGGTGGGCACCGATCGGGTCCCATCACATCCGGCTCTCGCTAGCGGCGTCGGAGACTCGCGATGTCATCTTCATCCTCGGCTACTCGGAGAACCCCACTGACGCGAAGTTCGACCCACCCGGATCCCAGACCATCAACAAGGCTCGAGTCCGGCCGGTGATCGAGCGCTGGCTGGCAACAGAGGACGTCGAGCGGGCTTTCGGTGCCCTGCGTGGTTCTTGGGACGAGCTTCTTTCGGTTCTCCACGTGGAGACACCCGATCCTGACACCGATCGGATGGTGAACATCTGGAACCCGTATCAGTGCATGGCAACGTTCAACCTGAGCCGGTCGATGTCCCTCTACGAATCCGGTATCGGCAGGGGTATGGGATTTCGCGACTCGAGCCAGGACCTCCTCGGCTTTGTCGGCATGGTTCCCGCACGCGCCCGCCAGCGGATCCTCGACCTCGCGTCCACCCAGCTGCCCTCCGGCGGCGCGTACCACCAATACCAGCCGCTCACCAAGCGCGGNNAAGCGCGGCAACGACGCGATCGGGTCTGGGTTCAACGACGATCCCCTCTGGCTCGTCCTCGCGGTGAGCGCTTACATGAAGGAGACTGGGGACATCGCAGTGCTCGACGAGATCGTCCCCTTCGACAACTCGCCGGGAAGCGAGGCCCCGCTTTTCGAGCACCTTCGCCGTTGCATCCGGTACACGCTCGACCGGCTGGGGCCGCACGGGCTACCGCTCATCGGTCGCGCCGATTGGAACGACTGCCTCAACCTGAACTGCTTTTCGGAGAGCTCCGGTGAGTCCTTCCAGACCACCGAGAACCGAGAAGGAGGGATCGCGGAGTCGCTCTTCATTGCCGCTCAGTTCGTGCTTGCGTCCAACGAGCTCGCGGGAGTCGCCCGGCTGCGGGGCGACGGCGACGAGGCTGCGTCCCTCGAGGCCGCCGCCTGTCGGATGGTTGTCGCGGTCGAGGACCACGGGTGGGACGGCGAGTGGTTCCTCCGTGCCTACGACTCACTCGGCGGCGTCGTCGGCTCGCACTTGAACGCGGAGGGACAGATCTTCGCCGAGCCGCAAGGGATGTCCGTCATGGCGGGGATCGGCATCTCGAACGGGAAGGCTGCGGCTGCCCTCGTCAGCGTCAGGGACCGACTCGCAACCGAGCACGGGATCATGCTCGTGCAACCTCCGTTCACCCGATACCACCTCGAGCTCGGAGAGATCACGTCGTATCCCCCTGGCTACAAGGAGAACGGCGGTGTCTTCTGTCAGGTCAATCCTTGGATCATGAT
>PMVZ01000389.1:7664-8641 GCA_003166375.1 Acidimicrobiaceae bacterium | reverse complement strand
ACGACGACGCCCTCACTCCCGGTGAAGCCGTCCATCTCGGTGAGGATCTGGTTGAGGGTCTGCTCGCGCTCGTCATAACCACCCACCGAAGCCGTGCCACCCCTGGCGCGGCCGATGGCGTCCAGCTCGTCGATGAAGATGATTGACGGGGCCACCTGCTTGGCCTTGTCGAACAGGTCGCGTACCCGGCTGGCGCCGACGCCGACGATCATCTCGACGAACTCTGAGGCCGAGATCGAGAAGAAGGGGACCTCCGCCTCGCCGGCAACCGCCCTGGCAAGCAGCGTCTTGCCGGTGCCGGGCGCGCCCGACAACAGCACGCCGCGGGGGATCTGCGCACCCATCTGCCTGTACCGACCGGGATTACGCAGGAAGTCCACGATCTCCGTCACCTCGTTCTTGACCTCCTCGATGCCCGCGACGTCTGCAAACGTCGTCCGCTTCGCGGATGAAGGGTCGTATTGGTGCGCCCGGGATTGGCCGAGGCCGCCCATTCCCATGGACCGGCCGCTCAGCTTTAGTGACCCGAGCAGGCCCGCGAGAAGCAAGGCGGGGCCGAACCAAAGCAGGAGGTCTTCCCACAACGGGGGACCCTGACTCGGCGCGTTGGCATTGATCGTCGCTCCACTGGCCTCCAGCAGCTGGAAGAGATTGTCGTTTGCGAACGACGGTCGCTGGGTCGTGAACTGCTGCACATGCTGGGCGTTCGCGACCTTGGACGGGTAGGCGACCTCGTGCCTGAAGATCCCTTGAATGGTGTCGCCTGTCGAGGTGACGGACTGGACGTTGCCCGATCTCACCTGGGTCGAAAAGAAGCTGTAGGAGATCGTGGTGGGAGACGTCGCTCCGATAAACAACGACGACAGGAGCCAGTTGACGATCAGTAGCCCCAGCATTAGCCACAAGAACCGGGACCAGCCCGAGCGCCCGCCCGATCGATCCTGGTCTTTTGGCTTGAGGCCCTCGACCCGCCAGGG
>PMVZ01000389.1:0-7645 GCA_003166375.1 Acidimicrobiaceae bacterium | reverse complement strand
GGGTGGCACGGGCGGAGCGGTGATGAGCATCACCGTCTAACTGCTGGACATGGAATCTCTCGGACCTGCTCCGAGAGACAGAACGAAAGGAACACTGTCATGTTGAAGTCCCTCAGCACTTCTTTGATCCTGCGTGGCGTGCTCGCCACGGTCGTCGGGATCCTGGCGCTGGCCTGGCCCGGGGTCACGGTCTTCGCACTCGTCATCTTGTTCGCCGTGTACGCGTTCGTCGCCGGCGGCCTGCAAACCCTCCGTGCGTTCAGTAGCGACACCGCTGGACCAGTCTTCGGTCACCTGCTGTTAGGCCTGGTCAGCTTGGCCGCCGGGGTGATCGCGCTGGCTTGGCCGTTGCCCACCGCGCTCGTACTGGTGGTGATCGTCGGCACTTGGGCGGTTATAAGCGGTTTGG
Source organism: Acidimicrobiaceae bacterium (assembly GCA_003166375.1). Classification (GTDB taxonomy): domain Bacteria; phylum Actinomycetota; class Acidimicrobiia; order Acidimicrobiales; family Bog-793; genus Fen-455. Next base: position 7,236 of record PMVZ01000389.1, on the reverse strand, counting down.
TCGAGATCTTTTCCGCGTTCCGCGCAGGCGAGTCCGCCGGGACTCGGGCCATGTTCCTGCTCGGCGGCCTGGTCTCGATCGTGTTCGGCTTGGTGCTGCTCGCCCGTCCTGACATGGGTGCGGTCACCCTCGCGGTGGTCTTTGGTCTGTTCAACCTGATATACGGAGCCTGGATGTTGGTGCACGGCATCGAGTTGCGTCGGACCGGCAAGAGCTTGCATTCCATCTTCAGGCATGCATAGGCGGCTTGATTGATGGCACCGTCACGCTCTGAGCGGAGCAGCCAACTTGCCGGACCCCTAGCGGGGTCCGACAAGTCCCGGGCATGTCTCGCTCCGTTGATCACGGAGAGTCCCGATGGATGAAGCGTTGCGTCCGCCCCGCGTCGATGTGGACGCCAGCTCAGGCTGCCGGCGCGTCGATCCGCCGCGTCGGCCGGTTTTGTTCATCAACCCGAACTCGGGCGGCGGCAAGGCTGCCCGGGCCGGGCTCGCCAAGCGGGCACGCAAACGAGGGATCGAGGCCGTCGTCTTGGCTGAGGACGAGGACCTCGTGTCGGCGGCCCGAGAAGCGGCAGCGGGTGGCGCAGACGCGCTGGGCATGGCTGGTGGTGACGGGTCACTGGCGGCGGTGGCCGCGACGGCGGCTGCCTACGAGCTTCCGTTCGTGTGTGTGCCGGCCGGAACGCGCAACCATTTCGCGCTCGACCTGGGAATGGACCGGCACGACCTGATCGGTGCGCTCGACGCGTTCACCGACGGCGTCGAACGCCGGATCGACCTTGCGGAGGTGAATGGCCGTGCGTTTGTTAACAACGTCTCGCTAGGGATCTACGGTGACGCAGTCCGCAGGTCGGCCTATCGAGATGCCAAGGTGCGTACGGTTCTGGAGACTGCCGATGAGGTGATGCGTCAAGGCGCGGTGCTACCTGCACTCCACCTAATAGACGACCTGGGACACGAGCACCATCATCTCGCCATCGTTCTTGTGTCCAACAACCCCTACGCGCTGGATTATCCGCTGGCTCGCGGTACCCGCCCGGCGCTCGACACCGGTCATCTCGGGATCCTCTTGCTCGACGTACCCGGCGAAACCCACCGCTCTCCAGGGAGAACCTGGACCGCACTCCGCCTGGAGATGACCGCTGCCGAGGCGGTGCATGCCGGAGTCGATGGCGAGGCGATGGACCTCAGCTCGCCGCTGCGGTTCGTTATCCGCCCGCGGGCGCTGCGCGTACTGATCTCTTCGCGCCACCCAGGGATGTCGCCCTCGGCGCGCCGTCTCGCTCCACCTCCCGTGAGGCCGAGTCGACATGCGTCCTGAGACGAGACTTCTAGGGGGCCTACCGAGTTGGCACGCCAGGGCCGGTGACGGGTCTTCGGTTCAACGCGGACCGCGAGGAGCGGCTCGGACTCTTCGCTTGCACTCGCCACGCCGCTTCTCCCGTTGGCTGGGCGCCCTAGCGAGCTTTAGGCCGTCGTGATCCTAAAGACAATGGCTGCTGAACTGTCAAGATCTGCAGACAACGAGAGTCGACCGAAGGGGAGTCCGGATCGATCAATCGAGCGTGGTATAGTCAGTATTGTAGTTCTTCATCGGTACTGATGACATTGTGGATTCGGTGAGGATGCCTTCACGAGGCCGTGAAGAGCCAGAGGAAAGTGAGGATGAATGGCGGTACAAACAAACGGAGCGCTGGGTGCCAACCGGCTGGACCGGCGTAAGGCCCATACCCGGCAGGCTCTCGTCGATGCCGCAGTGGGGCTGATCGCTGACGGCCGTGGGGATCGTGCGAGCATCCAAGAGATCACGGAGGCCGCCGACATCGGCTTCGGGTCCTTTTATAACCACTTTGACAGCAAGGAGCAGTTGTTCGAAACCGCTTCCGAGGAAGTGCTGGAATGCTGGGGACAAATGATCGACCGTGCTTGCGCGGGCATCAGCGATTCGGCGAAGCTTTTCGCCGTCTCCTTGCGGATCTCCGGGCGATTGGCCTGGACACACCCCGAGATTGCCCGGTTCTTGACCGGTGCCGGCCTCAAGATCCTGGATCTTCCTTACGGCTTGGCGCCGCGTGCCCTGCGTGACATCCAAGCGGGCCAGGCCGTAGGCCAATTCACCATCTCGAACGCTGAGATCGCGCTGAGCGCCGTATCCGGCGGGCTGCTAGGGCTGCTGCGGCTGCGCGAGCGCCACCCTGAACGAGTCGAGGAGAGCGCCGTGGACGAACTCGCCGAAGCCAGCCTGCGGCTGCTCGGCGTCCGCGCCCCCGAAGCCAAACGCCTCGCCAGACTCCCTCTCCCGCCCATCGAAACTTGGTAGNNGCGCCGCGCGATTGGAACAGTCCGGACGCGCTCACATTCGTCATCATGGTGCGTCGGTCAGGGCTACAACCAGTCCTAGTAGCCACCGCCACCGATGTGCCAGTCTTCAACACGTTGCGGCGCGCAGGCCGGTAGACGGGTGGTAGCGAGTTCCGTTTGGTCGCATGGCCAAGGACTAGGAGGATGCGGCGGTGCAGTCGTGTCTCGATCGCCACGGCCACTAGCGGCCATGGTCAGTACTTGGTGGCCTGGAACGATCGGTGTCGGCGTGGGCGTGGCGGTCACCGAACGAACGACTAGACGACCAAATTGGGTTAGCTGGACATAGGTGACCTTGGCGCCTCCGCAGTCCTGCAGGCTCACGAGACGGCCGTCGCAGTCGTAGGTGTGGCTGATTTGTTCGCTGCCGGACCTCGGGACTTGCGATCCGGCCGTGCCGGCGCGCTCGGTGGTCATCTTCAACCACGGCGCGATCGCGACTCGACCTGATGGCTGGAGCTAGAAGGACTCTGCCACCATGTGATCGCCTACTGGGGCGAGGTCCTAACGCCGGTTGTCCTTCGAGCAGCTGAGTGCTGTCTTCTCAGCTCGCTCAGCGCAGACACGAGCTGGCCGAGAATCGCAAGAGACCCCTCCAGGCTGACGCCACTCGCCTTCGGCGGCGAAAGCACGGGGATCGAGCGACGACAATCCCGCCCCACGGGTGATAGGTCTGACGAACTGAGAGCACGGACCCGTTCACCTACTCCCGAGATCCGACGTACCAGCAGGAGGGCTGGGTTCCATATCGTTACGGTGAGGCCCATGATGCCTTTGACGTTCCACGAACACTCACGACCGACCCTTGACCTTTCACGAACCTCAAGACCCTCAACAAAGGACGATCAACATGTCGGATAATCCACCACGACCCGTCCTGACCCGACGCGCGCGGATAGCTCTGTTAGCGGCATCGAGGCAGGTTCCGCTTCAGAGCATCGTCGTGACGATCGCGCTTGTCGTTGCCGTCTATCTGGGGGGCAAGCTCCTGTACCGCTTGCGCGACATCGCGCTGCTCATGTTGGTGGGGGGCTTTATCGCACTGTTCCTCAACCCCCAAGTCGCGGCGCTACAGCGCTGGAAGGTACCTCGCCGAGGGGTCGCCGTCGGGATCGTGACGCTTTGGGGCCTGCTGGTCCTCGCAGGCCTGGCCGTGGCATTCGGCTATCCGCTCGTCAATGGGATCACCCATCTCGCCGACAACTTGCCGGCCTACGTCGAAAAGGCGACACACAACAAGGGCTGGATCGGACACCTGGTTCGTCGCTACCACGTCCAAGCCTGGGTAAAGAGAAATTCCCCCAAGCTCGTGAGCCTCGCCGAAGGCCTTGGCAAGCCGGCCTTAGCGCTCGGGAAGGGTGCGGCCTCGGTCATCCTCGCTCTCGCCTCGACCTTTGTCTTCGTGCTGCTGCTTCTGCTCGAGGCCCCAAAGCTTCGTAGATGGATGCTGGGACAGATGTCTGCTGACCGGGCGCAGAAATACACACGCGTCGGCGGGGCCATAAGCCGATCAGTGTCGGGCTACATGCTGGGAGATCTGCTCACATCGTTGATCGCCGGGACCGTCGTCTTTGTGACCTTGACGACCCTTTCTGTTCCCTTTCCCCTGCTCTGCGGGCTCTGGGTGGCCCTGGTCGACTTCCTGCCCACCATCGGTGGAGCCCTCGCCGGCATACCGACGGTACTGTTCGCCTTCGCCCACTCACTCTCGGCAGGCCTCATCACCGCCTTGGTCTTTCTCATCTATACCCAATTGGAGAACCACGTCCTGAATCCCGTGATCATGAGCCGCACCGTCAAGGTCAACCCGCTTCTCATCCTGGTGTCCGTTTTCGTCGGCGCAGACATCGGAAGTTGGGTTGCCGGTCTGTTCGGCGGGTTTGTGGTAGCTCTCCTTGCCATCCCGATGGCCGGCGTCATCCAGATAATCACCAGCGAACTCTGGCGCGCCACGGCCCCAGACGTGGCGCAGCCGTCGATGGAGACCGCCGCATTACAGTCGCACACGGTTTCGCCGCCACCAACCTGAAACGCCAAGGGCGAGTTGGCTCAACAGGTTCACCGCCCAGCGACTCCGAAAGCCCCTGAAGGTGTGATTTAGCGGGAAAATCACATCCCGCGAATATCCCGCGGACGCCGCCATTCATGGCCGTTCGCCGGCATGTGGATAGCGCTTTGACCTGCCCTGATGGTCCGCCCCAGTACGCAAACGTTCGGCTGACCGCCCTTCCCAAGCTGATGTCCACAGCCCGCCTGACAAGAGCAGGTTCAAGTGCTTCGGCCCGCGGGAACATGCGCAGCTACTGTCGTGGGGGATGGCCACGCACAGTTCTGCGGCGAGAGACGACCGCACGCTTATGGAGCGAGCAATCGCATTAGCTCGCCAATGTGAAAGTGAGTCGGGCAGGGTCTCGCCGAAGGTCGGAGCAGTCGTGGCCCGCGATGGTGTGGTTATTGGCAAAGCCTTTCGCGGCGAGTTCACCCCTGGCGACCATGCCGAGTTCACGTTGCTCGAGAGGAAGCTTGGTGACTGCGCGCTGGCGGGCGCAACGCTCTTCACCACACATGAGCCGTGCACTTCCCGGAACAAGCCAAAGCTCGCGTGCGCTGAGCGGATCATCGAAAGGCGGATCAGCAGGGTCGTAATAGGTGTTCTCGACCCCAACGATGCGATACGCGGCCGGGGTGAACTACGCCTCCGCGAGGCGGGCATCCAGATTGCTCGGTTCGACCCAGATCTGATGGCTCAGGTCGAGGAGTTGAACCGTGAGTTTGCACGGCTTCACGCAGGAGGCCGGAGGTTGCATCGCAACAAGGCCCAAACAGCTGATCCCGCTGATCCGACACAGGTCGGGCCGAATGGCCACCGAGTCGGGTACACGGAAGACGGCGACAAGGTTGAATGGATTCCCGACGAGGACCGCCCCGGTGACGTCTGGCCACTTCTCCTGCGTCGTAACGACGAGCAAATCCTTCGCAGCTACAACGAGCTGTGGGACAAGGTCTGGTGGAACAGGCATCAGAATTGGCGACACAGAGTCGAGAGCGGGGAGGAGCCTCTGTCCGAAGAGCGGGTGGCCATGTTCAAGATGGCTTCGGAAGCTGCCGCCCGAATCGAGGAGAAGTACGGAAGAGAAGACCTGGGTTGGGATGATTTTGAGTGGGGCTTACTGAGTGGCCGGATGTCCGCCCTGTCGTGGGTGTTCGGTGCGGAATGGGACGAGTCCCTCGACACGTAGTCGGCAAGTGGCCCGCAAGCCCGTTGTCGTCGGGGCGGAACCCGAAGGTCGAAGCAGAGTCCATCCCTACGCTTGCCCTGCTCTTGTCCGGCTGGCCCTCTTGCGTGAGTCCGCCTTCCCCTGTGTCTACGTAAATGTTGAGTGGTAGGACCTCGCCGTTCTCCGCCTCGACATGGCTCGAGGCGGAGCTGAGGTCTCTTAGTCTCAAAGCTCGCAGTCGACGGAGTGCTTGAAACACCACCGCCGCTTGAGCCGAGTGTAGCCAAGATGTAGCTGGGAAAAGCCATACGAATCAAGGTATTGGGCTGAAAACGTCCTGACTGGGTAGACTGCGGACCGGCCGGCGAGCGGCCCGAGGGACGAGGGGAGTAGATGGCGAGACGAGGATCAGGCGAGGGCGGCATCTTCCAGCGCGAGAGTGATGGCCGCTGGGTCGCCACGGTCGAACTCGGTAAGGGTCCGAACGGCAAGCGTCTTCGCAAAACGGTGTACGGNNAAGGCATCGACTCGGCGTAGCTACAGGGAGGTCGTCAATCTCTACGTCCGGCCCCATCTCGGCCACATCCGCCTTGCACGGCTCACACCGGAAGACGTCGACAAGATGGGCCGCACGCTCGCCGAAGCCGGAAAGAGTGGCAACACACAACGGCTCGCCCGCACGATCCTGCGCCGCGCACTCGGACAAGCCGAGCGCAGGGGCTATGTCGCTCGCAACGTTGCAGCTCTCACAGATGCCCCTGCGGTCAAGGTGGAGGAACGACCGGTGCTGACACCCGAACAGCCCAGGCAGCTGTTCGACGCCTTGCACGACGACAGGCTGTTGCCTCTCTATGTCGTCGCGATCCACACCGGTCTACGTCAAGGAGAGGTGTTGGCGCTCAGGTGGTCCGATGTCGACCTCGGCGCCGGCACTGTCACGGTCACCGGCACACTCGATCGCAGGATCAGGCAACGCACCGATCCGAAGACCGACAAGTCCCGCCGAACGGTGCCGCTCACCACCCAGGCCATGGAGGCTTTGCAGGTTCACCAGGTCCGCCAGAACCTCGAAGGGACACAAGGAAGTGACGATCTTGTCTTCACCAGTGCGCGGGGCCCGGCGTTGTACGACTCGAACATTCGAAAGCACTGGCACAGGGTCAGCTCCAACCTGGGACTGGCCTCGATGCCGTGGCACAACCTGCGCCATTCTGCGGCCACGATCATGCTCGCCCAAGGTGTCCCCATCGAGGTCGTGTCCCGTGTGTTCGGTCATGCGTCTATCCGCATCACCGCCGACATCTATGGCCATGTGTCGCCGGAAACCAACAGGCAGGCTGCAGACGCCATGGCCAAGGCTTTGCGATGAAGGACCGCACCGAGATCCCTACGCCCTCTGCATCTGCTTCGGCAGGGGACCTTTTGTTATGTCAGAAAATGTAGCCAAGTTGATAGCCATACTGGCTACGTTTAGCCGGACTGGACATAACTAGGCAGCATTGGACTTCAGCGAAATCGCCGTTTTACCTGGACTGACGCGTACTGGGCACTACCAGCTGGACGGTACATTGACAGACTGGCAGTCAGGAGGTTCGAGGGTTCGAGTCCCTTCGCCTCTCACACCTTCGCCTCCACCTTCGCCTCCACTAGCAGGA
>PMVZ01000074.1 GCA_003166375.1 Acidimicrobiaceae bacterium | reverse complement strand
TACCAGAGCACGCGACCGTTGGAGACGACCTCTGCGGCGCTGCACAGACCACTCTCGCACCGTGGCCCGAAGGTCACGACCGAGAAGCCGTCCGCATGTTGTTGGTCCTCAAGAACACCGGGAAAAGCCTTCCTGACGCTGCCCACAACCATTCGCACTGCGATGCCTGGTTCTACTGAGACGCGCAGGTCACTCGGGGCCACGACACCGGGTATCGGGGCATAGCCGACCCAACCCGAGTAATCGTTCGAGTATGTGAAGTCCGTGAATCTGAGCGTCATAGTGCTTCTGAACGGGGACGAGTCGCTTGAACCACTGCCGACAGTCACGGTCAGATGGCCTGGATACTGGTTGACGCGTCCGGGGAACGCTACCGAGAACCGGCCCCAGGACGGCCCGTAGACCTTCTGGCTCGTGGTGGCAGCCACGACACCGACACCGATCCCAATCACGACCAGGATGGCCGTGACGAACATGGTTATGGGGTGTCGGATCGTGCGCACCGTCGTCACGCTATCCCCAGCAGACGCCGTCTCTAGCTCGCTGACTCCAGGAGCGGAAGCGGCGGCAGGTTGGCCGCTCGGCCGAAGGTACAGAACACTTCCTGGCCGTACTGCACTGACACGAAGGCTGCGTACCAGTTGAGGACTTCAGGCTTAGGCACAAGCTCCGCTGACGGGGCAATGTGCCTCCCTGGCGGGTCCATGAAGATCGCCCAGGCAACCGAGCTAGGCGAACCGGCGTTCACGACCCCGGTCACGAGACCTGCCGCAATCACCTGGGTCCCCCGCCCTTCGTTGCAGGAGGTGACGGCCCTACATGCCGCCGCGGCTTCGGAAGTGGAACAGGCCGCGACGGAACCGTCTGGAAGTCAACGTAGGGAGGCGACGACGAGAAGCTGTTGTACATGGCGTTCACATCGGCGACGAGAACCTTCAGCGAGTATGCCGGGCCGCTCGAAGGCATTGTCGCAGCAAGCACCCCCACGCCGATCCCGATCACGGCCAGTACGGCCACGATGAACGTGGCGATGGGATGCCGAACCTCGCGCATCACGCCGCCCGCACCGAATCCAAGATCGTCCTGGCGACCATCCCGTTCCGGGACAAGCCGATCTCGACGAGCGTCGGTCGGAAGGGACCTGGAACGGCGACGATAACCTCAACAACGCCGCCGTAGTTGCCGCTCATCGCACAGGCCCGGAGGCCGTGCAAGCGGAGGCACTGCAAGTTCTTCGGAAGCTGAACGGATTGGTAGGGTCCTGAGGCCACGACAATGCCTTCGTTGTAGTGAATGAACGTGACCTCGGGGGGCAAAACGACACAGCCAGGTGCCCCCGCGGTTGTCGCCGTGCTCAGGAACACTTCGGGTGGCAGTCGTGGCACGACCCCTGGACAGTCTTCGAAGGTGTCGTCACTCGTCACCCTCGGCAGGTTTGGCGGTGCCGCGAAGCGAAGACCGGCGAAGCTGTACCACCGCCAAGAGACTGGCACGGGTCGCGTCTGCCTGGACAAGACCACGGCTAAAGGCGACCAGGTAAGGGTGTGCAGGACCCGGCGTGCCAACGGTCCGCTGGCGTGGACATAGGCATCGAGCGACTGCGCCCAGTACGTGAGGCCCCCCGCCTGAACGTACACGGGAATGCCGTTCACGAGCATTGGCTTCTCCGGGTGATCGGCAAGCTCCTCCACACCGGCCGAGGCGACAGAGGCGAAGGAGGCTGCGGGCGCGGGGTGCAGACAGGTGTTCTTCGGCAGGTGGTCTTCACCGGCGAGCACAAGACCGGGAATCGGCCTTTCCGGGCACCAACCTACGGTCGGGCTGTCGTACCACCAGTTCGCGGGCACGGATATTTGCGCAAGACCGAAGTCGACGGGCACCCAACCACGCGGAGTCGCCGCGGTGTCTACAGCAACCACGATCGCTGGGGGTGCCTTACGCAATGGTGCAGTGGTCGAAGTTGTCGTAGGGACCGTGGAGGTCGTGCAACCCGTCAAGATCACGGCCACGGTCATTATCGCCACAGCCGCGAGCTTGCGAGCCGTGGGCATCACGCCGGACGTAACGAGTACAGGATGGTCCGTGCGATCATGCCGTTCCCTGCCAACCCGATGGAGACGAAGACGGGCTTGTCGCGCCCTGGCACGTTTACCCTCAGGACGAGGATGGAGTACGCGGGCGAGGTTGCCGGGCAAGCAGTCAGACCGTGGAGGTGAGGACAGGGTTTCTGGAAGGACAACGTGACGTGGAACTGGAGATGACTTCCCGAATCGACCTGTACGCCGTCCATCGGAAGCTGCGGCGCGTTCGAGTACGCCCCCGCGGCACATGCGTTCGGCGGTAGAAGGTGCGTATCGCTACTGAGGGTCCCGGCCGCGGCGAAAAAGGCCACACCGGGCGTCTCGCACGGGTTCCCAAGACCGAAGGCAGCCCCCGAGGTCCGACTGATGGGCCAGGTCGCTGGAACCGAGAACTGCAACCCGGCGAAGGCCACCGACTGCCATGACGACGGGACCGTGGGTGCAGGGCCTGATGCGAGTACCACAGCCCGAGGGGAACGAGACAGGGTGTTCAGGACTTGTTTGGCAAGCGGTCCGACGCCCGCGACTTCGATACCGAGGGACGGGACGATGTAGTCGTTAGCCTCGTATTCCAGGCCGTAGCCAGCGAGGTACGGGTCCATGCCCGGTCCGAGGTAGACCGACAGACCATTGAGGCGCATCGGCTTCTCGTTCCTCCACCAGCCCGGATTTCGAGTCAGCGGAGAGAAATGAACCAACGTTCCCTTGGGTTGGGTGACGGAGGGCGGCAGGCAGTTCGGCACAGACCCATCACCGACCAACACAGTGCCGGGCTGCAAGATGGAGCTGAAACACTGAGAATCAAGGTAGAAGACGTTGAACCCGGCCGGAACCGATATTTGCGCGTCACCGAAGGCCACCGGCATCCACCCTGCTGGCGAAGTCGCAGTGCCAATCGCCGGACGTGGCATCGTCGTGACTGGGAACGCGGCCAGCTCCCAGACGGATGTGCCCACGACTGCACACGCGGCGAGGGACAGTGTCATCACCACCGTCGCGAAGGCGCGCAACCTCACTGGTGCCATGCTCCCACGAAGCCTCGACGGGATGGTTCCGCGTACACGAGTGCCAACCTGCTACTTGCAGTAGTCCGGGAAGTCCGCTGTGACGCTGTGGCCAGCCCGGACCACAACGACCTTGGGGCGGTAGTGAAAGCCCACCTGTTGGGTCTCGACCTTGTATGAACCTGGCGCGACCGAGAATCGGTACATGGCCCCCGACTTGGCTGTCGTCGATGCAACGACTGTCGGCCCGGAATAGAGCAGCACCGTCACGCGGGGCAGAGTGCTCCCTGCCAGGACCAGGCCCACACAGGCGTAGGCAACCCCGGTCACGACGCCGGTGGGTCCAGCGGTGCTCGTCGTACAGGCGGCGAGGGTGAGAGCGATGGCCGCCATCACGAGAACGAGCTTGCGCACCATACCCATGCCCTGCTACGTATTCACCCTCAGCCAGTTGGTCCGAGCGGCGTGGCGTCCATCAAAAGGACTTTCCATTGTCCATCCGGCTGCCACCGCAAGGTTAGGCGCTCGTCCTCCCGGCCTCGCGCCAACCAGCTACGGACCCTGGCAGGTGACGTGGCGGTCGCCGGAGTCACGTTGTCAACCTGCAACCACTCCACTTCCAGACAGTGAACCTTGGCCGTCGAACCACTCACATCGACAGCAGACCAGGAGACGACAGCCGAACCCCCAGGCGATGGCACGGTGCTGGCACTCTGCGTCTCGCTCTCGACCATCGTCGTCATGCCGTCCGCCATCTGTTGGAGCAGAGAACCTGTGAATACGCGGTCTATGTCGGCGGTTTGCTCACTGATGACGGCATTCGCTTCCGAGTTCGACAGGAGATGGACGCGACCGTTCACGACCCAGCGGTGTTCGGGGTGTGTCAACGCTATCGTCTCGCTCAAGGCGCTGTAACCCCGGAACCCTCCGACGGGCAGGTCAGCCTTCAACGCCCAATACACGTCCGTATCGCCGAGGGGAGCCGGAGACGCCACGTTCTCGACGAAGTTGTTGGCCTCCTGAACGACCTGTTCCACTGCTGACGTTTCAGGCGAGGACAAGACGGTCGCGCCCCCGAAGCTGCCCAGTCCGAATGCAAGTCCGCAGCCCGTGCCGAGAATCACGGCGATGCCCGCAACTGCGACCAACGACCTATGTCGAGAACGCATCACTGCACTCCCCTTCTCTACGCGGACCGGTGCGTGTCAGCATCAGCGTCATGGCCACTGTCGCGACTATTACGAGCTTGCGCATCATGGTCTCAGGGCCAACCCAGCGACACATGCCCGCGCGCCGACAAGTGCCTGGGGCCAAGCCGATTCCGAGTAGGGGCGCTCATGGGTCGACGCTGACGACGGTCCCGGCGAACGGGCCGTTGCCGGTATCGAGTTCCCAGGAGAACTTCGCGACCCATACCTGCGACACCTTCGGCACCGTCGTCTCCATCGCGAACCTTGCCGTCTTGCCAGCTTCGAGGCGACCGATGGCCTGACAGTTGAGTTCGTAGGACCAGGTGTGGACCTGAACCCTTGAGCCGTTGACCAAGGTGAGGAACTCTTGGAATCCCACAGATTGTGAAACCGCACTACTTGGAACTACGCGTGGGCATCGCCGGCATGGAATCGACGACCCCGGAGGAGAGGTAGTCAGTCCACATAAGCGCCTGGCCAACGGTGGCACCAAAGTAGGTTCTTATGGTCGCTGGTTCCTTAGCCGGGTCAACGACAACGTGTTCGACCTGCAAGAGGTTGCCAGTAGTCGGATCGAGGATCACCTCCACGCGAAGACCCGCATACACAGGGCTCGCGATCCCGATTCCTCTTCGTCCGCTCCGATCTGTTTGCTTACCGAGGAGCTCCACGCCGTGCAGACTCGCCATCACCTGATATAAGGCGGAGCGAAGCGCGGGCGTCATGCCAGTCTCGGGCATGCCGAGGAGCGCGACTGCCGTCTGGAAAATGGCGGTCGCCGAGCCGGAGGGCACGGAAACAGGGCCCACGCCGGGGGTCGAGAGGGTCACCGTGCAGTTGAGGCCACCTGTGGCAGCGAAACAGGTGAAAGCTGGATTCGGGAACCACACGAAGAGGGAAGAGTTGTCCAGGTACGCCAACGGGTTAAAAACGTTGACACTGTTCTCAAGTGCCTTCTCAAGTGCCTTGAGTCTGTCAACTAGCGCGGGTGGATTGGTTGGCAACTTCGAAACGTCGAACGGCGGGACGTCTTCTGATAGCGGTAGGGCAGTCGTGGCGGAACCCACCCGCGTCGACAGCGCCTCCGGAGGCGATCCTGCTGCCACCCAATTCGCCCGGCTCTTGGGAGTCGTGAACCGTTCGGGACCGATATTGCGCTGGACCGTCAGGGCCGAGCCGTTCGAAGCCATCCAGAACTGGCTGTCGGTCTTGTAGTCGAGATAAACCGGGTTAGTGAGGACGATCTCGCCGAGGTACGAGAGGCTGGAGGTCTTGCTGTAAAGGTACCGACCTGGCCCGAGCTTCAGTGCTGGTTGATCTGCCGCCGCAGTGG
>PMVZ01000265.1 GCA_003166375.1 Acidimicrobiaceae bacterium | reverse complement strand
TGGCGCAGCACAGGACTCCGGCACTGGTGGTCCGTTCGCACAGTCGGAGCAGCTCGCCGAGCAGCGGGTCGGCTGGATCGCTCGCCCATGGTGGAACGATCACGCAAATGGACGTGAGCCCGCCCGGTTCGTGGAACCGACAGCGATCTCCTCGAGGGCCGCCGCGATGTCAGGGACGTGCCTGGTGCCTTCCAGCTGGGGCATCGGGCGATCGAACGCGACCAGGACGAGGGTTTCGAGATCGGACCACCGTCGGGATCCGAGCTCGATCGCAACATCCGCGATCTTCACGCCGACTTGAGACGGGGGTCCCTTGAGCAGCGTGGAGCCAACGGCCACGAGGTCAACGAGGGCGCGCCGCCCATGGATCTCGGACAGGGTGACGAGGGCGGCCTTCCGGGCTGCGCTCGTGATCGCCGGTGTGACCGGGAGGGAGGCGATTATGCGCGAATCGCGTGGCAGCGTCCACGACCGAGCGACTCGCCCCGGGCTGAACGGCCACTGCGGTGGCTCCGAGGTCGGCACGTGAACGGTGACGGAATCGAGATCGAGTTGGAGGACGTCCGCGTTGGCCGGTACTTGGAGAGACGCGAGGACCTCCTGGGCCACGCCGAGGGCGAGGCGGCTCCACTCGGAGTCCTCGAGATGGATGGGCAGCCGGGCAGGCTCCGTCGTGGGCAGGACTGGTGAGGCCGCGCCTTGAACCGGCTGGTGCCTGGCGATCGTCGTGGTGAGATGGAGGCCGGCGGAACCGGCCGGATCGAGGCCGGCGCCATCAGGGGCGGCGTGTCCGCCGTCAGCGGCAGTGGTCAAGCCGGTCTGGCCCGTCTCCAGACCGGCAAAGGAGGCTAGGGACCATCGCCTCTGGACCCTGAGCAGCCCGCTGAGTGCAAGCGCGCTCGCAGGGCTCGCGGCCGAGCTGTGACGCACCTCTCTCGGGTCGCTCCCCGAGGTGCTCGGAATCGGCGAACTCATGGCGGGCTCCTACTTCAAGACGCACGTGGTCGGCCGATGGGCCGCGGAGACGGGCGGGTCAGGCTTCAGGCAGGCGGTCAGGTTCAGGCAGGCAGGTCCGTCACCAGCACGCGGTGCCTGCAATATCCCGGTTCGATTCACATCATGTCAAAACGCCGTTCGCAGGGCACACCCGGGCTCTGGCGCGTCGGCCGCGGTTGGGGAGCGAGACGATCGACGGGCAGACGTCGCGGCAGCTGCGTGGGCTACCCGACGACGACTGCGGCAGCGGCCGATGCCGACACCGGGAGGTCGTCGATGCCGACGAGCGCGAGGAGAGGAGTGGCAAGTCCGTAGGTCCGCACCGTCGCGACGACGCAAGTGCCGATGACTGCTGCCGAGCCGGGATGTCCCGCGGCGGCCATGTACTGTTCGGCGGCCGCTGTCGCGCTCACAACCTGGAACGTCGTCAGGCCTTCGTGCAACGAGGAAACGGAGAGCTGCGCGGCGCCCACGCGGGCGGCTTGTTCTGCTTCACTCAGGGCGGTTTCTCGCGCGCTCAATGCTCGACCGCCGTCGACCACGAGGGCCAGCACTGCGATGAGCGCGACGCAAATCAGCATCACGAACGGCGTCAGCGCTCCGCTCTCGCGCTCGAGTGAGTGGCCGCGTCCCCGAGGGCCTCGAGCCTTGAGCACGACGCACAGATCTCGGCGACTTCCGCGCTCTTCGCGCTCCGGAAGCTGTCATCCCACCTCCCGGTAGAGCTCGATCCCTGCCGACCCGTGGCCAGACAGCGTGACCGAGCCCGGGAGGCCTGGTATCCCGAGCGTGACGAGCCCGACGCCGCAACGGAGCTGGACCGAGACGACACCCCCCGGTACGAAGTCGGCCACGTCGGTTGTCAGGGAGTACGGCGCGCACTGGAGCCTGTCGTGTGAGATCTCGTAGTCTGCCGCCGCCAGGGCTTGTGCCTGGGCACTGGACGCCGTTGACGCGATGACGGCGGACTCGACCGACGTCCGTGCGGCGTCTCCGACCTCCTGCAAGGCGTTGGCGAGGCGTCCGCCGATCACAAAGAGCAGTGCGAGCAGGACAAGCACAGGGGTGAGTATCACGATCTCGGCGGCTGCCGAGCCGGCCTCGGACCGCCCGGTAGCCGGGCCCGCCGCCCGCCCGGCCCCGCCCGTCGCGTCCGCCGCGCTCATCCGCTCGCCCGGAACAGCTGCTCAGGACCGGTTGAATCCGCCGAGACGGTGAGTTGCTCGCCGGGTAGCAGGGATGGCACGGTGCCCGTTGCGGAGAGCGAAGCGACACCGTCGGGCAGAGTCTGAGCCGAGACGGTCGGCCGCAGGACAAGGCCGCTCGCGAGCGCCTGGAGCTCCTGGAGCACGACGCTGCGTGCGGCGGTGCTCGTCCCACCCTCGGCTCGCAGTGCTGCGCCCCCTTGGGCGACCGAGTCCGACAGGGCGTGGGATGCCAGCGCCCAGAAGGCGAACTGCAAGCCGACGGTGATGAGGAGCAAAAGAACGGGCAGGACGATGACGAGCTCGGGCGTGCTGGAACCGCGATCACCCCGCCCAAGCGCCTGGCCGCGCCGTTTGGAGGTGCAGGGGCGGCTCGGGCTCATTGAGTATTCTTGATTACTTGCGAGATGTGGTTCGCTTCACCGGTCACGGCCGTGGTGATGATCACACCGACGGTGATGGCCAGTGCCACGAAGACGGCCACGATGACGAGCTTCTCGGCGACGTCTCCGCGATCTGGTTCAAGGCGCGCTTCGGCCATGCGGCAACGGAGGGTTTCGACGAGAAACAAGAGGACCTGGATCTCGGACACTGGCTGGATGCTCCTTGGGTCGGGCCCGGGTTTCGGGCGCGTCTGGTTTGGGCCGGTGCCACCGGGCGGCCGGACGGGGCCGAGGCCCCACCGATAGGCGCGTCGCCTCAGAGGGCGTTGCTCAGAACAGGCGTGACAGCGTCACGGCCGCGGGATAGACGAGGAACACGACGAACCCGACCATCAGCACGATCGCGGGGAGGAAGAGGCGCTCGGTCGTGGCGTTCGCCCGGCCTTGGGCGTCGGCCACCTGACGCCGGCGCAACGAGGCGGACTTGGCACTGAGGCTCGTGCGGATGCGCGCCCCCTCGGTCCCGGCAAGACGCACGCTGGCGGCGAGCTCCTCGAGCTCGTTGACACCAAGCTCGCTGCCGAGCCGCCCGAGACCGTCCCACGGTGATCGCCCGGAGTGACGGGCGTGATCGAGCGCGCGCCGGATGCGGAGAAACGACGCCTCTCCGGCGACCGAGCTCGCGGCCTCCAATGCGCTCTCGATCCCCATGCCGCCCGCTTGTGCAAGGGCGACCAACTCGAGCCAGCACGCAAGGGAACGCACGAGATCTCTTCGCGCGGCGCCCGCAGACCGCCGGACGAGCAGCGACGGTACGGCGGCCCCGGCCAGTCCTGTCGCGAGGCAGACGAGGGGCACGATCGATATCGGCAGGTACAGGTGCAGGCGTCCCACGCCTGCGCACACGACCGCGGCCCCGGCGGCGGCAGTGACTGCCGCCAGGGTGGTCACCACAGCGAGCGATTCATCCGAGCGACCGAGGACATTGAGGTCCTGACGCAGGGACCTCGACGAACCGGAGAATCGGAGGAGCCTCGTGAGCCCGTGACCGATCCGCGCCGCCCACGCCGACGGTGACGGCNNCAGCACGGCCTGGCCCTCCGGTGTGCGGTATGGAGCAAGGTACGAGCGGGCGAAGAGCACCATGAGGCCCAGGAAGCCGAGTGAGAAGCTCGTCACCGTCCGCACGGCACTTCTTCCCGACGCCCGGGAGGCTTCCACGGCCTGCCGCATGGCGACCTCTTCCCGGGTCGACTCTGCGAGCGCGCCGAGGAGGTCGCCGAGTCGATGGGCCCGCTCGGTTGCAGCCATCAGGAGCGTGGCGACTACGACGTCTGCCGCGGGATCGGCGAGCTCGTCGGCGAAGCTCCGCAATGCGGCCGTGAGGGCCGAGCCGCTGGAGAGCCGGCTCGCGAGAGTGCCCACCTCCTCGCGGATCGCCTGGGGACAGATCGGTGCCGTCGCGATCAAAGCCTGAGTGAGACCTGCCGCCCCGGCGAGGGTGTCCCGGAGCATCTCTGTCCACGAGGCGATCGCCTCCAGCCTTTCTATGACGCGGCCCGCAGGTCCTCCGCCGAGGCCGCGAAGACCGAGAACGGCGAGAGCGCCGAGGGCGATCGCCACCGGCCATCGCGTCACCATGAACGCGACGAGCCCTGCGGCGATCGCGACCGCGCCATGTCGCAGTCGCCGGCGGGTCAGAGCCGGACTCCGGCCCGGGCGAGCGATCCGGTCCATCGGTGATCGACACACGCCGGCGATGACGAGGCATAGGCCGGCACCGCCCACCGAGGCGACGATGACCAGCAGTGCGGTCGTCACCGGAGCCCGATCGGTTCTCTGAATGAAGGGTCGTACCCATGGAGCGCCAAGAGTGCTGTCGTGGTGTCGCGCAGCGGTGCCGCTGGGACGGCGTGGCCGTCAGGCCCCGGCTTCCAGACCTCGTTTGTGATCACAAGTGGGCCTTCGGCTCCGACGACCTCCCGCACCGAAGCGATATGGCGTGACGGCCGATAGGAACCACGCCCGTCCCTGTCGAAGGGACCGGTCGCGTTGTTCGCCATCGGGCACTGGGTGGTGTCGAGATGGACGACAAGATGAATGGCGCCGGCTATGAGGAGGTTGGTCGCCTCGAGGGGTAGGCGTTCGGGGGCTTGGATGGCGTATGCAGCAAGGCGTCGGAAGACCCCCGCCGAGTCGTCGGCGTGGATGGTCGCCATGGAACCGGACCGGCCCTGGCTCATGGCATTCAGCATCGGGATGACCTCGTCCCCGAGCACCTCGCCGACTATGACGCGCGACGCGTTCATGCGCAGTGATCGGCGGACCAACTGAGCCATGCCGATCGCTCCGACTCCTTCAGTGTTCGCTAGTCGAGCCTCCATCGCGACGCTGTCGGGGTGCCGGTCGACCTGGCGATCGAGCCCGAGCTCGAGGGCCTGCTCAATGGTCACGATGCGTTCCGTGGGGCTGATCTCGGCCGCCAAAGCTCGCAGCAGCGTCGTCTTGCCGGAGTTCATGGCGCCGGAGATGAGGATGTTGCGCTTTGCGCGGACCGCGGCGGCGAGCATCCGGGCAAGATCCTCATCGAGCGTCCCGAGCCCGATGAGGTCGTCCAAGCTGTGGTCGGAAAGGCGATGCCTCCGGATGTCGATCACGGGCCGCGCGGTTACGGACATCACCGCGGACAGACGGCTGCCGTCGGGGAGCCGAAGATCGAGCTCCGGCTGTGCTGCGTCGAATCGCCGCTCCGACAGCCCGAAGCGTGCCGCGGCAGACCTGACCATCGCGACGAGCTCGTCGTCGTTCTCGGCAATGGGCCCGTAACACAGCTTCTCTCCGTTCGCGAACGTCACGAATGCCATCTCCGCGCCGTTCACGTCGATGTTCTCGACCATCTCGTCGTCGATGAAGACCTGCAGCAGGCCAAGGCCGAAGAGCATCGCGATCACCAGCTCGACGAGTGTCCTCACGTCAAGTGTCGGCAGGGGATCCCGGCCGCTGGCCATGAGCGCCACCGCCTCTCGGTTGAGCAGGTCAACCACGAGGTCGCGGACTGCTGCTCGGCTGGTGTGGGCGGCTGCGGGGTTGGCCTTGCCAAATCCGTCCGGACGCTCCGGGGCTGTCGCAAGGAGCTCGGCAACGCTCGCACGGAGCGAGCGCGCCTTGTCGACCAATGATTTGTCGAGTCGGGCTCGAGACAGCGTCGGGCCGGCTGTCAACGGGCTGGCCGGCTCGATCACGGCGAAGCTCACTGCGACGCTCCAGCGCCGTCGCTTGCGCCTATCGCTGCCAAGCTGACGTCTCCCACGGCGCTCGCGGCCGTCACGGCGGCCGCGGCCGCTTCTGGCACGTCGAGTGTCGTGACAAAGGTCGTCGACTGAGCACCAGTCAGCCCGGATGAACCACCCGGGGACAGGACCGAGATCACCGTGGCTTTCGTCAGGACCGAGCCCGGTGGGCCGGTCGGCGAGGGTACGGCGCCAGTGCTCGCGGAACCGCTGACGGCATTTGGCGTGCCGACAGCTGAGGCGGAGCCCGCAGGGGAGCTGTCAGCGGTTCCGGCTGTCCCGGACAGCACCACGAGAACGCGTTGGCCGGCGGCGAGATCGGCAGGCATCTGGTCGACTGCCAGGCTCGCTCCCACGAGCGCAGTTCCGGCAGCGAGTCCTCGTTGGGAAGCCAGATCGCCCGGTACCAGCAGCGAACCGGGTTCGAGGTCCTCCGTGGCACGATGGCCAACTGCCTGTCCGGCATCTCGGAGTGGCATCGCGTCGAGCCCGGCGACGGGAGCGATCGAAACGGTCTCCAAGTCGGAGGCGGCGACCGTCATGCCGGCAGGGACGAGATGCGCGACGGCCAGGTATTGCGTGGGGCGAGGTGCCCGGTTGGCGACCACTGCTCCAAGCGCTCCGCAAACCAGCACGATGAGCACGCCTCCAGCAGCCAGCAGCGGACGTCGCCTGCCTCGCCCCTCCTTTGGGCTGCCTCCCAGGCGTCCTCCATGGAGCAGCGGAGATTTCGCAAGAGAACGCGGCCTGGCGCGCCCTTGGGCGATGGTGCGACCGGGCAGTGAGCGATCAGCGGGGGCCGTTGCGAGTGGCATGGCGTGATCGTCGAGGAAGCCCGTACCGGCCCACCTACCGCTTGCCCTGTCGATATCCCAAGGGCAATCTCGACGGACTCTCAGAGAAGCCGCAGCCGGGTAGCGACATCTGACGTACGCGAATCGGCCGGTCGTGCGCTTTACAACATTGGACCCTCAACGAGAGGGTCGAGCACTCACCCAAGGAGCGTCCGACGTGAACGAAGACCGAGTGAACGACCGAGAGCCCGGAGCCCTGCCCGGACCGGGGGACTCGGCGCAGGCAGCAGCGAACGCTGGGCCGCAGCCGACAGTTGTCGACGCAAACGGCCCGTGCACCGCCGGCCCGTCCACCGCCGGCCCGTCCGCCGCCAACGCGCGCCGCAAGCTCGGCCAGAGCTTTACGACTCGCGCGGTCGGCATCGCCGGCGTCGCGGCGCTGGTCGTCGTGGGATCGATTGTCGGCTCGGCAGTGCTGAGCAGTGCCGGCTCATCTCCCCGGTCGGCCAACATCCGGACGGTGCTGACAGCATCCCACGATGCTTCGGCAACCTCGCCGGCGACGATCACTGTCACAGGCAGCGGCGAGGTTGAGGGCACGCCCGACACCGCCACGTTCGACATCGGCGTGAGCACGACCGCGCACACAGCTGTCGAGGCACTCGAGGAGAACAATGCCCAGGTGGCGACCCTCGAACAGTCGCTGGAGCAGAGTGGAGTCCAGTTGAAGGACATGCAGACGAGCTACCTGAATCTCTCAGCCAACACCAACTCGAGAGGGAAGGTCAGGAGCTTCAGTGCCGATGACGAGCTCACCGTGACGATGAACGATCTCTCGAACCTCGGCCAAGCTCTGGACGCCGCCGTGACCGCGACCGGCAACGGAGTCACGTTGGACGGTATCTCCTTCTCCATCTCCAACAAGTCGGCACTGCTTGCCGCGGCGCGGGCGCAGGCGATGCAGGCAGCGAATACCGAGGCGACCCAGGTTGCCGCGGGTGGGGGATTGACGCTCGGCCCGATCGTCTCGATCACCGATCAGGAGAACGCCGGCCAATACGTTTACTACAACGTCAACGCGGCCGTACCGGTGGCGACCGGGACCGCTGTGCCGGTACAACCGGGTCAGCAGCAGATCTCGGTCCAGGTCACGGTCGTCTACCAGCTCGTTGCCTCCTCTTGAGCACGCTCCTGCACTGCTCTCGCGCCATCCGCGCCGATTGCCCCGATGCCCGCGTGGCGTCGTGGCAATCGGCGCTCCGCTCGCCCGGGGTCACACCCGCTCGCCCGGGCGATCTGCCGGGCGCATTGGTTGCATGAAGGCTCGCTCGAAACTGCGCGTGCGCGAAACTGCCTCCTCGTCGCTTTGAAAGGACGTCATGGACGGTCCTGATCTCTCCCATCTTCTCGACGACGCGGGCTCCGAGAAGCCCTCTCGAGACGTGCTCGACGGCATCGTCCGCCGCCGCCGCCGGCTACAGGCTCGTCGCGCCCGGACCGCGGCGACTCTCGGTCTTGTGATCCTGCTTGCCGGCGCAGGCGTGGGCATCGGTCTCAGCCGCCAGGGCGGGAGGACGATGTCGGCGTTGCCTCTGCAGACGGCGAAGCTGCCCTCAATGTCCAAGAACACCTCGGCGGCGGTCCCGTTTCTCGCAGGCCCTGGCGGCGCTCCCGCGGGTCTTGGTTGGGTCAGCGCTGGATCCGGGGCGAAATACTCCACGAACGTGGTCTCGCCCTCTCCCGAAACTACTCAAGGTGAGCAGGACTCAGGTCAGCTGCAAGTGACGAGCACTGTCTCGGGTTCGGGCACGTCGTTGTGCGGCATGTGGAATTGCTCGCTGTACTCGGTCAATGGGTCGATTGGGGGCGTTCTGCTCCACCATCAATTCACTCGCACGAGCGGTGGCGTCACTGTGCGCGCTTTCACCGCTGTCTGGGCCGTGGCGCCCATCGAGCTCGTCCCGACTGCATCGGGTTCCACCTCCACGCCTGCCGTGGTCCCCGTGGCGACCGGCGCTGAGCCGGGCTCCTCGGTTTCCACGCTTCCCGCGCGGGTGCTGCCGGTGAGCTGTGCCGTGACCCAAGCCCTTGTTGTCGAGGTGTCTGATGCCGGTGCCGTCGGCGTCATCACCGTGCCGCTCGGGCCATCGCTCGCGCGGCCCGTAAATGTGCTGTCAGACCAGGTCGTCGGCGTGGCGGAACACTCGCCGATCGCGGTTGTGGTTGCACACACGACAACGCAGACGGCGACCGTGCGTGCCGATTTTGCGGCAGGGGGCAAAGACGAGATGACCGTCGTCGATCAGTGGGCTGTGCTCGTCCACAAGCTGGCGGCGGCAAAGGCTGGCGGGACCGGTAGCCAGGGCAGCGCGACACCGGGTCAGGCGACGGTGTACGCGCTGTCCGGCACCGGGCGAGTTCTCGAACAAGCCGACCTGCCTGGATCCGGGGCATTGGCCATGGCAGTGGCAGCGTGCTCGGGGCTCAATGGCGGAGTGCGCAAGGTCTCCGGATCGAGCGCGTCGAGTTCTTCCGGCTCGACAAGCTCAGGCCCGACGGTTTCACCCAGCTCGCGGGCACCAGCCACGTCCGCCAAGTCCACCGGCGGTTAGCGCGATTGGCGACCGGCAGCCGTCCCGGTGGGACAGACTGTCGTCATCGAAGACGACCGCAAGAGCGAGGTAGCCGGGGACTTCGTCACCGTTTACGAAGCGCACTATCCGCGTCTCGTGCGGGCGCTCGAGATCGGTGGCTTGGACCGGCCTACCGCTGAGGACGTGGCCCAAGAGGCGTTCGCGCGCACACTCGGGCACTGGCGACGCGTGCGCCTCGGGACCAACCCGCCCGGGTACGTCTACCGCACGGCGTTCCGCCTCTCGCGAAGCCATTGGAAGCACGAGTACCCGCTGAAGACCGAGCAGGCCTCCCGTCGTGACACCGCAGCCGAGGCCGTTTCCAATCTTGGCCTTGAAGCCGCGCTGAGCAGTATGCCGGCGAGGCGGCGCGCGTGCGCAACGCTGTGTTTCGTCGTGGGGCTCACACCGAAGGAGGCGGCCCGCTCACTAGGGATCGCCGAGGGCACTGTGCGCAAGCAGCTGGGCCTGGCGAGGGACGACCTCAGGTACCTGGTCGAGGAGCCGGAAATGCCCTCCTAGACAGCGCCGATGGCGCGACGCAAGCCCGATAGGCTGGGATCGGGTAGTGCCGTCTTGCCGGCGGAATGCTAAAGTCTCCCGAACCGTTCGATTGATATGCAGAAGGCGTGGACGTGGGCGGCCGCCCACGTTTTGTCATTTCTGGAGCAGGTGGGTAACGAAGGAGGCAGCGGCGATGGGGACGTCAGATGACGTAGAGCGCATCGCCGCGTCGTTGCTTCAGGCTGCTGGCCTCGATCTCGTGGACGTCGAGCTCCGGTCCGGGAACATCGTCGTGACGGTCGACCGCGAGGGCGGGATCGACCTGGACACCCTCGCGTCCATGAGCAAGACGATTTCGGCTGCGATCGACCGCGAGGGGGTTGGACCGCCCAGCCGGTACGAGCTCGAGGTCTCGAGCCCGGGCCTGGAGCGACGGCTTCGCCGGCCCGAGCACTTTCGCCGGTTCGTTGGCCAACAGATCTCACTTCGGACGCTGCCGGGAGTCGACGGCGAGCGGAGGCTCGAGGGCGAGCTTGTCTCCGCCGACGACCACGGAATCGTCGTGACGGCGCCCGGGCTGCCCGACGGTTGCCGGCACCTCGCGTATGGCGACATCGAAAGAGCCCACACGATCTTCGACTGGAGGGCGGCGTTGGCGCGTACTCCCTCGCCGACGGCCCGCAGCGACAGGCGCCGCGACGCGAAGGCGTCGCCGGAGGCTGGAAAGCGTGACAGCGCCCAGAGAGAGATGGCGGACACCCTATGAGCTCGACGAATTTCGACCTCCTGGAGGCGCTCCAGCAGATCGCCGTGGAGAAGGGCATCGCGGTTGACACATTGTTCGACGCGCTCGCCAACGCGCTCGTGGCCGCGTACAAGCGCCTCCCGCAAGCCGCCGAGGAGGCCGTCGT
>PMVZ01000145.1 GCA_003166375.1 Acidimicrobiaceae bacterium | reverse complement strand
CGATGACCGCCGCCAGTGCCAGCAGACCAAGGCCACTGGCTACAACCGATAGACAGAGCTTCAACCTGTTAACTGCAACCACTCGCCTCAAGAGATCGTCACTCCGTAGTGTACGAAGTCAGGTCGGGCGCTCGTCGGTCACAGCCTGATCAAGCCCAGCACGCGCCGGACTGAGGCGGACGATGCCGTCGAGTGACATCTGCTCCGATTGGCTCCGCCCGAGGACGGCCGTCAGCTCGGCTCCGAGTCTGCGCATGCCTCGGAGTGGACCAGGGAACAGATCTCCAGCGACACATCCTTCTGTTTCACCGACTCGAGCCGCTGTCAGATACGAAACGCGGACAGGGATTCGGCCGCGGACACGTAGTTCTCGACGCGCGGTTGCTCAAGCGCCGAGCGCACGACCTTCCTCAAGCTCGAGACAAGTGCCTGAGCCTGGCGGGGACCGGAGAAGATTGCCCCCTGCACGTGGACTGCCGGGTTCGCCACCGTGAGTCCCTGCACCAGCGTGCCGGTAAAGTCCACCCGCACGGTAGAAGTCATCCCGGTGACCGCTGGAACTGCCGCGCCGTCGGCGCTCGCCTGAGCAACCAATAGGTCCTCGCCGAGTGGAGGTGCGGACGTCCATGACCAGTTCCCCATCGCCGGGACCGCCGGAGTCGGCGTGGATCTCACGATGCGGTCCACGACCTCGCGAAGACCGTCTGCAAAAGCTGCTGCATCGTCGAGCTTGAGCACCGCGACCTCTTGTCGCCTTGGCGCGTGGTCATCCACCTTCACCTGCTGGACGCCGACACCGCTCATGACGATCCGTGCGAAAGCNNGTCATTCGGCCCTTGAACGCTTCTTGAGATACTGAGCAGCGTGTGTGGCGGCAGGTCGGACCCGACCGGTGCCTCTCGCCCCGTTGTGATGGGCCATGATTGACCTGTGAGTGACCTCCTCGTCGTTAGCGCGCACCTGCAACTTGGTCACGTCGCCCAGCTCTACTGATGGGTGGGTGGCCGCCAGGTACTGCAAGAAAGCCCTTACGTGCACGAAGTAGGTGGTGACCGTCGCCTCGGTGCGGCTCTCCATCAGGCCGAGATGCGCGTCATACGCGTCGAAACGACGCGACCGTTCAAGGTCTCAACTGGACCGCCACCAGCGGCACACAGTCCCTAGCCACGGGCTGGCGGTCGTATGACCTCCGCACGAGCGCGCCGAGACGGTCGGGATGAGCAAGCCGTCTGCGTCGGAGGTCAGAGGGGAAACAGACGCCGCACGTGTTCGACCGGACGGCGGCTGGCCGAACTGGTCGGAGTCGAGTACGCCGCGCAGCAGCTCCCCTCGCGGCACCCGTGGCGACACGTCTGACTGAACGTTGCAACAGCGGTCGCATGACCCGCGGCCACTTGGGGTTGCCTTACGGCCTCTTCACACGGTCAGTCTGGAGGTGCTCGAGCCGCTGGAGCTGCTCAGGGTCGCGTCACCGCCATAGGTGGCCTGCACCGGGTACGAGCCCACTGGCAGAGCGTTGTTGGCGATCGTGCAAGTCCCATTGCCGCCCTTCAGCACCGCTGTGCACGTGATAGCACCGACGTGCACGGTCACCTTCTCGCCGTTGGGCACCGCCTCGCCGTAGCGCGTCGTGACGGTGACTGAGAAGACCGACGCCGATTCATGGCCGTAGGTGACGCTGGTCGGTGACTCTGAGACCTTGGTGCGCGTCGTGTCCTTGCTCACGGTCAGTTCGGAGACGCTCGAGCCACTCAGGTTGGCGTCGCCGCCGTAGGTGGCCAAAACCGGGTAGGAGCCCACCTGCAGGGCGGTCGTGGCGATCCTGCAATTCCCCCTGTCGTCCTTCAGCGCCGCTGTGCAGGTGACATTACCGACGTACACAGTCACCGTCTCACCATTGGGCACCGCCTCGCCATATCGGGTCGTGACCGCGACGGAGATGAGCGAAGCCGATTCGTGGCCGTAGGTCACATTGGCCGGTGACTCTGAGACCGAAGTGCGCGTGGTGTCCTTGCTCACGGTCAGTCTGGAGACGCTCGAGCCACTGGAGCCACGTAGGTTGGCATCACCGCCGTAGGTGGCCGACACCGGGTAAGAGCCCACCGGCAGGGCAGTCTTGGCGACCCTGCAAGCCCCCTTGCCCCCCTTCAAAGCCGCTGTGCACGTGATAGCACCGACGTGCACGATCACCTTCTCACCGTTAGGCGCTGCTCCGCCATCGTGGGTCGTGACGGTCACGGAGATGACCGATGCCGATTCGTGGCCGTAGGTGACTTTGGTCGGTGACTCTGAGACCGTGGTGCCCGTGGTACTTACTGAGCCCACCGAGAAGGCCTGGACCGGGGAAGAGCTCGAGGTGCCGTAGGTGTAGCTGGAGTTGGAAGACGACGGGATGCCGGGGATGTAGGTGGCGAACACGTCGCTGTAGGCGCCGGCGGCGAGCTCATAGGCCGTGAGCGAGCAGGTGGCCACGGCGCTGTAGCTGCCGTTGGTGTACAAGACGGCGCTGCACAGCTCGGTCGAGGAGTTGTAGACCGCGACCGTTCCCTCTGGGTAGCCCTCGCCCGACAGGCCGGTGACCGTGACGGTGAAGATCTCGGAGGTCTCCGAGCCGTAGGCCACCGAGACCGAAGACAGCCCGAGGCCGATCGTGGTGTTCACAGAGCCCACCGAGAAGGCCTGGCCGCTGGCGGGGTTGGCGGCAGCATCAGCGGTAGTGGACGCGCTGAACGAGGTGTTCGGGTAGGAAGAGGCCGCCGGGTTGGTCACCCCGGTTATCTGCACCGAGACGGCCGTGGAGTTGCCCAGCGCCACTGGGGTGGCGATCGTGACCGTACCCGCGGCCGTCGACGGGATCGCTGTCACCGTGGTGCTGTTCACCGTGTACGCGGAGGCCGCCGAGGGGAAGGTCGTCGAGGCGGGAGCACTGATCGTGATGGTGTCGCCTATCGCGAGAGCGCCGTTCGCGCTGGCGGTAAAGCCGACCGTCCAGGTGGCGCTCCCTGCGCCGACCAGCGAAGACGGGCTAAAGGACACGCCTGAGACGACAGAGCCGAAGCTGAGCCCGCTGGCGGGGTTCGAGGCGGTGGTGTCGACGCTCGTCGAAACGCTGAACGAGGTGTTCGCGTAGGTGCCCGCCGCCGGGTTGATCACGCCGGTCATCACGACCGTGACGAGGGTGGAGCTGCTCACCGCCACCGGGGTGGAGATCGTGACTGTGCCCGCGGCCGTCGACGGGATCGCTGTCACCGTGGTGCTGTTCACCTTGTAGGCGGAGGCCGCCGAGGGAAAGGTCGTTGTGGGGGGAGCATCAATCGTGATGGTGGCGCCTATCGCGAGCGCGCCGGTCGCGCTAGTTGTGGCGTCCACGGTCCAGATCGCGGAGATGGCCCCCTGGCGGTCAGAGGGAGCGAATGTGACCGAGACAACTGAGGCATGGGGCTGGGCGTGAGCCTTCAGACGGGCCAGTTGCGTTCCAATGGGTGCCGTAGCCCTTGGACTGGCGGCAAACGCTGAAGTGGTGCTCGCCAACAATGGCAAGGAGATCGCTCCTGCGGCGAGGATTGCGGACACGTGAGCCATGCGGGACTTATGCATTTGACGCCTCGGATTCAGAAGAGAAGCCTCTCTGGCCTCGACGGTGGCCCTATCACATCGCAGACCGGAAAGCAACAGGGGGGCCCCTGCTCTTTCGGCCCACGTTCGCCCACGTGGCGGCATAAGGGCCGGGTGGTAGGAACCCCGGCCTGATCATGACGCCCCGGCGCACACGGGCGGAAAGAGTGCCCGGCGGCGGCAAGACCCTGAAGGGAGTTGCTGGCCGAGGCGGAAGGCCGTTAGGGAGTCGGTGGCACCTCGGAAACGAGTGCGGCTTGAGAGCCGCTCGCGGCGCGGCAACAACTCTGTAGATGACTACAGGCGAGCCCGCAGGGTGGTGACGAGTCGCAAACTCTCTCAGCTGACCAGACGCAGATCCCGCTGACTGGGGGTCTCCCGCCGTTCCGCTAGCTCGGCGAGCTGCTGTTTGGCTTCAAACCGAGGAGTAGCCGAACTCAGCTCGCGGGGAACGTCTTCGTGCCTGTCCGCCAAACAAAGGCGTGCAGCTTGCCAAGGGTCCGGCGAACTAAGCGACAAACCGGAAAGCACCTGGAGACCGCCACACGACCGATCGATCAGCCGACGACTTCAAAACGACGTCGCCGCGACTCGTGGCCGAGTTCCTCCCGGTAACCTACCTCGGTATGGCCGTGCACGACCTTCCGCAGAAACCCGCCATCAGACGTTTCCAAGTCCTTCGTGACTCTCTCGATCAACCTCACGACCCGGAGTATCACTGGCTCTGGAATGAGCGGCGTCATCCCAACCATCCACCGCTGCACGCCGCATCAGAACCTGATGCGTGGCAGCTTGCTTCCGACGTCGCTGAAGCTCCAAGTCACGAGCTCCGCAGGAGAATTACGGACCGCTGGTGAGTTAACCCCTGTCGGCCTCGGTGAGGCTACGGCTACTGCGCCCAGTTGCGTAATGGCGGGGCGAAGTGCTGGGGATCCAACTCCTTCGATGAGCTGGGGGACGGCCGCCGCTCCACTGCTCAGGCGTACTCGGCCGTACCGGTCACGGTGAAGGGCCTCGCCGGCGCGGCGAGCCTGGTGGGCGGCGACGACAACGGTTCCACCGGCAGTGGCTACACCTACTGCGCCGTACTCAAGACCAGCACGGCCGTGTGCTGGGGTTACGTGGCAGGCACTGTCCCGGCCGACCTCGCCGGGATCGGGCCGTAGGCCAGAGGCACGCCGCCTAACGACTTGTGTACAGAGTGCACCCAGGTTCTGGTCGGTTCTTCTTGCCCCTCTGATAGGCGTGCCCACCCCCGATGCCGGGTCGACATTCGGTGCACGGTCTGTTCGCGCATGCCACGTACCGACACCACGAGGGCGCGGGCGAGCTCGCTCTCGTGGTGGCACGATGGCAGTGATGGACTCATCGGTCGGGGACTCGTGGCGAGCAACCGTCTGCCTTCAACTTCGGATTCGCGTCGCGACAGAGCGCCAAGCTGAGTTCTGCTCATTTCTCCGGGAAGCAATTCCCTTCTACGAAGCTCCCGGCGGCATTCGCGTCCGCCTCTTGTCGAAGGACACGGAGCCAGAGCACTTCATCGAGCAAGTCGAGTACGTCGACGAGCGCTCCTACCAAGAAGACGACCAGCGCACTCGGTCCGACCCCACCATGGCGCAGTTCCTTGCACGATGGCGGTCCTTGCTCGCTGAGCCTCCGGTTGTAGAGGTCTATCGCGAGGCCCCTCTAGCACC
>PMVZ01000296.1 GCA_003166375.1 Acidimicrobiaceae bacterium | reverse complement strand
AGTTGACGACTTTGGCGAACGCGTATGCCGAGAGGTGAATCCGCACGGTGCGAGCCGAGTGCCTCGACCGCGTCATGGTCCTCGGACGACGCCATCTCGAACAGCTGCTCACTACCTGCGTGAAACCACGGTAGGCAATGCCTGCCGACTCTAGGTGCCGACTGACCAGATCCGTGTCGTTCTGGACGCCCCCGATCCATGGTTGTGGGACTCTCTTGGCTCGGTCTTGACCTCCAGCCTCGTCAGGCTTACCCTGACGGTATAGTCAGGCTTATCCTTACTTGCCGTGGCCGTGAGGAAGAGACGAATGTTGCGAACTTCAAGCAAGGAGGCGTTGAGCTGTTCGTTTTGTGCCAAGAGCCAGTTCGACGTCGTCAAGCTGGTCGCCGGTCCCGGGGTATACATCTGCAATGAGTGCGTAGAGCTCTGCACTCAGATAATCGCTGAGGAACTCGATCTCAAGGGACGTCGGGCAGGTGACGCGATTCCTTCGGCCAAATCGCAGATTCCACAGACCCTGAAGGCCTGGGAGGCGTTATCTGACGAGGACCTGCTCGCTGAGATGGTACGAGCTCACGCTGCTCATCAGAACGTCGACCGTGCGGTCGCTCACCATGTCGCCGCGCTCAGAGCGCGAGGCGTCAGTTGGGCACGCATCGGTGGAGCACTCGGAATGACGCGCCAGTCGGCATGGGAGCGCTTCTCCGGGGAGGAGTAGCCGGTGTCGCCACCACACCGGCAACCAGGGGCACCTGGCAACGGGCTGCTGACTATCGGTCAACTGGGCTTCCGACCCCAGGCCGACACCATCGGCGAGGTTGCTAAGTCGAGTTGACCTGTAGCGACGTTGGATAGGTGCTGTTCGATCTCGTCCTCAGTCGCCAGTTCCGTGGCGATCAGGCGCTGCCGGATCTGTTCCACGGTTGCACGCTCCAGCCGATCTACCGCAGGGCCGCCGATCGGAAAGTAGGCATCCGACTGCACGTCCACAAGGCCCGCAGCTCTGAGCAGTCTTGGAAGCTTGCGACCGAATGACAGATCCACACCTCGTTCGGCCATAAGGACACGAAACGCCAGCTTCAACTTGTTGGCGAGTTTCTCTGCCGCGCCGTGGTCGTCGGGACATGCAAGAGGCTGCAGACCGGGGTCAGCTTCTTCGACCAGGAGCCATCCACCAGGTTTGAGGGCGTCAATCATCGTGGCCAGGGCTTTGGACCGCTGAGGGACGTGGACGAGTACAAGTCGAGCGTGGACGAGGTCGAATGAATCGTCCGGTGCTGGCTCGGTTCCGATGTCGTGCCGCTTCACTACGAAGCCGTCATCCTCGGCTTCGAGCCAGGTGGTGTCGATGTCGGTGGCCAGCACATGGCCCTTGGTCTGTTCGGCGATCCAGGCAGGCACGCTTGCAGCTCCGGCCCCAACCTCCCATACTCGCCACCCGGGTGACAGGCCCATCGACCCCATGTGCCGGAAGGTCGACGGGTTGAAGAGCGTCCCGAGAGCATCGAAGCGCTGGCCCGCCTCGCTCTGTTGATTGTCGAGCAGGTAGTGCGCACGAGCCATTCCAGGATCCTAGGGACAGACCCGCTCGGGTGACCCACATGCGCAGATCAGAGTCAGCGCCGAACGCACGCCCAGAACGTCCGAGCTTACGGGGTTCGGACTGCGCCCGAGCGCCGGATATTTCGTCAGCCGTCGCCCTCTCAGCGAGTCGCGAGCCCTATGCCGAGGAGCTTCGCGACCGTCTCGATCGAATCGGTCACGTGACCGCCGAGCTGGTGAACCAAGGCGATGTCGTGTTGCTCGACTCCGGGTCGACCGTCGCCGAGGTCGCCGCCCAGATGCCGGGCAGTCTGCGCGCCCCTAATGCGGTGACGGTGGTGTCCCACTCACTTCCTGTCATCGAGGAGGTGGGAAGCTGGCAGCAGCCTCACCTCATCTGCCTCGGGGGTTGTTCCTTCCCGACCACCAGGCCTCGGTCGGGCCGATGACCCTGGCGGACCTGCGCGAGCTGAGCGCTGACCTTGCATTCATCGGCTGTGACGGCCTCACGCTGGAGGTGGGCTTGACCACTCCCCACATGCTGCTAGCGGAGGTGGGCGCCGCGATGGCGGCGCGTGCTCGCCGGGTGGTCGCGGTCGCCGACGCCACCAAGCTCGGCAATGCCGGCTTCACCCCCATCGTCGGCATAGACGCCGTCCACGTTCTTGTCACCGACGAACGCGCGGACCCAGCTCTCGTGGCCGACCTCCGCCGCCGCGGTCTAGAGGTCCTCGTCGTATAGCCCCTACCGACTCAACGCTGAAGACGCCAGGCCGCGAATTGCGGAGGGAAGTCGCCCTTATGCCAGGAGTTTGAGTGGGGCCCGTCCAGCCGGGGACGGCGATCGGCCAGCAGTCGCATCGCGTGGAGACGGGTCGACCGGTCAGCGAAGCGCTTGTTGTACGGCCGCCATCAAGGCGTCTTCCTGGGGCCAGTTGACTTGGAAGTGGCGGTTCGGGTCGTTCATCTGGTTGTAGTACCACCAGAAGAGGTAGATGCCCAACGAGAAGATAGTGGCCACGATCCGGCCGACATAGTTGTTCTGACCCTTCACCCGGGACTGGTCCGGTACAGGCAGGTATTGGCCGAAGCGCCCGAAGATGAGCGACAGCTCGTACTCCACGCCGACCTCGGAACGGTCGTGCTTCACCAGGTCCTGGTCCAAGAGCACGAACGCGATGATCTCGACGATGCCGCGGGCGATGACGGCGAGCACGACCCAAATGGCCGGTTCGCGAAAGTCCCGCGTCATGCCCCGAAGCACGGTCATGTGCGCGTCGGCCCGCTGGAACGAGGGCGTTAGCTCGTCCTGCAGCCCGCTCCGACCGGCCTCTTCCCAGGCGAAAGCCAGCGCAGCGTCGAAGAGCTCGACACGGCGCGCGTTGTGATCGCGCATGCGACGAACCAACTGATAAAAGACGTAGAAGCCGTAGATACCGAAAGTGAGGATGGTCCAGCCCAGTGCCGTCCAGTAATCGAAGATGTAGTCCGTGTCGGCGCGGCCCTGCCACGCGGCATGCACACGATCGGCAGTCGGCATCGGCGGCGGTCCGGGCATGGGCCCGGCGGCCGGGGCGGCAGGCACTGATATGTGGCTGACAGGGGGCGGTGGGGCGGGCGGGTCGCCGTCGGCCGGGCCGACCGACGGTACCTGGTTCTCTTGCTCGCCTTCGGCCATGGCGCCTCCTTGGAATGGGTGCCCGCGTAGGATCCTAGGTGGCTGGTTAGCCCGGCGCACCGCCGGTGGCGCACGACATCGGTCGTGGGCCCAGCACGGAAAAGCGCCGAAGGGCTGCGTACCTAGCACCGCTGCCTGTCATGCCGTGGTGAAGTCGGGACACACGATCACCCTCTCCCGTAAACCGTAAGCGGTGCTCACCAGGACTTGAGCGCTGGCAGCTCTCAGAATCGTCCTGCGACTAGCGGTCAAGTACCACTGGTCGGAAGTCGATGACTAATCATGCGCCAGGCCAGTGCAACCGTTCACGCGACGCTCAAGAGCCACCTCGATCTTCTTCCGACCCTCCAGGTTGCCGAAGCCGTCTACGACGTCGGCACCGCCGAACACTGCTCAAGGGTTGGATATCTTTGCGGCGCCATTGTCGGACGCTCGGCCTTGCCGCAAGAGACATCGAGGTCATGAATTGGGTCGGCATACTGCACGACCTCGGGAAGCTCGCGGTAAGTGCCGAGGTCTTGCGCAAGACCGGACCGCTCACCAGGTCCGACTGGACAGAGGTGAAGAGGCACCCTGTCGTGGGCGCTGACCTGGTCCTATCGATCTCGCCGAGCCTGGCGCCGCTCGCAGCAGCGATCCGGGCTCACCACGAGCGGTGGAACGGCTCGGGCTACCCCGACGGACTGGACCGGGTCGACATCCCCCTCTTCGGTCGTATCGCGGCCATTGGCGACGTGTTCGACGCGGTGACGCACCTGCGCATATACCGAACTGGCGTGCTGACCCACCGTGAAGGAGTCGAGTTCGTCGTCGAGCGTGCGAATCGCGACTTCGACCCGGAACTCGTGAACATCTTTCTCGACCTGGACCGCCGCGGCCTGATCGTCGCGGACCATTCCACCCAGACCGATACGACGACACCGGCAGTCCTTCGCGCCGAGGCGAACCCGGTCGTCGCCCCTCCGGACTAGCGGCTCCCGTCGGCCCCGGGCAGAGCAGGTGGCCGTGTAAGCGAGCCGTAACGCTCCACGCTCTTGAGCGATAATGCCAGGATGGGTGATCTCAATGTGTTGGGCGGCGAGCTGGAGCCCTGCGGCACCGACCCGCTCACTGGCTTCTATCGAGACGGGTGCTGCCGGACGGGAGCCGAGGATCGGGGCAGCCACACAATCTGCGCGGTGGTCACCGCTGAGTTCCTCGAGCACCAACGTCTAATCGGCAACGATCTCAGCACTCCGAGGCCTCAGTTTCGCTTCCCTGGCCTCGTGCCCGGGGATCGCTGGTGTGTGACCGCAGTCAACTGGCTGCGGGCCCACGAAGATGGCGCGGCTGCGTACGTGGTACTCGCATCGACACATCAGCGGGCGCTTGAGATCGTTCCGCTCCCGGTGCTCCAGGAGCACGCCGTCGACGTCCCTGCGGACCCCAGCGCCCTTGAGGGTTGAACGTTCATGAGCGCGCCACCTCATACCGTGAGCCGACTAGCGCGAAGGGACACCTCAGAGCTCTCCTTATCGCGCCGAGCGGTTGACGCGCGTCGGCGGAACGCGCGTCGGCAGCTAGAGGTCGAGGGGAGGAACAGTCGAGCCGCTTCGCCGGGGCTCGAAGCCCGGTCGTGTGGTCTGAGGCGAGCTCAGGCCGGACTGGCCGGCCGGGAGGACGGGGCCCAGCGTTGGGCAAGCGGGTCGAGCACGTCCTTCAGCGTCGGCGAGCCGATCTCACGCAACTCGTAGGAGACACGCCTCGAGGGGTGTCCGAGGTCGACCAGCCGAGCCAGGTCCATCGGGGCGCCGATGACCACGACGTCGCAGGCCGCCTGGCGCACCGTGGCGGCGAGCTCCGCCAGCTGCTCGTCTCCGTAGCCCATCGCCGGCAGCACGGCGCCGATGCCNNGGGTAGCGGGCATAGGTCCCCGCTATCGAGCCGACGGCATATGGGCGCGGGTCGACGATCTCGCCGGCGCCGTCGTGGTGGGCGGCCACGGTGCCGGCGCCGAACGGCATGCCACCGTGGGTGATGGTGGGGCCGTCCTCAATGACAAGGACGCGTTTGCCCGCCAGCGGCGGGCCTTCCCCGAGCGTGACCGGCGAGGCAGCCCTGACGACGCGGGCCCGCGGGTTGACCGCCTGCACGTTGGCCACGACCTGGGCGACGTCGGCTGGCGCAGCCGAGTCGATCTTGTTGACGACCACGACGTCGGCCCTCAGCAAGCACGTCTCGCCCGGGTAGTACGCGAGCTCGTGACCGGGACGCAACGGGTCGACGACGGTGATCATCAAGTCGGGGACGAAGAAGGGGAAGTCGTTGTTGCCACCGTCCCAGATGACGACGTCACATTCTGTCTCGGCCTGGCGCAGGATCTGCTCGTAGTCGACCCCGGCGTACATCACCATGCCCATGCGGACAGGCTCCTCGTACTCCTCCCGTTCCTCCAGACTGGGGTGGGAAGCGTCGATCTCGGCGACCGATGCGAAACGCTGCACTCTCATGGCCTCGAGGTCACCGTAGGGCATCGGGTGCCGCACGAGGGCGACCCGGAGCCCCGCCTCAAGGAGGATCTGCCCTACCCGACGGGTTGTCTGGCTCTTGCCACACCCCGTCCTTACGGCGCAGATGGCCACGACGGGCTTGACGCTCGGCAGCATCGTGGCACTCGGGCCTAAGAGGCGGAAGTCCGGCCCCGCTGCCAGGATGGCGGACGCCTTGTGCATCACGTCTACATGAGAGAGATCCGAGTAGGCGAGGATGACTTCGTCGACATGCTCGCGGGCGATCAGGTCCGCCAGCTCCTCCTCCGCCACGATGGGGATGCCGTTGGGATACAACGGCCCGGCGAGCGAGGGCGGGTACGAACGGCCTTCGATACCGGGAATCTGGGCGGCAGTGAAGGCCACGACCTTCGTCGAGTCGTCGTGGCGGAACACGGTGTTGAAGTTGTGGAAGTCGCGCCCTCCGGCTCCCGCGATGACTACACGACGCTGTCTATCGGCCATGGAGCCATCTTGCACCTAGCCCTGCCGTGGCGGGTAGGGCCATAGGACCTTGGCAACCTTGAGAGCCTCGGAATCGGCGGCGGTCCGCAGTTTCGGGCAGGTGTGTCCTCGATGGCCGAGCTTGACACCGGGCTGACGTACGTCTCGAGGGAGCAGGGCTGCATTCGTAGCGACATCATCAGTATCTATGCGCCATCTTCAGGCGTTCCCGAACACCACCCTCTCAGGCACCTCGTACTTCAGGGGAGCCTCGTCATGCCGCCCGCAATGAGTACAGGATGCTCCTGGCGACCATGCCGTTACCGGCCAAACCGACGGACACGAAGACCGGAGTGGCGCGCCCTGGCACCGCGACCCTGAGCAACAGGACGCTGTAGTCCGGTGTGCTGCTCGGACACACCGTGAGACCGCCGACATGAAGACAAGCGCCACCCGCCGAGAAGGACCCGGTAGGACCTTGCGCTCCGCCGTCGACACGCACCCCGTCCGATGGCATGACCGGGAACGGCAGCGGAGCCGGACAGGGCAGCGCCAAGAAAGCCTTGTCGGTGTCGAGGGCCACGCCTTGCGCGATCGCGACTTGAACTGGCCCGCACAGGTTCCACGTCTCGGTTCGCTCGACAGGCCAGTCGGCGGGGAACGAAAGGCGAAGCCCTGCGAAGGACACGGAATGCCACGATGCCGGAACCGACGGTGCAGTGCCAAGAGCGAGTGCCTCGGCGCGAGGCGAACACGCCAAGGTGTCGATGACCTGGCGGGCCAGGGGACCATCGGCGGCGACTTCGACGCCCAGGGCGGGAGCGTAATACGTGTAGCTCGAGAGCAGATTGTCGGTCGGACCAAGGTAGACCGGGACGCCGTTGAGAATGATGGGAGTCTCATTTGCGTACTTCGCCGGAACGTGGCGCGCGGGGACAAGGCTCACCAGCGTGCCGCGAGCCTTCGCTGGACAACCGGTGCCCGTCTGCGTGCTGGGCAACGGTGCGACAAGCAGCGCTCCGCGTGGGCCAGCAGAACCGCACAACGCGTTCTCTCCCGGATAGACGACAGAGAATGAGGCAGGTACGGACAACTGGGCATCGCCATAGGCAACCGGCACCCATCCGGTCGGTGCCGCCAACAGGTCCACGGCCAAGAGCGGCTTGGTCGCAGACGGGACTGTCATGGTGGTTGGAACGAATGTCTGCTGGCCAGTGCACGCGCCAAGGATCAGTGCGACAACCACCACCGCAAGCACGCGCGGCCTCACCGTTGCCATGCTCTCACGAAGCCCTGAAGGGACTGGTTCGCGTACTGCAGGCCAAAGCGCCTCATATGCAGACGTTCCAGAAGTCGGTGGAAACGGTGTGACGTGCTCGGACAATCACAAGCCTGGAACCCCACCAACCCGTCACGCGGTAGGACCCAGGGGTGACTGAGAGGCGGTACTTGGCACCTGAGCGGACTGTCTCCGAGGCGACGAGGCCCGACCCGGAGTAGAAGCTTACCTTCACAGGCAGAGACTCACCGGTTGGGAGCGCGAGTCCCTGACAGGCGTCGACAATCCCGGTCACGACACCGGTTGGCCTGGCGATGCTCCTCACGCACGCGCCGAGGGTCAGAGCCGTGACCACCATCGCGACCGAGCCGAGTTTACGCACCGTGCTCGTCATCGCCCAGATCGTGACGCCAGGTCTCGGTGATCCATGAAGGCGTGGTCTTGTCGGTGATCATCGCTCCCTGTCGTGGTATCCCAGTCCGATAAACCGCGCATTGCGTCATCTGCTGGACAGTCTTTACGGCGCGGTACCGCTTCCTGAATAAACCGGTGACACGGCGATCTGACCGCACTGGAGCTTCTCGATCGTGCTGCCTCCGTAGGGCTGAATCCGCCATGACACGGTGATCGGCTGGCTGGCGTCGGGAGGGGTGACTGCAACCTGCGACGAGGTTGGGCACTCTGCTGTTCCGTATCCGGTTGCGTCGCTGTATCCAACGTCGAACGATGCCTCAGACCCTGCAGTGAGGACGACCACCTTGTCGGGCAGGGCAGGGACAATGTAGGAGGGGCCGTCGGTGACCTCAGTTGGGATGAGCTGTCCGGCCGCGTCGAACATCCTCAAGCCCGGATAGCCCTTAAGCGTGCACGTCGTGGTCGAGATGTTCTTGAAGCTGACCACTTGACCGACATGGCCCATGGCCGCGTCGTCGGGCCCAAGGTCCACTGCGAGCTGTGATGCCGTACAAGATGCGACGGGCGACATTGCCGCTGCCGCCCGTGCCGCGGCCTCCGCGGCGGCCTCTGCACGTTGCGCCGCCGCTGCTGCTGCCTTCGCCGCTGATTCCGCCCTTACCGCCGCGGCCGCTGCCGCCTTTGCCGCTCTTGTGACGGCTGGCGCGGTCGAGCTCGTACAACCGGCGAGCGCCAGGACCAGGGCCACCATCACCACCCCGCTGAGCTTCCGCATCACTCCCATCCTCCCACGAAGCGTCTTCGTCGGAGGTTCGCGTACGTCGTCCGCCGGCGCTCTCAGAGACCGAGACGCACCTACCATGGACCGCCCTCAAGCACGTAGACGCGAGGCCGAGGGAAGGGATGACTTCCCAAACGACTAGTAGTTGGCGGCACCCAAGCTGGACTCACGGGGTGAGAGTGGCGATTGCTCAGGCAAGCGGTAGCCGACGGGGCGGGTAGTGTCTTCCATGCCCAGACGCCGCCATACCGGTGTCCGCGCCGGGGCCTGTCTCTTCAGGACACTCCTGGTACTAGGCGCTATTGCCGTGTCCACCTCCGCCGCAACCGCTCCCATGTGGTACCCAGGGCCCTGACCGGTACCTACCAGCTCTACTGCCCGGACCCGGTCGAGACGCCGATCGTCCTGCACGTGCGGGCAAAGGCCACGATCTCGCCGGACGACCCTGCCCTGGGCAGCCATTTCCTTGTTTCGGGCTTCCAGACCAAGGTCACTTTCCCTCAGGGCGTGGCCTCCGCGCTGGCCCAGATGAGCCCGATCACCGGCAACGTCAAAGGGACGGTGCTTCTGGTGGGAGCGGCCCCTTATAGGCGCGCCGTGAGAGAGTCCTTCGTCGCGAGCATCCCGGCATCCGTCCCCACCGCGGGGTTCAACTTCTGGGTACCGGCCCGCGCTGTCAGCCTCGGCAACTTCACCGCGAGCTCTGAAGCCATCGCCGTGGAGGAGGCGAGCCGGTTCCAGCTGACCCTGGAGGTGGGCACGAAAGAGCCGCCCCTCGCCGACGCCATCACCCCCGTCATCGCGCTGGGACGATAAGGCCTGGCCCGGCGCCCAGCACTCCGGGCGAGCACCCGTAGCGCAGCACACCTCTGACCTC
The DNA here is from genome assembly GCA_003166375.1 of Acidimicrobiaceae bacterium. Classification (GTDB taxonomy): domain Bacteria; phylum Actinomycetota; class Acidimicrobiia; order Acidimicrobiales; family Bog-793; genus Fen-455. Next base: position 6,169 of record PMVZ01000296.1, on the reverse strand, counting down.
GGGCAGTAGCTTGCCTGTGATCGACACATCGAGGCGTCGATGCCGACGGTCAAGGGGTCGTCCGATGAGTGACTGGCACTATCCGGAGGTGGGCGGGACCCAGGACGTGTTCCTCGGCCGTGCGGCAGCATGCTCCTTGCCGACGGGAGTACGCGAAACTGCCGTCGGGAAGCTTCTTGCAGCCATGATCGTCAAGTGCGCGTCGATCCCCGTCGCCGTGGAGAGACTCGCTTCGCCCCGACTGCCGAGAGCGGGAATTGATCGTGGCGCGCCGGCGTCGAGCTCCCCGAAGATGCGCTCGCCCCGAAGCCTACGTGCCGCCCTCGTCACCAGCCTTCTCCTCGCCGGAATGCTCGCTGCATGCAGCCAGGTACAGGCACACGCGACCCGAGCCACGTTGACGCCGTCACGAGTGGTCTTGGTAACGCTTGCTCGTCACGCTTCTCTATCCCGACATCAGCTCGCGCGGAATGACGCGGCTCGGCTGCTCACCCTGGTCCGGCTTCCACCGGGATCCAAGCGGCTGGCTCAGGTGCCGGGCGCTGGCGAGCGGCTCTTGAGCGCGGCCGCCCAGAGCATTGGCGATCCGAACCTCGTCGACCTGCATCGCTTCTTCGAGGTGACGGCGAGCCCATGGAAGTTGTACAGGTACGAGCGGAATCACCCTCCGCTCGGGTCCACGAGCCTCGGTGGCTACAACGGCTTCGGCACGTCCAATACATACGGGATCACCGACGAATGGTTCGTCTCCTACAGCTGGCTTCCCGTCAAGTCGCTTCTCGATGCTCGAGTGCTGGTCATCTCGATCGCGGCACTCCCGGATCGTCGCAGCGTCGTCCGCGTGGACGCCCAGGTGACATGGCTGCCTGCCAAGCCCGCCGGCGACCGTATCCCCGGAGGTGCGAAGGTCCTGACGGCGGTGTTGTCGGCCGGCATGAACTCAGGCGAGCCCGGCCACCCCCCAGTCACGACCACCGACCCGGCGAAGATCGAGGCAATCCGGGACTTCGTCAACCAGCTGGGCGTCATCCCTCCGGGCGTGAGGTTCTGCCCGATCGACTTCGGCCAGCACCTCACGATCAGCTTCCGCAAAGATGCCCAGACAAGGCCCTTTGCAGTAGTCGTGGCCGACGTGGCCGGCTGCGAGGACGTACAGGTCCAACGCTTTGGGCACGTGGTGAAACCCGGACTTTCCGGGCTCGGTCTTGTGCCCTTCGTCGAGCGCGAGCTCGGTTTCACATCGAGTGACGCCGCCGCGCTGCGGCGCCTTGGGACCACCCTCGGCGCGTCCACTGGAATGACCAAGATCCATCTCCACAGAGCACTCGCATCGCTTCGCGTCAAGATTGGCGCCGACATCGAGGAGGTAGACATCCATGCGCTCCACGCCTGAACCGACCGAGCGACCCTACGAGCCCACACCGACCGAGGAACTTCTCGCCCGGGCGAAGCGCCGCAGCATGACGTCGCACCGGCACCGCCTGGTCGGGGCCCGTGGTTCACTGACGCTCGTCCTAGCGCTGGTGGTAGGCGGCGTCCTGATCCTGGCCGGTAGCGCAGGATCACAGCCGTCAAGTCACCCGCCGGGCAAGATCTTCGTTGCCGACCGAATCGGAAGCGCCTACGAGCTCACAGCTAACGAGGCGCCGCCGTCACCAGCAACACCGAAAGTGGCGAAGGCGGTGGAGGACGCCGAGGTTGGTTTCTCCCTCGATCTGCTGAACAACCTGGCGATGTCGAGCGACTCGAACGGCTCGACCAACGAGCTCATCTCACCGTCCAGCTTGGCAACGGCACTCGCGATGCTGGAGCTCGGCGCGGCGGGTTCCACCGAACAGGGAATCGCTGCAGCGCTGCGTACCGCAGGGCTGTCTGCCGGCGAGCAGGCAGCCGGCTGGTACAGCCTCGCAGCCCTGCTCGCTGCCGAGACGTCAACCTCCGCGGCGAACCTGAAACGTGTGCCCGAGCTCGATGTCGCGAACTCGCTCTGGGTCCAGCAAGACTTTGCGGTACTGCCGTCATTCGTGCGCGCGCTGTCGAGCGAGTTTCGAACCGGAGTCTGGCAGGTCAACTTCCAGACCGACCTCACCGGGGCCACCGATGCGATCAATCAGTGGACGAGCGAGCACACCAAAGGCTTGATAAAGCAGCTCTTCAGCCCAGGCGCCCTCACGCCAACCACGGTTCTCGTGCTTGCCGACGCCGTCTTCTTCCACGCTGACTGGGTATACCCGTTCGAAAACGCGACCCCCGACCGGCCGTTCTATCTCGCGACGGGTGGCTCCGAAAGCGTCCCGTTCATGAGATCAGAGCCAGTCGACTCGGCCAAGGCGCAGAGGGCGCGAGTGTCGACGACCGACAAGTACGTAGCGGTCGAGCTTCCCTACGCCGGGAAGAAACTGAGTGCGCTCGTCGTAATGCCGAGCGGGTCCTCGCTGCCTCAGTTCGTCTCCTCGCTCACCCCGGCTTTGCTCGACCAGATCGTGAGCGGCACGTCCTCTGAACCTGTCGACTTCTCGATGCCCACGTTCACACTACGTTCGGACAACCAGCTGAACCAGACGTTGTCGTCGATGGGCATGTCCCAGGCGTTCGAGACCGGAGCCGACTTCAGCAAGATCAACGCGACCGTGCCGCTCCAGGTCGGTACCGTCGAGCAGCACGCCTACCTTCAGGTCACGCCGAAGGGCACCACGGCGGCGGCGGCAACGGGGATCGGTGTCATCGCCACCGCCACTCCAGTTAGCACGGAGCCAATCGTCATCGACCATCCTTTCCTCTTCCTCCTGCGGGACAACGTGACCGGCGCGATCCTCTTCGAGTCGATGGTCGAGAACCCAGCGTCTTGATGTCCCTCCGGGTTTGACGGGTCAGCCCCGCCCAGCGCACTCGCTCGGTGCCCAGTGCACGCCGTGCCGAGCCGTGCCGTGCCGAGCCGAGCCGAGCCGAGCCGAGCCGAGCCGAGCCGACAGAACCATACAGGCCACTGTGACCAGCCGTGGTGGCTTGCAAATGCCGGATAGTCGTGGAGGTGCTTCGTGGTGCCATCGAACGGCTCGATGCCTTGGTGTACACCGTTCGTTCCTGCTACCAGCATTCCCTCCCGGCAGAGCCGCATCTCGGTCATCCAGCGCGTCCCGACTGCCCAGCTGACTCCTCCGGCAATCTCGCTCACTGCGAGAGAGCTTCGAGCACTCTCCGACGCTGATTCGCACAGAAATGGCACCCTTTAGACTTGTGTTTCAACAGCACAATCTTGTACATTCGCACATACATGGATAGTCGAGCGCGCCACAAGACGACTCTGGAGCTGCTCCAGGAAAAGGGCGAACTGTCGGTGGTGGAGCTGAGCGAACGAACCGGAACTTCGCCCATGACCGTCCGGCGCGACCTGCAGGTCCTAGAGCCGGAGGGTGTGCTCCGGCGCGTACACGCCGGCGCGATCAGTGTCGCTTCAAACGGCGACCTCCCCCCATATCCCGTGCGGGGGTGGCCAAGCAACGAATCGGCGAAGCCGCAGCCTCGATGACCTGGGGCTTGGTCTGGGAGGTCTGAGTCATGCGCATACTCATCAAGAACGGAACCGTCATCACTGCCGAGGGCGCCGCTTCTTTAGACGTCCTCATTGAAGGCGAGCGCGTCGTCGCTCTCTCCACCGGCGGGTCCGACGTCGCCGGAAGTTGGCAGGCCGGTGCTGATCTGGTGCTCGACGCTGATCTGAAGTACGTCATCCCGGGAGGTGTCGACGCCCACACCCACATGGAGATGCCTTTTGGGGGCACGACCTCCGCTGACACCTTCGAGACTGGCACCCGGGCCGCCGCCTGGGGTGGCACGACGATGATCATCGACTTCGCCATCCAGACCAAGGGCCAGTCGCTGAGTGCAGGTTTGGACGCGTGGCAGGCCAAGGCCGACGGAGCGTGCGCCGTCGACTACTCCTTCCACGCCATCATTTCTGACGTCAACGAGTCGTCCCTCAAGGAGATGAATGTGCTCGTCCAGCAGGGAGTGACGAGTTTCAAGCTCTTCATGGCCTATCCGGGCGTGTTCTACGCCACCGACCGGGAGATCTTCCAAGCAATGGACCGGGCCGCTGACAACGGCGCCCTTATCATGATGCACGCCGAGAACGGCATCGCCATTGACGCCATCGTCGCTTCCGCGCTCGCCAAGGGCCAGACGGACCCCATCTTCCACGGCTTGACAAGACCGGCCGAGATGGAAGGTGAAGCCGTGCACCGCGCCATCACCCTGGCTCAAGTGGCAAGAGCACCCGTGTACATCGTTCACGTGTCGTCCTCCCCTGCCCTCGCCGCCGTCGTCCAGGCCCGCGATCTTGGACAGAACGTCTTCGCCGAGACCTGCCCCCAGTACTTGTTCCTCTCGGAAGAGGACATGGCACGGCCGGGCTTTGAAGGAGCCAAGTTCGTGTGCACGCCACCGCTTCGGCCCCGCCATCACCAAGCGGCTCTCTGGCAGGGGCTCCGGACCGACGACCTCTCCGTCGTTGCCACGGACCATTGCCCGTTCCGTTACGCCGACCAAAAGGAGCTCGGTGTCGGTGATTTCACAAAGATCCCGAACGGCCTGCCCAGCCTCGAGAATCGGATGGACCTCATCTACCAGGGCGTCGTCGCGGGTGAGATCTCCTTGTCGCGATGGGTCGAGGTGACCTCGACCAACCCGGCCAAGATGTTCGGCCTTTACCCGAAGAAGGGATCGATAGCCCCCGGCTCGGACGCCGACATCGTCATCTACGACCCGCTCGTCGGCCAGACGATCTCGGCTTCGACCCACCACATGGCAGTGGACTACTCCTGCTACGAGGGCAAGACGATCACGGGGCGAGTAGATGCAGTGCTGTCGCGCGGCCGACAGGTCATCACGGCTGGCTCCTATACCGGAGACGCCGGTCACGGCCGATTCGTACCCCGCCAACTCTGTCAGCACCTCCGCTGAGCTGAGAAAGGACATCAACATGGATATCGGCCTCGTGCTACAAACCGACCCGCCGGCAAGCCACGTCATCGAACAGACGCGAAAGGCCGAGGATGCCGGCTTCAGCCACGTGTGGACCTTCGAATCGTGTGTGCTGTGGCAGGACACCTTCGTCATATTCCCTTGCATGCTCGCTGCCACCTCTAAGGTCATCGTGGGACCGATGGTGACCAATCCGGTCCAGCGGGACTGGACGGTCATCGCCTCGATGTTCGCCACCTTGAACGACATGTTCGGCGACCGCACCGTTTGCGGTATCGGCCGCGGTGACTCAGCGCTGCGTGTGATCGGTGGAAGCCCGATTTCCATGAAGGGCTTCGCCGAGTCCATTACAACCATCAAGGACCTCGCCGAGGGGCGCGAGGCCACTATCAACGGAACGCGTGTCCGCATCCCATGGGCAGGTGCCGGCCGGTTGCCCATGTGGGGAGCCGGTTACGGGCCAAAAGCACTCCAAGTGATAGGCCAGCTGGCAGACGGCTTCATCCTCCAGACGGCCGACCCGGTCATCACCCACTGGGTGATCGAGACGGTTCGGGCCGCCGCTCGGTCCGCTGGCCGCGATCCGGCCGCTGTCACCATGTGCGTCGCTGCCCCGGCTTACGTCGGTGACGACCTGGCCCACCAGCGCGACCAGCTGCGCTGGTTCGGCGGCATGGTCGGCAACCACGTCGCCGACATCGTCGCCCGCTACGGCTTCGACTCCGAGGTGCCTCACGAGCTCACCGATTACATAAAGGGCCGCCACGGATACGACTACAGCCACCACGGCCGGGCTGACAACCCTTCGGTCGCCTTCGTCCCGGACAACGTCATCGACCGTTTCTGCCTGGTCGGACCCGCCGAGAACCACATTGCTCGGCTGACTGAGCTCGCAGAGTTGGGCGTCGACCAGTTCGCGCTCTACCTGATGCACGATTCAGCCGAGGAGACCCTCGAGGCCTACGGTCAGACGGTGATCCCGGCCGTTCGCGACCTCTGACCCGACTTCTCTGACTTGGTCAACTCCGTCTCCGCGAAGTGTCCGAGGGCCGTCTCGGCCACACAACTAAAGCCTCGCGAATCAGTCGGGCGGTGCGCGAGAGAAACGTTCGAAGCCACGATCGCCCCCGACCGACTTGGAAAGCGCGCGGTGAAGGACCATCTGCCCAGTTGCTGCATTGACGTC
>PMVZ01000083.1 GCA_003166375.1 Acidimicrobiaceae bacterium | reverse complement strand
TCTTCGTCGTGCCGGTGGGCTTCAACTTGAACAAGCCGATCGGCACCGGGCCCTTCAAGTACGAGTCGTTCACCGCCGGCCGGCAGAGCACCTTCGTGAAGAACGAGAACTACTGGGAGAGCGGCCTGCCCTACATCGACAAGCTCGTGATCAGCGACTTTCCCGATGAGGTCAGCCAGGTCAACGCGCTGGGCAGCGGCACGCTCGACGTCATCGACCTGCTTTCCTCCTACTCGATCGCCCCGGTCCGCTCGGGCGGCAACAACGTGATCATCACCAAGGGCGGCGGCTACACGCCCTTCACGATGCGTGTCGACCAGCCGCCGTTCGACGACGTTCGCGTCCGCCAGGCCTTCCGCCTGATGTGCGACCGCCAAGACATGCTCGACACCGTCTTCAGCGGGAACGGCAAGATCGGCAACGACGTGTTCGGCCTCAGGGACATCGTCTACGACTCGGCGCTGCCCCAGCGCGTCCAGGACATCGAGCAGGCCAAGAGCCTCCTGGCCAAGGCGGGGCACTCCCACCTGACCGTCACACTGGTGACGAGCGCCATCGGGTCGGGGGCGATGCAGGTGGCCCAGGTCCTCCAGCAGCAGGCTGCGCAAGCCGGCGTGACAGTGAACCTGAAGGAGGTCACAAGTTCGGAGCTCTTCGGTCCGAACTACCTGAGCTGGACGTTCGCCCAGGACCATTGGAAGTACTACCCCTACTTCTCGAACGTCGCGCAGGCCACTCTCGCCGGAGCCCCCTTCAATGAGTGCCACACAGACAACGCGGCCTACACGAGGCTGTACAAGCAGGCGCTGGCCACACTCGACGGGCACAAGCGGGCGGACATCGCGCACGAGATGCAGCAGATGGAGTACTCGGGTACAGCGAGCGGCTACATCATCCCGTACTTCAACCCCGTCATCGACGGCTACGCGTCCCGTGTGAACGGCGTCGTCTCGAGCAAGACGGGCCTTCCTCTTGGGGCCTACGGCTTCAAGAACATGTGGCTGTCGTGACCACACTGGCGAGTCCACGAAGGCGACCATTCCGGGCGTTGCGAGTGCGAGCGGCTCTGAGGCGGCTCAACCATGGAGGTTCAAGCGGCCATCGGCCATCAGCGGCAGCGACCGCAGGCGACGCCGTGTCGCATCGAAGATGGCATTGGCAATCGCCGGGGCTACGGCGATCATCGGCGTCTCGCCGGCACCTGCCGAGGGCAAGTCAGGACGGTGCAGAAGGACGACCTCGATTGGCGGCACATCGGAGATCCGCGGGACGCGATAGCCGGCGAACGACCCGTTGGTGATCGCCCCGGCGTCGAAGTGCACCGCCTCGAACAGTGCACCGCCAAGGGCCAGAACCGTGGCACCCTCTATCTGGCTGATCACGGTGGCGGGGTTGACCACAGCTCCGCACTCGTAGGCGGTGACGATACGGACCACCTGAAGATGGCCGTCCCGGCCGACGATGACTTGCGCGGCAGTGGCAACCCGTCCCTCCTTCTCGAGTCCACACGCGATGCCCCGGCCGGCGATGTCGTGCTCGCTCGTCCACCCGAAACGCTCACAAGCAGCTCCCAGCACAACGGCGAGCCGTTCGTCGGCCAGGTTGGCGAGACGAAACTCCACAGGATCGCGACCGAGCCGGTGCGCCAGTTCGTCCATGTGCGACTCCCGGGCGAAGTTGTTGGCAGTGGCCGCGAGAGCGCGAAAGGACGCCTGGGCGAGCGGGCTCTCGGCGGGCTGGTAGTCGACCCGCTGGTTAGCCACCCGATAGGGGGTGGTGATGGCGGCCGAGCCCGAATTGATATTTGTGAAGGTCCAAGCAGTCAGCTCACCATCGGTCGTTGCTCCGGCCGCCACGTCGATGACCGCGGCCGGACGGAGGGTGCCGACGCTGAACTCCTCACGACGGGTCCAGGCAACCCGGACCGGTTCGCCGATCTCCCGAGCCAGCATGGCCGCCTCGGTGGCAACACCGCCCGCGTGCTTGCCGCCGAACCCGCCTCCTGTCGGTGGAACGATGACGCGCACATCCCGCTCGTCCAGATCAAGGGCCGCGGCGACCTGGGCCCGAACCGGGAAGGGAGTCTGTGTTCCGGTCCAGACCGTCAGCCGTCCGTCCTCGTCCCAGACTGCGAGCGCGGCTCGGGTCTCGAGGGAAGCAGGGGCTACGAACGCTGTTGTGTAGCTGGCGTCGACACGCACGGCCGCGGCTTCGAGCGCGCCGTCGGGATCCCCCTGTCCCAGGTGGAAAGGCCCACTCCAGCCCTCGTCTCCTGCCGCGGGATGCGAGCGCAGGAACGCGTCGAGGTCGTCGTCGGACGGCGCGTCCGGGATCTCCCACGTTGCCTCCAGACCGGCCAGGGCCGCCCGGGCTTGGGTTCTGTCGCGAGCGACGACTCCGATGCCCGTGGGGGTGTGCACCACGATGACGTCGCCACGGCCATCGAGCGCAGTCGTGTCGAGGTGAGCCAGCGTTGACTTGAAAACGGGTGCTCGCAGCACGCAAGCGTGCCACAGGCCTGGCATGCTCAGGTCAGAGACGAACTGCAGGGCGCCCGTGACAGCGTCGATCGTGCCGGCAGGTACGCGCGCAGACCCGGCGATCTGCCACTTTGATGGAGGGGTGACCGCCGGCTCGCCCGTGACGATCTCGACCCTGCGTGTCCCGGCCGGAACCGGCAACTTCGAGCGCGCGTACGCGGCGACCCGGCTGAGCGCGCTTCCGGCGTCGGGCATGGATCGGCTGCCGAAGGTGCCCATGTCGTAGGGGCACAGATCGGTGTCCCCCATGGCGAGACGGACGCTCTCGAGGCGAACGCGAAGCTCCTCGGCGACGAGCAGGCGCAGCGCAGTGCGGTTGTCCTGGCCCACGTCGACCTTGCCGGTGAACGCGGTGACGATCCCGTCACTTCCGACATGCAGCCAGGCACCGCCACTGGTCGACCACGTGCCCGGTGCCGGTGTTTGAGGTGGGAGAACTACGACCAGCCCGTCCCCGAGAGCTCCGAACCAGTCGCGGTCGGCAGGCTCGGTCATGTCCCACGGCCGCACCGGCCTGTAACCGGGCAGGCGTGGGTCGGGCAGCTTCCAGTCCTCGATTGTCGCCGCGACCAACAAGTCGTCGGCGACGCCAGGCTCCGCGATCAGCTCGGCAGCCCGGTGGACCGCTTTGCGGACCCGCGTGTAGGCGCCACAACGGCAGATATTACCGGACAGCGCCTCGTTCACAGCCTCGTCGTCCGGATCAGGGTCCCGCCGAAGGAGGGCGACCACAGACAGGACCATGCCAGGAGTGCAGTAGCCACACTGGACCGCGCCGACCTCGACGAACGCCTGTTGGACCGGGTGCAGCCGGCCACCGGTCGCGAGTCCTTCGATGGTCGTGACGCTTGCCCCCACCATGTCCTCGACCGAGTGTTGGCAGGCGCGAACGGGTCGGTTGTCGACCAGGACGGTGCAGGACCCGCACGCGCCCTCCCCACAGCCAGGCTTGGCGCCAGTCAGGCCCAATTCGCCGCGCAGGGCTGACAACAGTGAGATGGTTGCCGGCGCCGAGCGCTCGGTCCCGTTGACGGTGAGCGTCACCAGTGGCGGCGCGCCAATCGGTTGGAGGGGATCGTGCGGCGGGCCTTGCGTGCGACTTTCCCGAGTGCTCGACATGGCAACATCCTGCCGGGTCCAGACCGGTGGTGCTACCACGAGGCGGTGTTCACGGGCTGACCACCTCCGTTTCGGGACCTCTCCGATCCATAATCGGACAGCGGGAGTCCGTGGTGCCGCAGCAGGGGGGTTGCAATGCAGCGGGGAACTGGCGGCCGCCATCCCCGGACCCATGGCGGCCCGGACGCCGACGGTGCTCGTGCTCCGGGCGGAATGAGCCCGGCGAGTCCCGCTGTCACCTGGAAACAGCGGCACCTGCCGCGGCCGGACGCCTCAACGCGGACCCCGGGAGCGACTAACTCTTCCGGACCTTCACGGCCGTGCCGTAGGCGCAGATCTCAGTCCAGTTGCCACCCATCTCCGAGGTGTCGAACCTCATGGCCAAGATGGCATCGGCACCTTTCGCCTCGGCCTCTTCCACCATTCGCTGGGTCACCTCCTGGCGACTGGCGATCAGGTTCTTCGTCATGCCCTTGAGCTCCCCACCGGCCAGGGACTTAAACCCGGCCCCAATCTGGGACCCGATGTTGCGGCTACGCACCGTCAGTCCGAAAACCTCGCCCAAGACTTCTGTGACCTCACTGCCCGGCAAGTCGTTCATGGTCGAGATCAGCATCTGGAACCTCCCGTTATAGGTCGATGGGGCCAACCTAGCCAACGGGCAGACTGCGAGGGACCCACTCGAAGTGGAGCGTGGCGCTCTCCGATTGGGCGCCCGTGTCGGTCGAGAACCTAGGGTGTCCCGAAGACGCAGACTCCATGATCCACGACCGCTCGCCACCCTTGGAGAGTCATGTCAGACAACTCGCAGACCGTTGTCCAACGCCCCGGCGGTGTGGGGCGCCGCTCCACCTCCGTAGTGCTGCTGGCTGTGGGCGCGATCGTCGTCGCGCAGTTCCTCCTGGTTCTCATGTTCGCCTGGTCATCGTCACGCTCGGCACCCCGCGATCTGCCCATCGCCGTCAGCGGTCCCCCGGCGGCCGCGAGAGGACTGGCCCACGGCCTGGAGCGGACCCAGCCAGGCGCGTTCACGGTCGCCGTCCTGCCCGACAACGCCGCGGCCCGCGCCGCTGTCACCGACCGGCAGGTCTATGCGGCGATCTGTCTGTCCGGCGCAGGCGCCGCCGTTTACACAGCCTCGGAGGCGAGCCCGAACGTCGCGCAGATGCTGGCCCAAACCGTGCCCGCCGCCATCGAGCATGTTCTCCCGAATGCCACCGTGACCATCACCGACCTGGCGCCGAACCCCGTCGACGACCCTAAAGGGACGGCGATTCCCACCGCCCTGATCCCCTTGACGATGACCTCGATCGCTGCGGGTGCCATGATCGGGCTCGTGTCAAGTGGCAGGCGCAGACAACTGACGAACCTGGTCGGCTATGCCGTCCTCGCAGGTCTCCTGGTCACGGTCGCCCTTCAAGGCTTGCTCGGGGGCTTGACGGGCTCCTGGTTCTCCAACGAGCTCGTCATCACCCTTGCTGCCGGGTCGATCGCTGCTGTCACTTGCGGACTGGCTAGCGTCGCCGGGATCGCGGGAATCCTCCTCATCCTCTTGGTGGCGTGGTTCTTTGGCTTCGCGTTCTCAGGCGCGACCACGGCCTGGCAACTCATGCCCGCCCCGTGGGGGCAGATCGCCCAGTACCTACCCGTCGGCGCCACCAACACCGGCTTGAGGTCAGTCGCCTTCTTCGATGGTGCCAAGGCCGCAGGACCGCTGGCCGTGCTGGCAGCATGGGCGCTTGCCGGAATCGCGCTCACCTTGTTCAGACAAAGCTCCCGCCAGTCCACGGCCTCGCCGGACCTCACTTAGCCGGCGCTGAGCCTACGAAGCCGCGAGCGCGTATCCGCAGGTGCGCGCGCGTGCACTACTGCTGAAGCCTCGAGTCCGCGACTGACGACTGCGCGCCCGGGCCTGATCGAGTACCGTCCCTGTCTTATGGCGCATGAAGAGCCTTTGGAGCAACACCCAAGAAACAGGCCCCTCTCCTACGGCGTCTTCCTCCCCCCGTTCGCCGAGTTCGCGGAACCAAGGCGCCTCGTCGCGCTGGCACAGTCGGCGGAGCGGGCGGGGTGGGACGGCCTGTACCTGTGGGACCACATGCTGACGATCCCGGGGATGGCCGTCGCCGACTCGTTCATAATGGCGGCTGCGATCGCCCAGGCGACCGAGCGGATCCGCTTGGGGATGATGGTCACGCCGCTCGCCCGCCGGCGGCCGTGGGTGTTCGCCCGGCAGGCCGCGACGCTAGACCAGCTGTCGGAGGGCCGCCTTGTGGTCGGTGTCGGCCTCGGCCATGACGGATGGAAGGAGTTCAGCTCGTTCTCTGGTGAGATCGTCGACCCGGTGGAGAGGGCCTCCTTCCTCGACGAGTCGCTCGAGATCCTCAGGCGCTTGTGGTCCGGCGAGCAGGTCGATTTCGAGGGCGAGCGGATCTCGGTGCACAGCACTGAGTTTCTCCCTAGGCCGGCGCAACAACCACTGCCGGTCTGGGTGGCCGCAAGATGGCCGCATCACCGTCCCCTCGCCCGGGCGGCACGCCACCAGGGCTGCTTCCCGCTGTTCGATCCGGGCGGGCGGGAGATCCCCGGGCTGCCCGAACCGGAGCAGGTGGCAGCGGTGCGGACCAAGCTCCTCGACCAAGGAGGCCCGACTGACATCGACATCGTCTGCCGCGGCGTGTCAGGGCTCGCCCCTGCCCACGAGCTTGTGCCGCGGTTCGCGGCGCTCGAGGAGGCCGGCATGACGTGGTGGCTCGAATCGTTCGGCCGAGGTGAGCCACCGGCGGTAGAGGTCGAGGCAGTCGTTGCGGCGGGACCTCCTCGCTGAGAGCGCTTGTGATCAGCGTGTCTACGGGGTCGGGGGACCGCCGTCAACGCTGTTGGCGCCGGTCGCCAGGGCCACCAAGGCCCGCAGCGCTGCGCCCTGGCCCCATGGGGACGGCTCGATCGGAAACCGCTCGTAACTGGCTAGGTCCCAGCTGGGCAGGACATCGGCGCTGACTCCGCCGTAGGTTCCGTCGCCCGCGACGGCCTGTAGTACCGCCGCAGTGGCGGCTTCGACCTTTGTCCGACTGGGAATGCCTACAACAGTGGCCTCGGGATGAAGAGCCCCAGCGACGAAGAACGCTGCTGTGGAGGTTTCCTCGGCAGCTCGAGGATCGGCGAGAACAGCAGGCCAATGGCCGCTGGGAGCCTGCTCGCTTGCAAGCGCTTCGAGGATGCTGCCCGCTGCCTCTACGAGGTTTGCGGCTGCACGGTGCTCAACGAGCGCGAGCAGGTCAAGCAATCCGAGCACTGCCCAACCGAGACCGCGGCTCCAAGAGACCGCGTTGTTGCGTCCCAGTGAGAAGTCGTACCACTGCGCCCACCCGGTGGGACAGCGGAGTACCTCGAGGATCTTCGTTGCAACGCGGATGGCGGTGCGCTCAGCGCCGGGGTCGCCTCGATAGTCCCCGGCCAGGAACATCATGGCGGGCAGATGGTAGAGCGCGTCGATGCACACTCCGAAGCGGAACTGCGGCTTGTGAGGCTCGAGCGCCGGTATCGTCCCATCCAGCAGTGGGAGCCGTTCCAAGGCCACGACGACTCGGTCCGCGGCGGCCCGGCGCAACGAGCCGTCCGCTACGAGCTGCAATACGGCCCGGCCCGGAACGAGCGCGTCGTCGAATGACATCGGTGCCAAACGGGCCCAACGGTCCAGGCAGTCGACGACCGCGTCGCGGTAGGTGCCGCCGACGACTCGGTCGGCCCCGAGCAGGCCGTCGACGGCGATCGCGTCCCCCCAATACCACGTTCCAAAGCGGAATCGAAGGGTACGTTCCGCCACTGAGCGAAGCAGTTGCAAGTCCTGGGTTGACGTCATGCGCCCGGCTGGGTCCGCCTTGGTGACTCGATGTCTCTTCAACACCTAGGAAGCTAGGAGGTGTCGGCAGCCAAATGGTAGCGCTCTCCCCGCAGCCGGGCCGGGCCGATTCCCGCGAAGACGAGCGGAGCTTCATGGGCAAGACGGTCTGAAGACCAAAGAAGTGGGTGCAAGAGGGTGAAACGTGCGCGCGTTCTTGATGCTGTCGGCCGTGGTGCTAGCCGCAATCGGGATCGGGGTCGGCATCGAGTCAGGTTCCCATCCCGCCGGTCTGTTCGGCACCGGACAACACGCGTTCATTGCGGGATTCCCCGAGCAGCCCTCGCTGACGACCTACGTGAACCCGGACTGGGGATTCGGTGGCTTCGAGCCTGGAGTGTTCTCCGGGTTCCAGCTTTGGGGAGCGGGCGCACCGAGCTCTGTAACCGTAGGCAGGTTCAGGCGAACCGCGAAAGAAGCCCTCGTCGATCTGCGTAAGACGGCAAAGCTTTGGCACTCGGTCGTGACCTTCGACGGGGGAATTGCTTCGACGAGGTTCGTGTGGCACAACCCGAACAACCCGGAGCTACCGCCCTGGACGATTGGAGTCGTGGAGGTTCGGGGCACCGACGTCTTCTATGCCCTTGGCGACGGTGACTCCTACGCGGCTGCGAATCTGACCCCGTCGTCATTCCGCCTCCCGGACGGACGCCAACCTGAAGCAGTTCCGGCCCAAGGATGACGAGAGGAACAAGCTCGGTGCGGTCATCCTGGAGGATCGAAAGACCGGTGAGACCCAGGAGCGCCACCCTGCCGGCTGCTTCGTGTTCATCGGCCTGGACCCCAATACCGCCTTCCTCGAGGGCCAAGTGAACTTGGACGAGC
>PMVZ01000055.1 GCA_003166375.1 Acidimicrobiaceae bacterium | reverse complement strand
GTATCTGCCGGAGCCTTGTCCCCACCTGCCTGGCCGACGCTCCAGCGACGGGCCGTCAACAACTTGTGAGACAGCTCCCATACGCGATGAGGTTCCGGACAGGACCTACCCGGCGGCTCCACTCGGCTGATCGGTGCCGCAGTACTTGCACTTCGTCGCCCCGACGGGGAGGTCGTCGGAAAGACAGGCGGGACACGTCTTGGTTGGCGGCGGATCCCCGAACACGATCTGGCCGCGCCTCGCCGAGATCCTCTTGTAGGGAATGACGACAGCAAAGTAAACGACGGCCATGAAGATGACGAAGTAGACGATCGCGGAAATGAAGGCCCCGAAGTTGACGAACGTGGCGCTGTTTCCAGCCTGTCCTAGCTGCACGCCGAGCCCGACAGCGTGGCCCCCCTGCGCGCGGGAGATCAGCGGATTGATCACAGAGTCTGTGAATGCCTTGATCAGCGTGCTGAACGCCAGGGCGACGATCAGGCCGACCGCGATGACGATGACGTCACCTCGCAATAGGAAGTTCTTGAATCCCTTGATCACTGAGGTGCTCCTTTCTTGAAGGTCGTGCGGCCAGTGGCCGGCTTGGCACGGTCGCAAGCGACCAGTGCACGGAACCATCCCACGTAGGTCGCCTGCTCTGGCAAGGTGCGCTTCCAGTGCATTATGCATCTCGTCGAAGCGTCTGTGGCCGATCGACGGCGCTGGACGGAGACGACATCTCCGGAAGACTGGGAATACGTCTTCCGGCGGGGCTTGCGCCCTTCGATGTTCGAGGCGGCACCGGCGCCTACCTGTCCGGTGGCTCCAATACGTTCGCCATAGAATGACGACACTCGGATGAGGCGTTCATGACGACTTCTTATGCGGTTGTGTTGACGACTGCGAAATCACTCGAAGACGCCCGCGGGATCGCCGAGAAGGTCCTGAGCGAGCAGTTGGCCGCCTGCGTCCAGCTAGTGCCGATCAACAGTCTGTACACCTGGAAGGGCGAGGTGGCCGAGGAGAGCGAGGTGCTGTTGCTGCTCAAGACTCGCCAGGAGCTGTACTCCGAGCTCGAAAAGGCCATCCTCTCCGTGCACAAGTACGAGACCCCAGAGATCCTTCTACTGCCCGTAGGCCAGGGCCTACCGGCTTACCTCGATTGGATCGACGAGGTCACCTGAGCCCGCGAAGGACACTCGACGAGGTGAGGCAAGCCGTAGGCCCTGCCTCAGAGCTCCTGCAGGCACAGTCGTCACTGAGATCTGGCGTGACGCATGGGCACATGCTCCCTAGTTCGGTTGAATAGCTTGTGGGATGGGCCAGCGGACATGGAAGAAGCCGGTGCTTTCGCACCGGCTCTGACCTGCACTTTCTTTGGTGGGGGGCCCGATATCCGCGTTAACTACTACCCGTCTACCTGCGGTAATGGTCGACGCGACCCTCGTGCTCGGCGACTGAGCCCATCCCACCGGCGCTCATGCGTAGGTTCGCGTAGCAGCTGAAGGGCACCGGTACGTCGATCAGGCCGCTGAGCTGGTGCTCTTCGGTGTCGTCAGACATCATCGGCCGTGGCCTTCACCCTCTGCTGCATCGGACTCTGCCGGGCCCTCCGTCTTCCTTGAGATCCTTGCCAACGATCCGAGCACGACAAAAATGTCGAGCTGATCGTGCTCCACCGCAAGGTCCGAGTTCCCGAACAGGGTCAGCTCCATGCGCGCGTGCGCCACCGACGCGGTCTCGAGTTCGGGAGCTGTCACTGCCCCGGCATCACCTCTCCGAGGTGTTGGAATCCGACACACGGGTAGAACGATTGCCTCTGGCGGCGGTCGATCGCATGGGCGAGAGTCCTTCGGCCGACCGACCTGGCCAGCGCCCTGTACCTTGCACGGGTTCGTGACGAGAACGCCGTCGGTCACGGCGGTGTTCAAGCTTCGCAGTACCTGGTAGACGCTTGTTGCCGCAGTCGGAAGCATGGGCAGCAGCGCCGCATGCCACGACCGGACAGCTCGTCTTTGTTTGCCATCGCCGTGTCTTCCCGACTTTCGTCGGTTTGACGTCAAATCAGGGGCGGAGATAGGTTCGGCTTGATCCTCATGTTCGTATCCGAGCCGAAACACCAGCTGTGGTACCCAGTATGGTCGACAGTCCGACGGCATGATGTACCCGGGTCGGTTTCAAGGAATGCGCCTTGAGGATTCAGTCCATCCGCGTGGCGGGATTGCGAGGTGCAACTCCAAAGGGCGGTTGGACCGCAGAGCTCGGGCCCGATGACGTCGTTCACACGCTCGTCGTCGTGCACACCGACGAAGGACTGACCGGCTACGGCAGCACCTCGACCAACGACGAGTTGGCGATGGCGGCGGTGAAGACGCTCATGCCCTACTGGTCCGGGGAGAACGCCCTAGAGCCCGAAAGGGTGAGCGAAAAGCTTCACCGCTCCACATTCTGGCTCGGACGCGGCGGCTCGCTTACGCACGTCATCAGCGGCATCGACATCGCCCTCTGGGATATCCTCGGCAAGGCGACGGGCCAACCGGTGGGGCGACTCCTCGGTGGCCGGTACCGCGAAAAGGTACGACCTTATGCCTCGCTTCTCGCGGATTCGCCCTCTCCCTTGAAGGACGCAATCGTCGAGCTCGTCGGCAGCGGCTTCCGGGCGTTCAAGATCGGTTGGGGTCCCTTTGGGCGGCAGAACGCGAGCTCGAACGAGGCCATCGTCGCGGCGGCGAGAGAGGCGGCAGGCGCCGAAGCACTCTTGATGGTGGATGCCGGTGCCAGCGACACCTCCTGGTCGCACGGCTACAAGTGGGCCCTCCAAACAGCCAGGATGCTCTCCGACTACGACATCCACTGGTTCGAGGAGCCACTGCCGCCGGATTGCATTGACGACTATGTCGCCTTGCGGAGACAGGTGAATGTCCCCATCGCCGGTTGCGAGGTGCTCACCCGACGTCAGAGCTTCCTGCCCTGGCTCGAGCGGGGCGCCGTGGACGTCGTGCAGCCCGATTCGACCAAGGTCGGCGGCCTGAGCGAGTCCCGACGCATAGGTTGGCTCGCCGACAGCTTCGGGATCTCGTTGATACCGCACGGTTGGAACACCGCGATCGGCTTGGCGGCTGACCTCCAACTCGCCTCCGCCCTTCCCGCCACCGACCTCGTCGAGTACATTGCCGGCTCCGCGTATGTCGACGAGATCGTGGCCGAGCCGTGGAAGCTGGACGAGAACGGAATGCTCAGCATCCCTGCGACTCCGGGGCTCGGCTTGGAGCTCGACGTCGACGCCCTCGGACGTTACGCGGATCTCGCCGCCCTGAAAGACTGACGCGGATTGAACCATGAGCGAACCTCATCAGACACTGACCATCCACTTCGTGATGGCTCTCGCCCAGAAAGGAGGAGGGCAGAGCTTTTCCTCGGCGGTACATGAGATCAGAGAAAGGCCTCAAGTATGTTCAAGCGCTGTAGATCCATCTACGTAGTCGGTGCCGCGCTGTTGTGCGGGGCCTGCGTGCTCTCGGTGCCGACTTTCGGCGCGGCAAGCGCCGCGACGAAGACCAGCACCCCCTACGCGAACATCAACCTCACAATCAGCACGAACGCCTTCGGACCCCAGGCGGACAACCTCAACCCGTTCCTCCCGACGAGCACTGACAACGCCTCGGATGCGAACACGGACATGATCTACGAGCCCCTCTGGCAGTACGATGTCGTCAAGCCCACCATCACCTATCCCTGGCTGGCGAGTGCGTACTCCCTCACCGACAACGACCAGCTGTTGACCCTCACCCTCCACAAGGGTGTCACGTGGTCCGATGGCAAGCCCTTTACGAGTGCCGACGTCGTGGAGACCTTCAGCCTGCTGAAGAATTTCCCGGCGCTGAACACGAACGGCATCACCTTCACCAAGGTTGTGGCGCAGGGCCCGCTGAAGGTGCAGATGACCTTCAGCCGACCGAGCTTCGCCGAGCTCTACTACATCTTGAACCAGACGCCGATCGTGCCGGCTCACATCTGGTCGACGATAAAGAACCCGGCCAGCTATGCCGACACGGACCCGATCGGGACCGGTCCGTTCGTGCTCAAGTCCTTCACCCCGGAGTACATGGTGCTCGCACGCAACAACCACTACTGGCAGCCCGGCTTGCCGAAGGTGAACACCATCACCTACCCGGCCGTCGGCAGCGCAGGTGCCCAGAACGCGGCTTTCAATGCCGGCGACTACACCTGGGCCTCGGCGACCGAGCCAGACATGCAGCGCCTCTACGTGGCCAGGAGCCCTTACAACAAGTACTGGTACCCACCTGTGGGAATTACCGCCCTGCTCCCCAACGACGCGGTCTACCCCTTGAACATCGAAGCTGTGCGTCGGGCCATCAGTCTCGTCGTCAGCCGCAAGACCGTTTCGACGCTGGGAGAGTGGGGCTATGAGCCCCCCATCAGCACCGCCACCGGGCTCATCCTGCCCAACTACCAGTCGTTCCTGGCACCGCAGTACGCCAAGACCACCTATTCGACGAACGTCTCGGAGGCGAGGTCACTTCTCAAGGGCGCCGGATTCAAGTTCGCGGCCAACGGCAACCTCATCGGAAAGGGCGGCAAGGCGATCTCGCTCAGCTTGATCGACCCGTCCTCGTGGGTGGACTACATGGCTGACTGCTCAGTCGTCGCTGCAGCCCTGAAGACCATCGGGATCGGCTCCTCCGTCCAGGGACTCTCCGTCGGGACATGGACTTCCGACCTGGCGACAGGTGAGTTCGACCTCGCCCTGTACTACTCGAACACGGGGCCGCAGCCCTACTACATCTACAACGCCTGGCTCAACGACTCCCTGACGGCGTCTATCGGAACGGCAGCGGGAGGTGACCAGGGGCGCTGGAGGGACCCGGCTACGCAGAAGTACCTGAACGCCTACCTCAACGCCACCAGCAACGCCCAGAGAAACGCCGCCATGTACGGCATCGAAGGGATTATGGTCAACGAGCTGCCCGTTATTCCGCTCGTGTACTCGATCGACTGGGGCGCCTACAGGACCAATGTCGTCACCGGATGGCCGACACCGCAGGATCCCTACAGCTCGGCTGGGCCGATCGAGGCCGCGAACCAGGAGTTCGTCATCTTGCATCTGCACCCAGTAAGCAAGTGAATCTGCGGCTCTTTCGGATCTCATAGCCACCTGGCTGACCAGNNCCAGTCATCCCGCCAGGAGTAAGCTGTGCAGTTTGTGTGCAATGTAGTCCTTCATCATTGGAACAATCCTCAGTAGGTCGTGCTTCGCTCATCGCACCCTGACTCTCGACCACATGTCTTGCGTAGCTCCTTCAGCCCATTAGCCTCTTTCATTGAAGGAAGTAGGATAGGTTATGTGTGTGGCCGCCGTACTCTGCTACAGCTCGCATGCGACGATTTGTGACGCACGTCCGGAGGACACTTGCGTTATCTGATACGTCGTCTCGGCTTTTACCTGGTCACTGCCTGGGCCGCGATCACACTGAATTTCCTCATTCCCCGCCTCATGCCGGGGAACCCCGTCGAGCTGTTGATAAGTCACTTCAAGGGTCGTATATCGCCGGCGGCGATGAAGTCGCTCACTATCCTGTTCGGACTCAACCACCAGAGCATGCTGTCTCAGTACTGGAGCTATTGGGACAACCTGTTGCACGGCAATCTGGGTATCTCGTTCACCTACTTCCCGACTCCCGTCATCCAGGTCATTATGAGTGCGCTGCCCTGGACGGCCGTTCTCGTTGGAACATCGACGATCCTGAGCTTCATCATCGGGACCGTGGCGGGCGTCCTTGTCGGATCGAGGCGAGGGTCCTGGCTCGAAGCCAGCCTGCCGATCAGCACTTTCTTCTCGGCGATCCCGTACTTCTGGTTCGCCCTCGTTGTCTTGTACCTGTTCGCGGTGGTGGTCCAGTGGCTCCCCCTGTCAGGGGGCTACTCGTCAAGTGACACGATCGGCTGGAACACGCAATTCCTATTGTCGGCTGCGGATCATGCCATTCTGCCCGCCTTCACGATTATCGCCTCTTCGATAGCAGGCTGGCTGCTCGGAATGCGGAACATGATGATCGTGACCCTCAACGAGGACTACATAATCCTGGCGGAGGCAAAAGGGCTCTCGAAGGCTCGGATCAGCTTCGTCTACGCCGCCCGGAACGCCATCCTGCCGTCGTTGGCGAGCTTCGCCCTGTCTCTTGGCTTCGTCGTGAGTGGCGCCATCCTGGTCGAGATCGTCTTCTCGTATCCCGGCATCGGCTATGTCCTGTTCGCGGCCGTCAACAACAGCGACTATCCGCTCATGCAGGGCGTCTTCCTGGTGATCACCCTGGCAGTGCTCTTCGCGAACATCCTGGCCGACGTCTTCTACGTTCTCCTCGACCCGAGAACGAGGCAGGAGGGCTGAGATGGCCCTGATCGCCGGGAGCGACGAGAGCCGGGTGGCAGACACGCCGCCACCGTCTTCGGCGCGGAGTGGCCACAAGCGCAGCCGCTTCAACGCGCTGAGGTCGTGGAAAGTCATTGCCGGTCTCGTCATCGTCGGGTTCTTCGTCCTCATGGCGATCGTCGGTCCCTACCTTGTGAAGGCCAATCCGTCGGCAATGTCCTTGGCGATACTCCTGCCTCCCTCCTCGGCTCACTGGCTGGGCACCACCCAAGAGGGCCAAGACGTGCTCGCGCAGCTGGTGGACGGCAGCCGCTCCACACTCATCGTTGCCGCGCTTGCGGCCTCGATCGCAACGGTCGTCTCGATCATCGTGGGTCTGGCCGGCGGCTATTTGGGCGGGGTCAGCGACGAGCTGCTGTCGGTTCTGTCGAACATCTTCCTTGTCATCCCGACGCTGCCGCTCGTCATCGTGCTCGCCGGTTACCTGCCGAACAGAGGAGATCTCTCCGTCACGCTCGTCATCGCTCTGACGGGCTGGGCTTGGGGAGCGCGCGTGATGCGGGCCCAGACTCTGTCGATCCGAAAGCGGGATTACATCGAAGCAGCTCGGGCCACCGGGGAGGGAACCTGGCGCATCCTCTTGTGGGAGATCCTGCCCAACGAGCTGGCGATCGTCACGGCAAGCTTCTTGTTCACCGCCATCTTCGCAATACTCACCGCCGCCGGATTGGCCTTTCTCGGTCTGGCGAACGTCTCGGAGTGGTCCTGGGGGACGATGCTGTACTGGGCACAGAACGACTCGGCGCTGCAGGCGGGTGCGTGGTGGTGGTTCGTCCCACCCGGTCTGTGTATAGCGCTCGTGGGCACGGGCCTCGCCCTGTTGAATTTCGGCTTTGACGAGATGACCAATCCCCGCCTGCGGTCGGTAAGGCCCGTAAAGAGGCCAAAGCGCGGACAACCGCCCACACCTGCCGCCCCGGTGGAGACGCTCCGAGCTGCTGTCACCGACGGAAGCCGCTTCACGCCGGTCAGGCACGCCGGCTCCGTGGAGGAGGGGTAGGTGGAGACACGTCCTCCCGATGAGGGATCGGGGTCGACGACGAGCCCGGTCGTATTGGAGATCGAGGATCTCGACGTCGACTACGAACTGAGCACTGGCCCGCTGCCAGCCGTGAGGCAAGTCAGCCTTTCCCTGCGACGGGGCCAGGTTCTAGGGATCGCAGGTGAGTCAGGATCGGGCAAGTCCACCCTTGCCTACGCGGTGACGAGACTGCTGCGCCCTCCCGGCGTCATAGCCGGCGGCCGCGTGCGGTACCACCCCCGCTCAGGACCGGCAGTCGACGTACTCGCGATGTCCGACGACCAGCTGAGGGCTTTCCGCTGGGCCGAGTTGGCCATCGTGTTCCAGTCGGCAATGAACGCCTTGAACCCCGTCTTGAACCTGCGCGTCCAGATCCTCGACGTGCTTGCCGCCCACCGGCCGGAGATGAGACACCAGGACCGCCTTGACCGGATGGCGGAACTGCTCAAGCTCGTCGGCATCTCCGGCGACAGGGCCAAGGCCTTTCCTCACGAACTATCGGGCGGGATGCGTCAGCGGGCGATGATTGCCATCGCCCTCGCGCTCGACCCTGAGATCATCATCCTCGACGAACCTACGACTGCGCTGGATGTCGTCATGCAGCGTCAGATCCTCTCGGAAATCATGGGCCTGCGCAGCCGGCTCGGCTTCTCGGTCATCTTCATAACCCACGACCTGTCGCTGCTGATAGAGGTCGCCGACGAGATCGCCGTCATGTACGCCGGCAGGGTCGTGGAGCAGTGCCGGTCCGAGGAGATCTACAAGACTCCCCGCCACCCCTACAGCTACGGGCTGTTGAACTCATTCCCCCTGCTTCACGGGCCCAGGCAAACCCTCACCGGCATCATGGGGTTCCCACCCGACATGAGATCTTTGCCCCCCGGATGCCCGTTCCATCCGCGCTGCGAGTACGTGCACGAAGGCTGCGACCGCGTCCGTCCCCCCTTGAGGGTCTCACCCGCGCCGGGTGACACACCCGACCACGTGGTCGCCTGCTCGTTGTACGACGACCGGTCGGTCCCGGAGCTGAAGGCGAGGGCCGTTTCTCTCGCCAGCAACGACGGCGCCCAAATTAGCGACCATGCCGGCGAGGAACCTGTGCTCTCGGTGAAAGGGCTCCAGAAGTTCTTCCCAGTCCATCAGGGTCCCCGCCGGAGCCAAGCTGTGAGGCGAGTCGTGCGGGCCGTCGACGACATCTCACTCGAGTTGTACGCGGGCAAGGTGACTGCGCTTGTCGGCGAGTCCGGCTCCGGCAAGTCGACCATCGGGCGGGTCCTGTCCCAGCTCTACAGCGCAACGGGGGGGACGATCACGCTGAACGGGCGTCCGATCAAGACGAGACGGGGCCGGCGACACAGGGAGTACGTGCGCGACGTCCAGATCGTCCTGCAGGATCCGTTCAGCTCCCTGAACCCGCTGCACACAGTCGGCTATCACCTCGCACGGCCGCTTGTGATCCACGGCTTCGCCCGCTCAGGCAGAAGGGCCAGGGCGGCCGTGGAAAAGCTCCTTGCCGATGTGCAGCTGACTCCGGCGGACCAGTTCGTATCCAAGTATCCCCACGAGCTCTCCGGCGGCCAACGGCAGCGGATCGCGGTCGCGAGAGCCTTGGCGGCGCAACCTTCGGTGATCCTGGCGGACGAGCCCGTCTCGATGCTCGACGTGTCGACGCGGCTCGGCGTCCTAAATCTCCTCCGAGGTCTGGCCACCGACAGGCACCTCGCGCTGTTGTACATCACCCATGACATCGCCTCCGCCCGCTACTTCGCCGACACGACGCTCGTGATGTACGGAGGCCAGCTGATCGAAGGCGGACCATCCGAGCAGGTGGCCCTGCGCCCCGCCCACCCCTACACGCAACTCTTGCGCGACTCCGCTCCCAACCCGGAAAGGGAGTCGACGAGCACCGTGCCCTCGACTGGCGAGCCCCCCAGCCTGATCAACCCGCCTTCCGGATGTCGCTTCCACCCGCGCTGCCCTCACGTCATGGACATCTGTAAAGAGCAGAAGCCTGGCCAGATCGAGCTTGAAGGCGGGCAGTGGGCAGCATGTTGGCTTTACTAGCACCGCACGAAGGATGATGTGCCCACATTCAGCTGCCCGCGTCAGTCACCGTGGACAGCCGGGTCACGCGCTGATTGATGCCTTCGCAAGGATGCCGCCGTCACAAACCAAATGTGACCCGGTCACGTAGCGGGCTTGTTCCGACAAAAGCCACAGGACCGCCTCTGCCGGTTCCTCCGGATCTGCAAGTCTTCCGAGCGGGATTTCCTCGGAAAGAGTGCGTCGAAGCGCGTCCTTTTGATCCCTCGAAAGCCCTGCCCATGTAAGGGGGGTATCCGTCGCCCCCGGCACGACTGCATTTACTCGGATGCCATACTTCGCATAGTCTACGGCCAGCGTCCGCATCAAAGAAGATATGCCCCCTTTTGAGGCGCTATAAGAGCTCGCACCACCTCCTGAGAAGGCCGCAAAACTCGCGGGTGACGAGCACAGGACCAGCGAGCCCCGGCGCCCCGATTTCAACATGCAGCGCAGTGCTTGCCGGCACGTCAGGAATGTCCCGGTCAGGTTCGTCGCGATGACCGCGTTCCACATCTCCAGCGAGAGCTCGTGAGCAAGCCTTGGCTGCTCGATACCGGCGTTGGCGAACAACGCAGAGAGCGGCCCAAGCCGTTCTTCGGCCACATCAAAAGCTGCAACGACGGCCTCTTCTGAGGTTACGTCGCACGCGATGCCGACCGCCTTCGGCGCTCCGAGCCTGCTGGCCTCGTCGGCCACGCCGCGTACCGAGTCGGCAGAGCGGGCGAGCACGGCCACGCGGAACCCGGACTTGGCCGCAAGAAGGGCTACGGCGCGCCCGATGCCGGAGCCTCCACCTGTGACGAGAAGCACGCTGTCAGTCATATTCCCTCCTTTACGGACGTGCTCACCCGCTCACGCAAGGGCAACTTTCAGGAGGCTATCAGCAGTGCATGTTTGCCTTAGGCACCAGCTGAGCCGAGACTGAGAGCAGTGAGAACCCAACTCCCCGAGTACTTTGCAACGACTGCAAGGTTATGCGCCTTTCAACTTCTCGGCAGTTGGCGCACGGCTTGTTCCACCGCCTATCATCGCTCCTGGGCGAGTCTCATGCCATAAGGAGGCGACACGGCAAAGCCGCTTAGAGTTGGAATTGTCGGAGCAGGCTTCATCGGTCGCGTGCACGCCAGGGCGGCGCGACTGACTGGAAACCACCTGGTCGGCATCGCTGACTTGTTGCCTTCGCGCGCTGTTTCTCTGGCGGAGGATTTGGGCTTCGACACGGTCTTCCAACGGGCAGAGGACCTGATCGCCGACCCGAGGGTGGATGTCGTCCACGTGTGCGTGCCCAACTATCTGCACGCTCCTTTGGTCCAAGACGTCATAGCTGCAGGCAAACACGTCGTCTGCGAGAAGCCCCTCGCGACCTGCGTAGCCGAGGCCGAGAAACTCGAACGCCTCGCCGCCAATGCAGGTGTCGTCGCAGCCATTCCCTTCGTCTATCGCTACTACCCGATCGTGCGCGAGATACGCGAGCGGGTCCGCAGCCACGAAGCCGGCACTTTGACCATGCTTCATGGCTCGTACCTGCAGGACTGGTTGGCCGAGGAGTCCGACACGGACTGGCGTGTGGACCGCGAGCTCGGTGGCGCGTCGCGAGTGTTCGCGGACATAGGCGTGCACTGGGCCGATCTCGCTGAGTTCACATCCGGCCAGCGCATCACGCGCCTTTGTGCCCAACTCCTCACCGTGTTCCCGACCCGGCGCGGTCTGGACGGCCCAACAGCCGTCCACACCGAGGACGCCGTTACCGTGAACTTCGAGACCGACGGCGGCGCTATCGGCTCGGTTGTGCTGAGTCAGGTGGCGCTCGGGCGCAAAAACCGGCTCTGGCTGTCGCTCGACGGCACCGGGGCGAGCTTTGTGTTCGACCACGAGGAGCCCGACTGCCTCTGGATAGGCGGACGGTCGACGAACCAGTTGCTCTTCCGTTCACCTGAGGGCCTGCGCGCCGCGGCCGCAAAGTATGTCACGGTACCCGCCGGCCATCCCCAAGGCTTCCAGGACTGCTTCAACGCCTTCGTGGCCGACTGCTACGCGACCATCGCCGGCGAGACGCCCGACGGGCTGCCCGGCTTCTNNAGTAAACGCGTTATGGACAAGCTTGCCGCAAAAGGTGGCACTCCCGTCCGCTCCGTTCCGTTCCCGCCCTGGCCCCAGTTCGACGACGCAGAGCGATCCGCTGTCCTGCGTGTTCTGGACTCGCGCAACTGGTGGGCAACCGAGGGAACCGAGGTGCGAGCCTTCGAGGCCGAGTGGTCCGCCTTCACGGGAGCTTCCGGGACGGCCGCGCTCACCAACGGTACCGCCGCCCTCGAGGTGGCCCTGGCCGCGCTCGACGTTGGGCAGGGAGACGAGGTGATCATTCCCGCCTGGTCCTTCATGGCCACGATCGGCGCCGTCCTTGCGGCCAACGCCATCCCCGTCATCGTCGACGTCGACCTACACACGGGCACGATCGACGTCGCCGCGGCGGCTGCGGCGATCACGGGCAGGACCAGGGCGATAATCCCGGTCCATCTCGGAGGTGGCGTGGCGGACCTCGACGGCCTGCGCAAACTAGCCACCGAGCACGGCCTCGTCATCCTCGAGGACGCGGCTCAGGCCCACGGGTCTACTTGGCACGGTCAGCACGCCGGTACGGTCGGAGATGCCGGAACGTTCTCGTTCCAAGCGTCGAAGAACATGACCGCGGGCGAGGGCGGCGCGGTCGTCAGCCGACGCCCCGAGATAGTCGAACGAGTGACCTCGTTGGTCAACTGTGGCCGGCACCCCGGTTGCTGGTACTACCGTCACTTCGAGCTGGCGGGCAACCTGCGTCTCAGCGAGTGGCAGGGCGCGGTGCTGCGGGTCCAGCTGCAGCGGTTCCCCGCCCAGCAAGAGATCCGTTCGGCCAACGTCGACTTCTTGAACGCGACTCTGGCGGATATCTCAGGCGTCGTCCCCCTGGGTCGCCACAAGGGGTGCACCTCCCAGGGCAACTACGACTACATGGTTAACTTCGATCCGGACCTGTTCCCTGACAGGGACAGGCTTCGCACCGCTCTGCTCGCTGAGGGAATGCCGCTCACGACGGCTTACCCGCCGATGCACCAACTCGAAATGTTCAGCCGTGAGGGCGGTCTCGCCCCGCACATCAGAGACACGAGCGCCTACCCCGCCTACGCGTCCTTGCACATGCCGGTTGCCGAGCACCTGTCCAAGACGGCGATCTGGTTCAAGACCGAGGTGCTGACCGGAAGCAGGCAAGACGCCCAAAGTGTCGTCGACGCAATCGAGAAAGTGCACGGCCGCGCCGCCGAAATCGCAGAGCTGGAGCCGACCGAGTGGTGATCGCCTGTCGCACGGTCA
>PMVZ01000198.1 GCA_003166375.1 Acidimicrobiaceae bacterium | reverse complement strand
CGAACGCTCCTTCAGGAACGTCGATCTGCTCGGCCCAGCCGGTAGCGCGCTCCGCGATTCGGCGCTGGCGATCTGCGTACACGTTCTGGCGGTCCCAGGCGGAACGATTCGCTTCCCCACGGCGCAGGCGACTTCGGGTCAGAATAGGAGCATCAGTCGAGCGATCTTGCCTTCCACGACTCGGTAGACGGAAAGGGCAGAACGACTTCGTAAGACCGGTCGACGTGCTCTCCACTGCGGCTTTGCACCCCGGTCTTCGTTGGCGGGACCTCCAGTACTTCTCGTGGGAGGCGTCGAGGCTACAAGCCTGGCTCGAGACGATTCCGCGTGGCGTCGATCTCGCCGACGCCGACGAGGACCTTGTCGCAGAAGTAGCTCGCCTCCTCGAGCGTTTTGGCGGACACCCGGGGCTCTCGATCCTTTCGAAGGTGCTGCACGCAAAGCGCCCCCGCTTGGTCCCAATCCTCGACCGGACTCTGACGGACTGGTACCGCCCGATTTCGTCGCGCCGCGGGAAGAGCGCCTGGCAGGACTGCGTCAGGCTGCTCCATGGTGACCTTGCAGCTCGATCCAACCGGACGATTCTTCGAGCGATCCGGTCCGAGATCAGGGTGGAGCTCGGTGCCGTAGTCCCGAGCGAGCTGCGCGTCGCCGACATCGCGATCTGGATGCAGGTGCGCGGGTTCCGATCTGAGTGAAGTGACCCACGAGACAGGAGAAGAGTCGTGGATGAGGAACTGTTTACGTCAGAGGTCGGCCCGGCCCCTGGTCCGAGATGCAGTCGATTCGCTAACGACTAGGAGAATCCATCGCCCCTTAGACGGCCTGCTGTGGAGGGACGCGTGATCTGCGACCTGATGGAGGCAAGAGGGCGGGCTTCACAGTCAAGTGGCCTTGCTTCCCCAAATCATGAGTCCTGCGACGCAAGCGCCGGCTAGAGCCCATACGATCGCGACGCGCTGGCCATGCCTCTGTTGTAACTTCGCCGCAAGTTTGAGGCTTTCGATGGCCAGGTTGTACTCCGGCTGGTAAATCGGTGGGATCACCAGCCCAACGGCCTCCGTGATGACCTCACCATCTGTCGTGCCCAACCAACTCCCGAGTTGAAGAGTCCGGAATTCGGCATCATCCGCCCACTCCTTTGCCTGAGTCTCGACCGTCGGCAGGCGCGCCGGGTCTTGGAACGAGTTCGCCCAGGGGAAGGGACTCACCGGTGGAAGGAAGCTGGTCCTCCGCCAAAGGAAAGCGACGATCTCGTCCTGTTTCTGGCCTTGTTCCGCATCCATCGTGTCAGCCCCTCTCGTCACGCCTTGGACGCCAGCAGGGCCACGCCGACGACTGCGCCGAGCGCACCCAGTAACAGGAGAAACTCCTGCTGGTCCAAACCCGTGGATCGCTGTTTGCCGGCGAGCAGGGCACTGAGGCTTGCCCCACACTTCGAGCACCGGCCCACCGCCAGGAGGTCGTACCCGGTGATCGATTGCCGACACGTCGGACAGGTGCCAACGACCTGTTTCGTTCGTTGGCTCAGCGCCCCAAGCATCTGGAGTTCCGACTTGGCACCGTGAAGCTCTCGACGAAGATGTGCAGTCTCTGCCACGAGCTGTGTCACCTTGCTCTCCAGTTCGGCGACGGATCGCGCGTTCGCGTTCGCCTCTAGGCCACGTTCGAGCAACTCGACAACGGCTGTCGTGATCGTGACGCCGCGGTCACCGGCGTAGTCGTCCGTCGCTTGCTTTAGCGTCTCAGGGACTCTCGCATAGATGACAGTAGTTGTCATAGCCCGAACGATACTTGCGCCGTGTCAGAAATTGCAAGTTACTGCTAGCAGTCATATCTCGTTCCAACGGACGTAGGGCGCGCGAAAGGCGGATCGCCCACGACGAGCTGAGGATAGAAGCGGTCCGAGCACCCCTTTCACAAGAGAGTGTCATGATGATGGTGACCGGGTACCCGTGAGGTGATCCACCTGATCCTCAATCGGGATCCCCTCGGTGGCTCAAACGTTCGGCCCCCTCTTGCCAAGCTCCGCGATCAAGCCAGCGATCGTCGTCATCCAGTCTTCTAGCTCCGTCGCGGTCGGAGCGAGCTCGTAAGGGTCATAGTGACAGCCCCGACGAGTTGCCCTCCGATTCAGGTGCCGACGAGAGTCGCTAACGCGGGCCACGTTGACACGTGAGGAGTCCGCTTGCCGCGGCGAATGTCACTCGCAGAGACCTTCGAGCAGCCGATCGCGCCTCGAGAATTGTACGAGCGGGACCTGGGCCAGCTTGCGAACCAGTTTGGCCTTAGTTTTGGCGGGTTTCAGCGAACTGTGGCGAACGAGATGAGCAGGTCAGAAGAGTTGTCCGAACAACTGCGAACCCCAGCGAACGAAGGCGAACGTGCCAAGTTTGGTCCAACGATCGAGGTGAAGGTGAGGTTACCTGACGCCGTTGCCGGAGCGCTCGAGAATGCGGCCGACATCCTTGGTGTTTCTCTGGAAGCGCTCGTCTTGGAGATTATTACACGCCGTCGTGGTCGTGCTACAGACGGCGACTCGCCGTCCGCTGGGTGACGGTTTCGAGATCGGACCACCGTCGGGATCCGAGCTCGATCGCAACATCCGCGATCTTCACGCCGACTTGAGACGGGGGTCCCTTGAGCAGCGTGGAGCCAACGGCCACGAGGTCAACGAGGGCGCGCCGCCCATGGATCTCGGACAGGGTGACGAGGGCGGCCTTCCGGGCTGCGCTCGTGATCGCCGGTGTGACCGGGAGGGAGGCGATTATGCGCGAATCGCGTGGCAGCGTCCACGACCGAGCGACTCGCCCCGGGCTGAACGGCCACTGCGGTGGCTCCGAGGTCGGCACGTGAACGGTGACGGAATCGAGATCGAGTTGCTTGCGGCGTGCCTGGTCTGGCTAAAGGACGCTGACAACTAGCAGAAGAACGAGCGACAGGACAAGAAGGCCGGCAAGAACTGCGCGCAGAAGGTGGCGGCGCGGGCGAAGTTCATCATCGACTTCGCCCCAGTCCCATAAGTCAGGATCATTCGGGTCACCTGGGACGGGACCGATCGGCGAGGGCATCGAGCAAGCGTAGGTGCTGTCCGAGCGCGTGGATGCGAGCGCGGCCTTCAAACGGCGCCGGACGTTGTGAACCAGGGTGACGGGCGAATCTGGAGCTTCGGTGAAGCTGTGCCAAATGGGCAGCGGCTCTTGTGGAACTCTGACACAGTGAGCGCGTGCCAAAGAACTACTTCGACGAACGGGTGGCGGAGGGGTACGACTCGAGCTCCGAGGACGCGTTCGAGCCGACGTTCGTCGATTCGGTTGTGAATTTCCTCGCCGATCTGGCGGGCGACGGTGCTGCCCTTGAGTTCGGCATAGGCACCGGCCGCATCGCCTTGCCGCTCAGCCAGCGCGGCGTTCGAGTGCACGGGATTGATCTGTCGTCGGCAATGGTCGCGCGACTGCGAGCTAAGCCGGGCGGTGACGAGATTGGCGTGACGATCGGCGACTTCGCCACTACAAGGGTGGATGGCACCTTCCGGCTCGTCTACCTCGTGTACAACACGATCTCGAACCTGACCACTCAGGACGAGCAGGTCGAGTGCTTCCGCAACGCCGCCGAACACCTGGCACCCGACGGTCGTTTCGTGATCGAGTTGTTCGTCCCTGTGCTCCAGCGCCTCCCGCCTGGTGAGACAGTCAGGGCGTTCACTGTGAGCCCCACAAGGCTCGGCTTTGACGAGTACGACGTCGCAACCCAGACGCTCATCTCTCACCACTACTGGGTTGTCGAAGGCCAACTTGAAGTCCTTTCGGTTCCGTTTCGCTACGTGTGGCCGTCCGAGCTCGACCTGATGGCGCGACTGGCAGGGATGACCTTGCTTGAGCGCTGGAGCGACTGGAATCGCAGGCCTTTCACGGGCTACAGCACAGCCCACGTTTCGGTATGGGAGAAGACCGGGTAGCTGCGCAGTCCGACCGTGGGTAGGCAGATCTCGCTCCGCCGGGCTCTAATCGCAAGCGGTCGGATGTCGGAACGGCATCGACTATCCCGCGAAACTGGCGTAAGAGGTACCCCTCCCTTGTGTTTTGGGCTCGCTTGTCATGGCACGTTGGTCGACAGATCACGGGCGGACCGCGAACAGGAGACGAACGTCATCACCAGCCTGGGGCGCCTTGTCCGAGTCCTCCACCTGCTGAAATGTGCCACTCACCAGGATTCGACAGGCTCCCTGCTCAGCAGCACCCGTCAGAACGGCCTACAACGGCCTAGGACGGCTGGGGAGTGCAACATCAGCCGGAACCATCCACGGAACGGCCGTGTTCTAGCTGAGGCTACGGCGCTCCACGTAGGCGCGCGGATCTTGGCGAAAGATCCGTCCGTGCGGCAGCGCCGCCCTCGAGGCTCGGTGTTCGGAGCGGCGTTCTGTTTACGATTGCTCCGATTCTGCCGTGACCGGTGTATGGCGGTACCAGGAAGAATCGGGCTCGCACCTACCACCGGTTCGAGCTGCCCGTCGAGTCGCAGCTCAGCGAAGCAGACCATCAACCACCCCTGCCGCGCCACGTGGCTTGGTGTGATCATTGTTCAATGAGAGACGCAGGATATTACAAGGAGCGCCTTGCCGCCGAGCAGTTGCAGCAGTGCTATCGGCTCGCGCCGGCACGCGTGAGGCAGTACCTTCGTGCCGAAGTCGAGTTCGTAGTGGCGCGGTTGCGTCCTGATGACGTCGTACTGGACCTCGGATGCGGCTACGGACGTACGATGCCTGCCTTCGCTGGGTCATCGCGTTGGATTGTCGGTACCGACAACTCACTTGCCAGCCTTCGGCTGGCCCGACAGCGACTTGGTGCGGCGACATACTGCAGCCTCCTGTGCGCCGACGCGAAGCAACTCGGGTTCGCGGCGGGGTCCTTCGACCGGGTCGTCTGCATCCAGAACGGGATCTCTGCTTTTCACGTCGACCGGCGGGTGCTGGTTCGGGAAGTTGTCCGCGTGCTGCGACCCCGCGGTATGGCGCTGTTCTCCACCTACTCGGATCGGTTCTGGGAGGATCGCCTGGACTGGTTCGAGCGTCAGTCCGCTGCCGGTCTCATCGGAGATATCGATCGGATCCTCACTCGCGACGGGGTCATCGTGTGCAAGGACGGCTTCACCGCAGGGACCGTGCACGAGGAGGAGTTCCGCACACTTGTCGCCAACCTCGATGTGGAGCTCGAGTCCTTTGAGGTCGACGACTCCAGCGTCTTCTACCTGGTAAGCGCGTGACGCTCCCGGACACGGAGGCCACCCGGTATCCGGAACTATCGCCCTGGCGTCCGGTATCGACTGCAGGTCACCCTCCGCCCCTAGAGATCTGGTTCGGTGCCTCACACTCAATACGAGCTCAACACCTCGACTATCGCTCGAACATCCCAGCTGTTCAACTTTTGGTCCTGAGGGACCGATAACAAGTGGAGGATATTGCTTAGAGGCCGCGCGAATAGG
>PMVZ01000383.1 GCA_003166375.1 Acidimicrobiaceae bacterium | reverse complement strand
TGCCGAGCATCATCTCCATCTGCACGAGATCGACGAAGCGCGATACCGCGGTCATCTTCGTGCGTGTCCCGATCGCCTCGAACGTCACGTATCCCGACATCGGCGGCATCTCGGGCGTGGGCTCACCGTCGGGTCCGGCGAGGCCGTTCGCGAAGTCGATCCGGTTCGGCTTGTCGATCGCTTGCATCTGCCAGTAGCCACCGTGGGTCTCACCGTCGGGCCCGGTCATGTGATAACGGGACTGGCCGCCGACGACGAAGTCGTGGCGGGTGAAGGTGGCCGGCCACGACGGCGGCCCCCACCACCGCTCGAGCTTGTGCGGGTCCTCCCATACCGTCCACACCTGCTCGGGTGTGGCGTCGAACTCGGCGACGAGGGTCAGGGTGAGGTTCTCGGGGTCCTTGGTGGTGCTGATCACGGTCACGGCTGTTCTCCTTCATCGGCGGTTGCGAGGACGTCGGCAATTCGGTTGGCTCGGTCGATCCACAGCGCCTCGTACTGGTCGAGGAGCGCGATCGCTTTCGCGATCGTGGGGCCGTTGGCGTGCACGATCTGCGCCCTCCCGCGGCGCTCCTTGGTGACGAGCGCCGCCCGTTCCAGCACCGCGATGTGCTTTTGCACCGCGGTGAGGCTCATCGAGTAGTGCCGGGATAAGGCAGAGACCGACTCGTCACTGCGGATCGCACGGCCGAGGATGTCCCTCCGGGTCATGTCGGCGAGCGCGTGAAAGGTCCGGTCGAACTCCGCTTCAGTCAGTTGCCTATCTACAACCATACGGTTGTAGGTTAGCCATGCGGGATTGCCCGCGCAAGAGGCGCCAAAGTCGCTTCCTCGCCGGACCTTCCTCTCACGCAGGAGAGGGAGACGACGTCGCACTAGCCGGATCGGCTAGTGCCCAAAGAGCGTGAACCTAAGTGGTCACGGTCATAATTACATTGGTGTAATTTGAGCCCAGGCGAAGAGGGCCCGCCTCGCGCGGGGCGGTGAACGCGGAACATCGGAGAGCACCGGTGGGAAGGCAGAGCCCCTTCGTCGTCTCGCTTCGTCAGGCTGATCGTCGAGAGCTCGAACGTCTCGTCCGCTGCCACAGTGCCGAGCACCGCGTGGTGGGTCGTGCCCAGATCGTTCTCCTCGCCTCCGCCAGCGAGGAGAACACGACCATCGCCTCATGGCTCGACATCGCGGTGAACACGGTGTCGAAGTGGCGAAAACGCTTCGTTCTGGAAGGGATCGCCGGGCTCGCCGATCGCAAGCGCTCCGGTCGGCCGAAGACGTTCACCTCGAGCGTCGTGGCGGAGGTGACTGCGACCGCCTGCGAGCTGCCCGCCACGAGGAACCTTCCGTTCAGCCGTTTCTCTTCGGCTGATATCGCCAAGGAGGTGGTCTCCTCGGGCGTGGTCGATGCGATCAGTCCGGCGAGCGTACGGCGGATCCTTAAAGACGCGGTGATCCGTCCCTGGCGCTACAGGTCCTGGATCTTTCCGAGGGACCCGGACTTCGCCGAGAAAGCCGGGGTCGTGTTGGACCTCTACGAGCGGATCTTCGGCGGACGTGAGCTCGAAGACGACGAGTTCGTCGTCTCGACCGACGAGAAGACCTCGATCCAGGTCCGCTGTCGTTGCCACCCGAGCCTCGCCCCGGGACGGGCGCGACTTCTCCGCGTCGAGCACGAGTACGAGCGGAAGGGTGCGCTCAACTACCTTGCCGCCCTCGATGTCCACGCCGGGAGGCTCCTCGGCCGGTGTGAGGACAAGACCGGCACCGCCGCATTCGAGCGGCTCGTCGCGGACCTGATGGCGCTCGAACCGTACGCCTCGGCGCGTCGGGTCTACCTGGTCTGCGACAACGGCTCGAGCCACCTTGGTCGGGCCTCGATCGACCGCACGGCAAAGAAGTGGCCGAACGTCTTGCTGGTCCACCTCCCGGTGCATGCCAGCTGGCTCAACCAGATCGAGATCGTCTTCTCGATCCTCCAGCGCAAGGTGCTCTCGCCCAACGATCTCACCAACCTTTTGCAACTGGCGGATCGGATCGTCGCCTTCGAGCGTCACTTCAACGCCGAGCCCCGCTCCTTCGACTGGCGCTTCACGCGCGCCGATCTCGAGGTGTTCTTGAAGCGGCTCGCCGCCCACGAGGACCTGCAAAGCGCTGTCGCGTAGAGTCCCAAGCGTGCCGATCCCCGAGTCGACCAAGGCGAGCCTGCGCTCCCGGCTGGAAGATCGCCGCCGCGAGCGCTGGCCCTCGCTCACAAGGCTCGAGACGAGCTTTCGCGGGAACTTCGCCTACGTGAAAGGCGTCGACCAAGACGGGGACGAGCTGGCGCTGCTGCGCCTGCGCTACAACGGGTCGGCGAGCAGATGGGGCTTTGCGATCTATCTCGCCAGCAAGGACGGATACGAGGATTCCGTCCTTCCTTCGGGGATGCTCTCGGGAGCACCCGAGGAGGCACTCGACTGTGCGTGCGGCCTCTACCTCGGCGAGACAGGAGCGTGGCTCGAAACACGGGCCGACGATTCACCCATGAACTTCTGACCGGGACCACTTAGGCCAGCGGCTTCAGGGCTACTGGCGGCGCGTTCCGCCCTCCTTCTTCACCCGGTGTGCGGAGGTTCAGAACGGTCCGGACAGTTGGCCGAGAGCGTCGGTGAGCCGCACGTTCTCGGTGTAGTCGACCGGGCAGGCGATGACCGACACAGTGTCGCAAGCCAGGGCTTCGGTGAGGGCCGGCAGCAGGTCGCCTGGCGAGGCCACCCGCAAGCCCCGGGCCCCGAAGCTCTCCGCGTAAGCCACGAAGTCTGGGTTGGAGAAGCCGACAGCCACATCGTGGCCGATCTCCAGGTCCATCTTCCATCTGATCAGCCCGTAGGCGTCGTCCTGCCAGATCAGCACGGTCATGGGGACGCGCTCGCGCAGGGCGGTCTCGATCTCCTGGGAGTTCATGAGGAACGCTCCGTCGCCCACGGCGGCCAGGACTCGTCTCCCTGGCGCAGCCAGCTTGGCCCCGATGGCCCCGGGCAGAGCAAAGGCCATGGTGGAAAGCCCGTTGGAGAAGAGGCAGGTGTTTGGCTCGTAGGTGGGGTACAGCCTGGCCATCCACATCTTCACCGCCCCGGTGTCGGCGAGGACGATGTCGGAGCGGTCAAGGGCGGCACGAGTGTCGGACACGATCCGCTGGGGCTTGAGCGGGAAGCTGTCGTCGGCCCCGCCGCGGCCCAGCTCGTCGGCCAACAGCCGGCGGATCTTGTCGCCGCTCGGTCCCATCGCGAACCGGCGAGTGGTGGCGCCGGCCAGGGCGTCTAGCGTCCGGCTGAGGTCGGCCTGAACGCCGACCTCGACGTCATAGTGGGCGTCCACCTCGGCCGGGCAGCGACTCAGGTGCAGGATTCGCTTGTCGCCGCCCGGGTTGATTCGCACAGGATCGAACTCCTGCAACTCATAGCCGACACTGATTATGACGTCCGCCTCGTCGAAACCGAAGTTGACATAGTCGTGGCTCATGAACCCCACCGCGCCGAGCGCATGCGGGTGATCGTCAGGGAAAACACCCTTGCCGTGAAAGGTGGTGGCAACCGGGACGCCGAGGCGTTCGGAGAAGCGCCGCAGGGCGGCCGCCGCGCCCGTTCGGGCCGCTCCGTGCCCGGCCAGGACGATGGGTTGGCGAGCCCCGTTGAGCACGGCCGCCGCCCTTTCGATCTGTGACGGTGAGGGCTCGTCCGGCCGGGGAATGTTGAGGTCTAGCGGGACCAGTTCGTCTGGCGCAACCATGGCCTCGATGTCCTCGGGCACGGCCAGGTAGACGGCNNACCGGGGAGAACATCGACACCAGATCGACGCTCTGGTGGGACTCCTTGTAGATGCGGTTGAGCCCGACCTGGGCCGAGATGGCCACAACTGGTGTGCTGTTGGTCGTGGCGTCGGCCGTCCCGAGGAGAAGGTTGATGGCGCCCGGGCCGAGGGTCGCCGAGCACACACCGGCGCGGCCGGTAAGGCGGCCGAAGATCTCGGCCATGAACGATGCCGCCTGCTCGTGGCGGACCAGGACGTAACGGATGGACGACCGGGCCAGGGCATCGGTCAGGTGGATGTTCTCCTCGCCGGGGATCCCGAACACGCAGGTGACGCCCTCGTGCTCGAGGCAGCGTACGAGCAGGTCCGCGACGCTTCTTTGGTCCGCAGCCACCGAGGCAGGATACCTGGGCAGATGTGGCAGCCGGGCCCCTATCTACCGCCCGTAAACAGCTCGAAGCGGCGGCCGGCCTCGCACCCGACACTCCTCGGCAAGCTGGGCACGAAGAGGGAGGTCACTCGTGGGCGAGAGGTCTCTCTCAACAGGGTGTGGACTTGTCGAAGTTGACGACGCAATAGAGTTGGCGGGCGTGACTCTTCCGGCGCGCGACGACGTGCTCGACGAGGCGTACGAGCGGCTCTTCCGTTATGGACCGGAGTTCGACGGGTGGCTGTCCAACCACGGGCCGATGGTGGTCGAGGTGCTCGAGCGCAACCACCGTCCGGACGCGATAAGCGCTTGGCTTGATCGGTACACGAGGCGTCTCGAAGCTGCTCCCTCGCCGCGCTGGACAATCGACAGAGACGAGTGGCGCGAGGTGCTCGGCGACTCGATCCGGCTTGGTGACTGGCTGACGTTCTTCGAGACGGAGCTACAGGAGCGACCGTGGCGGGACATTTTCCTCGAGTGGTGGCCGCGCCTTCTCCCGGGCGCGATCGCAGCGGCTACCCACGGGCTCATCCGAACAGGACATGCCTTGCGTGCTCTCGAGAACAAGGAAACGCAGTCACG
>PMVZ01000064.1 GCA_003166375.1 Acidimicrobiaceae bacterium | reverse complement strand
CGCATGTCGCCCAGCGACGTGGACCAGCGGAGGTCTTCGTTCGCGCTCTACCGTGCGGAAGGTGTTCATGTCGCGCCGACCGAGGCGCAAGCAGATACGGTCAGCCATGGGTCTGGCTCTCCTCTCTTCAGCTCGTTGACAAGCCGAAGTTTGGGAGCCAGGCCCACCGCTATCTGTGGATGGTCACCGAATCACACATTGATTCCAACCCTTATTCGCGGGGAGCCCGAAAGTGACTTTTCCCGGTCGACGATCGGGTTGCTCGAGTCCGGCATTTCACAAGACCATCCTGGGAACTGAGCATCCTCCGACGGACCTCATCAGTAGGCCGTTGTCGAAACGTGCTCGGGCTCGACGAGGAACACCACTCGCTCTTCGCCTCGCGGGTAGGGAGCGCCGGTGTAGACGGTGGAGATGCGGTCGATGGCCTCCCATGCTGCCTCGCCCTCGATCCGCTCCACCACCCGGCCCCGGATCATCGCCATCGTGAAGGGCTGGTCGCGGTCTGTGAGCGAGATTGCCACCCTCGGCTCCTCGCCAATGTTGCGCGCCTTACGCGAGCTCGGTCCAGTCAAGAAGGCGATTCGATCGTCCTGGAGCCCCACCCAGAGCGGAACGCTGTGCGGCGACCCGTCGGGAAGCACAGTCGCCAGGTGAGCGTAGTTTGGCCCCTCGATGAGGGCTCTCACCGCAGGTGACAAGCAAGTCATAGCGAACCTCCAAGGTCGTAATGGGAGAGCGTGGCGGTGAGAACTTCGTCCGAGCAGACCTGGGGCAGTTCGAACGCGTCGAAGAGGGGGCATCGAAGACCGTGGTTTGGGCCAGTTGACCAAGCACTCTGGGTGCGTCGATGCGCGTCATGACCAATACACATGATGAACGTGCGCCATCGTCATCAGTCGGTACTTACCCGGTACTTTCGTTCAGTAACGCCGACGGCCACGATAGCGATGCCTCGAATTGGCCCGGTGACCAGCATCATCGGACGACCTCGTAGCGGAGGTGGGTGACGCCCGGCGCCGGAACGGCTTCGATAAGGCGGAGTTCCACGTGCTCGGGCAGCTCCTGGAAGAACGGTCGGCCACCGCCGAGCAGGATCGGCACCTGATGCAGGATCAGCTCGTCGACGAGACCCGCCCGCAACGCCTCGGTCACGACACCGCCACCCATGAGACCGACGTCCTTGTCACCAGCGGCTTCGCGCGCCGCCGCGATCGCGTCCGCGATGCCGGTGGTGATCAGGGTCTGGCGCTCCGTCATCTCCGGCGCTGGTCGATGGCTGAGAACGAACAGCCGGGCCGTCGGGTGCGGCCCATCGCCTCCCCAATGGCTGGAGTGCTCGTAGGTGGTGCGCCCCGCTACCACCGCACCCACGCGTCCGGCGAGCGCGTCGAAGATTCGAGCGCTGGGCTCGCTCAGCCTGAAGTTGTCGAACGCTCGGCTGGGCGTGTCGCCGTCGCGGTACCAGTCGAACAGCATCGGCGCGTCACCGAGGCCGCGACCGAACCCTCCGCTCGGGTCACTCGGGTCGCGACCGCTGATGTAGCCGTCGACCGACACCGCGTGGGCACTGAACACCTTGCTCATCACTTGACTCCCTTCGTTTAGTTCCTCCAAGAGACTCCGAGAGATTCCTTCCCATTCCAGGTGCGCGCAACGCCTTCGTCCACTGAGCTTCACCAGAGAAAGTGGTCACGTTGTTAAGCGGCTTGCTTGAGGCGGGCCAACGATAACTCGTAGCGGATGGGGCTCATTCCGCCGGCCTTCGCGCAGCGACGTTCGTGGTTGTAGAACCTGATGTAGTCGGCGACGCCGGCGCGCAGTTCTTCCATGGTTGCAAAGGCATGGCGGTAGAAGTACTCGTGCTTGAAGATCGACCAGAAGCTTTCAGCGCTGGCGTGGTCGAAGCACGAACCGGTGGCGCCCATGGAGCGCACGATCCTGAATTTCGCGCAGAACTGCTCGACCTTGTGGTCGCTGAACTGGCTGCCACGGTCGGTGTGAAAGATCGTCTCGCTGCAGGTCCCGAAGCGGGTCGTCGTCGCTCCGGCGAGTGCGCCGAGGACGATCTCGGTGCGCATGTGATCGGCGAGTTCGTAGCCGAGGACCCGAGATGACCCCCCGTCACGCACCGCGCACAGGTAGGCCTCACCGTCGCCGATCGTGAGATAGGTGATGTCGCTCGTCCAGAGCTCGTCGATCGCGTCAGGGCTGAAGGCTCTGTTGACCAAATCGGCGGGATAGGTCGCTGTCGGGTCGGCGACGGTCGTCACCTTGAAGGTCCCTGGGCTGATGCCGGCGATGCCGAGCGCCGCCATACGGGCGGCCACGGTGTTCTCGCTGACGTCGTCGCCGTCTTCTCTCAAGTCGAGCGTGATCCTCGGCGAGCCGTAGGTGCCACGAGAGTCGCTATGGAAGCTGAGGATCTTCGCGTCGAGATCCGTCCGGCGCTGCTCAGACGGCAGCGGTGCGCGCGACCGAGCTGCTCGCCAGCGGTAGTAGCCGGCGCGGGAGACCTCGAGGAGTCGGGCCATACGCTTTACTTCGAAGTTCGCGCACTCGGCGGCCATCAACGCAAATCTCTCTGCTTTGGTGGATTCGAAGCGAAGTACGCGGCAGCTTTTCCCAAGAAGGCCAGGTCCTTGTCCTGCTCGGCCACCTGTCGACGCAGCCGCAATAGCTCAGTGCGCTCGGCCGCGCTCAACGGCTCCTCCGAACCTCCGGCCACCGTCTCCATGCGGCGACGCTCATCGCGCACCCATCGGGCCAACACACTGTCCACCACCGACAGCTCTTTGGCCACCTCGGCAATCGTTCTCCCCGTGTCAATCACGCGGTGAGCAGCCTCGGTCTTGAACTCCAGCGTGAACTTACGCCTCGTAATTCCCATAATCGGACATCCTTCCAGCCGACCCGAAGGTCAGCCTGTCAGGTGTCCACTAATTCTGGGGAACCTCAATGGGCCGCCTCGTCTGCCGGGGCCCGCCACAGCACCACCACCTCGGCCGCCAGGTCAGACAGCTGGGTCATCGGCATAGAAGCCGAGTAGGCAAGTACGATATTTACGTGCTGCAAGCAACTATTCAGGCTGAAGCCGAGTCAGGCTGGGCGGTCCGTCACGTCGACCGGTCGGACGAGACGTTTGAAGGGCGACTCGTTCCAAGTTTTCGACCTCGCCGAGATACGGGGAAGGTGAAGACCTGACGACGCCGAAGTAGCCCATGT
>PMVZ01000169.1 GCA_003166375.1 Acidimicrobiaceae bacterium | reverse complement strand
GTGGTGCGTGTGAAGACCCCCGAGCAGGAGGGCTACTCCGCCCTGCAGGTCACCTATGGCGTGCGTGCCGCGAGCAAGCTCAACAAGCCGGAAGCCGGCCACTTCGCGAAAGCCGGCGTAGAGCCGGGCGTACGCCTGGTCGAGCTGCGGCTCGACGACACGAGCGGCTACTCGGTCGGCCAAGAGATCAATGCCGGCATCCTTGCGGCCGGGGACAAGATCGACGTCACCGCGGTGAGCAAGGGCAAAGGATTCGCCGGCGGGATGAAGCGCCACAACTTCAAGGGCCAGGGAGCCGCGCACGGCACCCACAAGAAGCACCGGGCTCCGGGCTCGGTCGGAGCCTGCGCCACACCGGCCCGGGTGTTCAAGGGGACCCGGATGGCAGGTCACATGGGCTCCGAGCGCGTGACAACCCTGAACCTCGAGGTCGTGTTGGCTGACCCCGAACGCGAGCTCATTCTCGTGAAGGGCGCCGTACCGGGACCGCGGGGTGGTTTGGTTTTCATCCGCGACGCCGTGAAGGGCGGTAAGTGATGGCAGACACAATGGTCGAAGTTCTGCCATCGGTGCTCGTGGAGCGGTGTAACGACTCGGGCGAGCTCCTCGGAGTCGTCCAGCTCGACCCGGAGTACTTCGGTGCTCTGGTCAATGTGCCTCTGTTGCACCAGGTCGTGACCGCGCAACTCGCAGCCAAGCGCTCGGGCACCCACAGCACAAAGACACGCGCCGAGGTCTCCGGTGGCGGTGCCAAGCCCTATCGCCAGAAGGGCACCGGTCGTGCCCGACAGGGCACCACCCGGGCGCCGCAGTTCGCAGGCGGAGGCGTCGCCTTCGGGCCCAAGCCCCGTGACTACGCCCAGAGCACGCCTCGCAAGATGGTCCGTCAAGCGTTGCGGGCAGCTCTTTCGGACCGGGCAATGGAAGGTCGTGTCTGCCTGGTCGACCGCTGGTCTTACGAAGTGCCGAAGACCAAGGAGGCCGCCGGGTCGCTTCGGGCCCTCGGAATCGATGGCCACGTGCTCGTCGTGATCGGCAGCCAGGACGTGGTCGCAGAGCGCTCGTTCGGGAACCTTCCGAACGTCAACATCGTCGAGGCCGGGCAGCTGACGGCTTATGACGTGGTCGTGTCCGACTGGGTCGTCTTCACAGACGAGACGGTGCCGGGCCAAGTCAGTGAGGCGCCGGAGGGCTCCGTCGTCTTGAGCTCCTCGAGGCCGGCCCCCCGTGAGGCCTTCGAAGAGATCGAAGGTACCGACGAGACCGGTGAAGTCGAAGAGGGCGAAGCGGCGGACGAGCCCGAGGTCGCTGGCGAGCCGGCCGTTGACGAGGCGGCCGTTGACGAGCCCGCCGAGACTGACGATGAGGAAGAGGACAAGTGAGCGCCGGCCGTTCGATCCTGCTGCGTCCTGTCATCTCCGAGAAGTCCTACGCGCTCATGGACGAGCACACTTACGTGTTCGTCGTCGATCCGAGGGCTAGCAAGGTCGAGATCCGCGCCGCGGTGGAAGACGCCTTCGGGGTACGCGTCTTGAGCGTGAACACCCTGGTGCGCAAGGGAAAGCGCAAGCGACAAAGACGCGCCTCCATCTACGGGAAACGACCGGACACCAAGCGGGC
The DNA here is from genome assembly GCA_003166375.1 of Acidimicrobiaceae bacterium. Taxonomy (GTDB): domain Bacteria; phylum Actinomycetota; class Acidimicrobiia; order Acidimicrobiales; family Bog-793; genus Fen-455. Next base: position 5,272 of record PMVZ01000169.1, on the reverse strand, counting down.
GATCGTGCGACTTGTCGGCGACGACCGTATCGAGCTGTTCGAGGGCTGAGGAGCATCGTCATGGCACTCCGCAAGCGCAAGCCGACCAGCCCGGGACGGCGGTTCCAATCGGTCTCGGACTTCTCCGAGATCACGAAGACCATTCCCGAGAAGACGCTCCTCGCACCCCTGCCGGGTACGGGTGGCCGGAACAACCACGGCCGCAAGACGGCCCGCCACCGCGGCGCCGGTCACAAGCAGCAGTACCGCCTGGTCGACTTCCGCCGGGACAAGGACTCGATCCCCGCCAAGGTCGCGGCGATCGAGTACGACCCCAACCGCAACGCGCGTATAGCTCTCCTGCACTATCTCGACGGCGAGAAGCGCTACATCCTCGCGCCGGCCCGCGTCGCGGTCGGCGACATGCTCCAGTCCGGGCCGGGCGCCGAGATCCGGCCGGGCAATGCCCTCCCTTTGCGTTACATCCCGGTCGGCTCGGTGATCCACAACGTGGAGCTCCGTCCCGGCGGCGGTGGCAAGCTCGCCCGAGGTGCCGGCATGAGCGTGCAGCTCGTCGCGAAGGAGGGGATGTTCGCGACCTTGCGGCTCCCCTCGACCGAGATGAGGCGGGTCCCGATCGACTGCCGCGGGACCGTCGGCGAGGTGGGCAACTCAGAGGCCGAGCTCATCTCCATCGGGAAGGCTGGACGTAACCGCTGGAAGGGCATCCGGCCCCAGACCCGCGGGGTCGCGATGAACCCGGTCGACCACCCCCTCGGCGGTGGCGAGGGGAAGACCTCTGGTGGCCGTCATCCGGTGTCGCCGTGGGGTCAAGCCGAGGGTCGGACACGTCCGCGTCACAAGCGGTCCGACCAGCTCATCATCCGTCGTCGCCGCACCCGCGGCGCCCGCCGCTGACCGCCGAGCGGAGCCATCATGCCTCGTAGCCTGAAAAAAGGACCATTTGTCGACGATCACCTGCTTCGCAAGGTCGACTCGCTCAATGCCTCGAATGAGAAGCGTGTCATCAAGACCTGGTCGCGTCGCTCGACGATCATCCCGGACATGGTCGGTCACACGATCGCGGTTCACGACGGCCGCAAGCACGTGCCGGTGTACGTGACCGAGTCGATGGTCGGCCACAAGCTCGGAGAGTTCGCCCCCACCCGGACGTTCCGTTACCACGCCGGCCAAGAGCGGGCAGCGAGGCGCTGACGTGACCGGTGTCAAGACCAACGAGCTGCCTGGGACCCGCGCCGTCCTCAAGCATTCGGGCGTGTCCGCCTACAAGGCGCGCGAAGTGCTCGATCTCATCCGTGGCAAGGACTATGAGCGGGCGTCGGAGATCCTCGAGTACTGCGACCGGGAAGTGGCGACGGTGATCGGAAAGGTCCTGCACTCGGCAGCCGCGAACGCGTTCCACAACGACGGCATCGAAGCCGAAGAGCTGTTCGTGTCCGCCTGCTATGCAGATGAGGGCACGACGCTGAAGCGGTGGCGCCCCCGCGCCCGTGGGCGTGCCACACGTATTCGCAAGCGCACCTGTCACGTCACGGTCATCGTCGCGCGCATGCCCGAGGAAGAGCTGAACCGGCGACGCGCCCGCGTTGCCGCAGAGCAAGCCGACCGCCGGGCGCGCCGGGTGGCCGGGGCGCGACGTCAGGGACGGGCGAGCGCAGCCGCCGAGGCCGGGACGTCCGAGGCACCCGCAGTCGACGAGCAGGTTCTCGGGATCGTGGCGGCGGGCGACACNNCGACGACGAGGAAACGAGCGACTGATGGGCCAGAAGGTCAATCCATACGGCTTCCGCCTCGGTGTCACGACCGACTGGAAGTCACGCTGGTTCGACGACCGCAACTATCAGGACTCGGTGATCGAGGACTGGAAGGTCCGCGACTACCTCATGACCCAGCTCGAGGCTGCCGCCGTGAGCCGGATCGAGATCGAGCGCACCCGGGACCGCCTCCGAATCGACGTGCACACAGCGCGGCCCGGAATCGTGATCGGCCGCCGTGGTGCCGAAGCCGACCGGCTGCGTCGTCAGCTCGCGCGCATCACCCACAACGCCAACGTGCAGCTCAACATCCAGGAGATCAAGCAGCCTGAGCTCGACGCCGCTCTGATCGCTCAGGGCATCGTCGACCAGCTTCAGCGACGGATCAGCTTCCGCCGTGCCATGAAGCGTGCGATCCAGACGGTCCAGAAGGCGGGCGCCCAGGGAGTGCGCGTCCAGTGCTCCGGCCGCTTAGGCGGCTCGGAGATGGCACGCAAGGAGTCCTACCGCGAAGGACGGGTCCCCCTGCACACTCTGCGCGCCGACATCGACTACGGCTTCCGCGAAGCGAAGACATCGACCGGCCGCATCGGGATCAAGGTTTGGATATACAAGGGCGACATCCTGCCCTACAAGACGTCTGCGGAAGAGAAGATCTCGCGTGAGGCGGCCATGGCGGTCGGAGAGACGTCCGGCCAGGCACGTCCCAAGCGCATCGTCACCGCCGGCGGCGGCCGTCGCAGGCCTGAGCTCGGCGAGCCGGGCTCGGTCGCGCCCGACCTCGCTCCCGAGGTGGAGGTCGAGCCGGAGGCCGAGGTAGCCGCTGCGCCCGTCCCCGATCAGGTCCCGGAGCCCACGGCACCGGCCGTCGCAGAAGATCCACTCGAGAAGCTCCTCGCCGAGGAAGAAGACATCGAGCGCCGGACTCGCGAGCAGCATCACGACGTCCCGCATTTCCGTAGGGAGAACGACTGACCATGCTGATGCCTCGCAAGGTCAAGCACCGCAAGCAGCAGCGCGGGCGGATGTCCGGAATGACGAAGGGTGGCGAGACCATCAACTTCGGCGACTTCGGGATTCAGGCGCTGGAACCGGCATGGCTCACGGCCCGCCAGATCGAGGCCGCTCGAATCGCCATGACCAGGCACATCAAGCGTGGCGGGAAGGTCTGGATCAGGGTGTTCCCCGACAAGCCGGTCACTCAGAAGCCAGCCGAGACGCGCATGGGATCGGGAAAGGGCAACCCCGAGCACTGGGTCGCCGTGGTCCGGCCCGGGAGGATCCTCTTCGAGCTGGCAGGTGTGGACGAGGCTCTCGCCCATTCGGCCCTTGAACGGGCGATCCAGAAGCTGCCCATGAAAGCACGCGTCATCGCGCGGCCCGGTCTCGGGTCCAACCCGGAGGTGCTGGTCTGATGACGACTGCAGCAGAGCTGCGGGAGCTGGATGAGACCGAGCTCGAGAACAAGCTCCTCGAAGCCCGCAAGGAGCTCTTCAACCTGCGGTTCCAGGCGGCCACGGGCAGATTGGACAACAACGCGCGTGTCATGCAGGTGCGCAGGGAGATCGCGCGGCTCATGACCGTGCAGCGTGCGCACGAGATCGAGCTCGCCGAGTCGGCGGAGGCGGTCGTGGGCCGTGGCGACGCGGGGACGAAGGAGCAGTGATGGGCGAGAACGAGGCCCGGGCGGATACCGCGAACGGTACGCCGCCGACTGAGGAGCCAGTGCGCGTCAACCGGCGCAGGGTGCGCGAGGGCACCGTCGTCGAGAACCGCATGGACAAGACCGCGGTCGTCGCGGTCGTGGAGCGCGTGCGGCACGCCAAGTATGCCAAGACCGTCCAGCGGACTCGGCATCTGTACGTGCACGACGAGAAGAACGAGGCCGCGACGGGGGACCGTGTCCGCGTGGCCGAGACGCGCCCGTTCTCCAAGCTGAAGCGCTGGAGGCTGGTCGAAGTCGTGGAGCGTGCGCGGTGATCCAGCAAGAGTCGCGCCTGCGCGTCGCCGACAACTCCGGAGCCAAAGAAGTGCTCTGCATCAAGGTGCTCGGCGGGACCCGCCGTCGGTACGCGGGGATCGGTGACGTGTTCATTGCCACGGTCAAAGACGCCGTGCCCGGTGCAGCCGTGAAGAAAGGCGACGTGGTGCGCTGCGTTGTCGTGCGGACGAAGAAGGAGAACCGCCGGTCTGACGGCAGCTATATCCGTTTTGACGAGAATGCGGCGGTGCTGATCAACGACCAGCTGCAGCCGCGCGGCACCCGGATCTTCGGCCCGGTGGGACGCGAGCTACGGGAGAAGCGCTTCATGCGCATCGTCTCGTTGGCTCCGGAGGTGATCTAGGTGCGGATTCGCAAAGGGGACCGCGTCAAGGTGCTCACGGGCAAGGACCGTGGCAAGGTCGGCGAGGTCATGCGGGTGATCCCCGCGCGCAACCGCGTGATCGTCGATGGCGTCAACGTCGCCAAGCGTTCCACCAAGGCCAAGCGTGGAACCATGCAGGGCGGCATCATCGACAAGGACATGCCGGTGCACGCCTCGACTGTCGCAGTGGTGTGCGCGGAGTGCGGGCCCACGCGCATCGGTTTCCGCGTCGACGACCAGGGCCGCAAGATCCGCGTGTGCCGCAAGTGCGGAGGTGACCTGTGAGCCCGGCCGTGATCGAGCGTCCTCGTCTCCGTCAGCGTTACGACGCCGAGATCCGCGCGGCGCTTGCTACCGAGCTCGGCCTCTCCAACGTGATGGAGGTGCCACGCCTTTCCAAGATCGTCATCAACATGGGCGTTGGCAAGGCCACTCAGCAGCAGTCGCTGCTCGAGGGTGCCGTCGGTGACCTCCAGCTGATCGCCGGCCAGCGCCCGGTCATCACCAAGGCGCGGCGCTCGATCGCCGCGTTCAAGCTCCGCGAGGGCATGTCGATCGGTTGCATGGTGACTTTGCGGGGCGATCGCATGTGGGAGTTCTTCGACCGCCTCATCAGCCTGGCGATCCCCCGCATTCGTGACTTCCGGGGCCTGTCGCCGAAGTCGTTCGACGGTCGGGGCAACTACACCTTCGGCGTCACCGAGCAGCTGATCTTCCCCGAGATCGACTACGACAAGGTCGACACACCTCGCGGCATGGACATCACGATTGTGACCACCGGCCGCACCGATGCCGAAGGCCGAGCGCTGCTCAGCGCCTTCGGGTTCCCGTTCCGACGTGAAGGGCAGTAGAGCCGACCCATGGCCAAGAAGGCATTGATAGAGAAGCAACAGGCCAAGCCCAAGTTCAAGGTGCGTGGCTACACGAGGTGCCGGCGGTGCGGGCGCCCGAGAGCGGTATACCGCAAATTCGGGCTCTGCCGTATCTGCCTGCGCGAGCTCGTGCATGCCGGCGAGGTGCCGGGCGTGACCAAGGCCAGCTGGTGAGAGGAGGGGATCGTTCATGACCATGACTGACCCCATCGCGGACATGCTGACCCGCGTTCGCAACGCGAACGTGGCGATGCACGACACCGTCCGTATGCCCAGCTCG
>PMVZ01000179.1 GCA_003166375.1 Acidimicrobiaceae bacterium | reverse complement strand
CTTGCCGCCCGGCTCCTACCATCAGCCTTCTCCCGGGCCCGGCAGTTGCCGGAGCCCTCGTTCACTTGTAGCGATACGTGATCCGCCCTCGCGCGAGGTCGTACGGCGTGATCTCGACCTGGACGCGATCACCCGGCAAGATGCGAATCCGGTGCATCCTCATCTTGCCCGAGCTGTGTGCGAGCACCTTGTGCCCGTTCTCGAGCTCGACGCGGAACATGGCGTTCGGGAGCGGCTCGACAACCGTTCCTTCCAGCACGATCGCATCTTCTTTGGGCTTGGGCAGGACAACCTCCTACAACTAGTCCGACTCTTATGACACCGACACGACGACCGCCGTGCAGCAGATCTTTGCGACGGGTCCTCGATGGATGCCGCGTACTGTCCACCGGCTCGTGGCGCACAAAAGCCTAGCCGCCGGCCACTGGACCCGAGGCGGGACCATGATAGCCGCTCAGGCCTGCGTAAGCACCTCCGGCCCGTCTTCGGTGACGGCAGCGGTGTGCTCGAAGTGCGCGGAAAGGCTCCCGTCCGCGGTCACTACGCTCCAGCCGTCTTCGAGCTCGATCGTGTCGGGGGTCCCGATGTTCACCATCGGCTCGATCGCGAATACGTTGCCGACCTTTATCCTGGGACCCGGCGTCCCGGGCCAGTAGTTAGGCACTTGTGGGTCCTCGTGCATCGCGGTGCCAATGGCGTGCCCCACGTACTTGCGCACGACCGAATAGCCCGCGGACTCGGCCACGTTCTGCACCGCCCTCCCGACGTCGTGAAGACGGTTGCCGTCCCGGAGCTGGTCGATCCCTGCCCACAAGCTCCGTTCGGTCACTTCCAACAGGCGCGCGGCCGCGGCCGAGATGTCGCCGACCGGAGCCGTGTAGGCGGCATCGCCGTGGTATCCCTCGATGATCGCTCCGCAGTCGATCGAGATCACATCGCCTTCCTCGAGCACACGGGTGCCCGGAATGCCGTGCACGATCATGTTGTTCGGCGACGTGCAGATCACAGCAGGGAACCCGTGGTAGCCAAGGAAATTCGACCTGGCGCCGCGGCGCTCGAGCACTTCCCGGGCGACTCGGTCGAGGTCAGCGGTCGTCACGCCCGGCTTGATCTTGAGCCGCGTCTCGGAGATCATCTCGGCGACCACCTTGCCGGCTCGGCGCATCTTCGCGATCTCTTCGGGTGAACGTCTCATGAGTGCTCCGGCGGTGTGGGCGGAAAGAACCCGCCACCGTGCTGATAGGCGTCGATCACCGCGTTCAGGTTGTCGGCGACGTCGCTGGGGCTCCCTTCGCCCGACACCTCGACCAGCTTGCCGAGGGCGGCGTAGCGTGCGATGAGCGGGGCGGTCGAGGAGTCGTAGAGACCGAGGCGGTTCTTGATCGCCTCCTCGGTGTCGTCTTCGCGCTGGACGACGTCACCTCCACAGAAGTCACAGGTCCAGTTCAGCTTGGGGGGTGCGAACGTCGAGTAGATCGCACCGCAGTCCTCGCACACCCGCCGGCTCACAAGGCGCGCCAGCACCAGCCCGGTCGGGACCACGAGGTCGAGCACGAGGTCTATGGAGACCGGCTCCAGCAGCTCGTCGAGACCGTCCGCCTGGGCCACGGTCCGCGGGAAACCGTCGAGCAGAAAACCGCGCGTCCTGGTGTCGTCCTGGTCCAGGCGGGCGGCAATCATGGCCAGCACGACCTTGTCGGGAATGAGGTCGCCCGCGTCGAGATAGCGGCGCGCCTCGAGACCGAGTGCGGTCCGGGCCTTCACCGCCGCCCGCAGCATGTCGCCGGTTGATATGTGGGGCAGCACGTAGCGACGCGACAGCCGCATGCATTGGGTGCCCTTCCCGGCTCCTTGCTTGCCGAGGACGATGAGCCTCGCTCCTGGTACCACCTACTGGAGGAACCCCTCGTAGTTGCGCATCATCAACTGGCTGTCGATCTGCTTCATGGTCTCGAGCGCCACACCGACGCTGATCAGAAGCGTCGTGCCCGCGAACGGGATCGTGGTGATGTTCCAGAGGTGCAGGAGGATCGACGGCGTGAGCGCCACGGCCGCCAGGAACAAGCTCCCGGGAAGGGTGATCCTGTTCAGGATCCGTGCCAGGTAGTGCTCGGTCGGCGCCCCGGGCCTGAAGCCGGGGATGTAGCCACCCTGCTTGCGGATCGTGTCGGCCTGCTGGAAGGGGTCGAATGTCACATGGACGTAGAAGAACGTGAAAAGGACGATGAACAGGCCGTAGAAGAGGATGTACCAGAGGTCGGTCGGGTTCAGCAGGTTGTGCTGGACCCAGTTGCGCAGCGACAACCAGGGCACGACGTTCGACAAGAGGACGGGGATGTACAAAAGAGAGCTCGCGAAGATGATCGGGATAACCCCGGCCTGGTTGACCTTGAGGGGTATGTAGGTGCTCTGGCCGCCGTACATGCGGCGCCCCTGGACCCGTTTGGCAAAGGTGACCGGGATGCGCCGCTGGCCCTGCTCGACGAAGACGATGGCAACGAGGAGCGCGAGGACGACGAAGATGATCACCCCGAGCCCGAACCACCCCTTGTCGGCCTTGATCTGCTCGCCGTAGATAGGCATCGCCGCGACGACGTTGGAGAAGATCAGGATCGACATGCCGTTGCCGATGCCACGCTGGGTGATGAGCTCTGCGAGCCACATCACAACGGCCGTGCCGGCGGTGAACACGAGGATGATGAACAACACCCGCTGAGCGGAGAAGTCCTTGATGAGGTCGATGTTGCTGCCGGCGCCGAAGAGCTCGCCACTATGGAACAAGAACACCAGGCCCGAGCTCTGCATGACGGCAAGAGCGACGGTGAGGTAGCGGGTGGCCTGGGTGAGCTTGCGCTGGCCGACCGCTCCCTGCTCGCGCCACTGCTCGAATTTCGGGATCACCGTCTGAAGTAGCTGGACGATGATCGAGGACGTGATGTAGGGCATGATCCCGAGCCCGAAGATCGCGGCTCGGGCGAGCGCTCCACCCGAGAACAGGTTGAGGAAGCCGAGCACGCCGCCGGACTTCTCCGCGGCGCTGATGGTCTGGATCTCGGCGAAGTTGACACCGGGCACGACGATGTTCGCGCCCATCAGATAGACGCCGATGATGAGCAAGGTGAACAGGACCTTGTTGCGGAGGTCCGGGACCTTGAACATGTTCCGCAGACTTGCGAGCATCAGATCCTTTCCTCACTCGGCGCGGCCAAGACCGCGTGGTTGCCGGCGAAGCGACGACGCCGAAGAACCCTAGCGGTTGGCGAGGGCATTTCCCTTGGCGGGGGGCCGCCGGTCACCGTAGGGAGGTGGGACGACGGTCACGGACCCGCCCGCGGCCTCGATGGCCGCCACAGCCGATCGCGAGAAACCATGCGCGGACACCCTCACAGCCCGGTGCAGCTCGCCACGGCCGAGGATCTTCACGAGGCCCTTGTGATGGACGATGCCCCCGGCCTCCAGGCTCTCGGGGGTCACCTCGTCGAGCCCCAGTTCGTCGAGGATGTCGAGGTTGACGACGTTGTACTCGACCCGGAACGGGTTCGCGAAGCCGCGCAGCTTCGGAATCCGCTGGGTCAGCGGCAGCTGACCGCCCTCGAACCCGGGCTTGATGTTGTTGCGGGCCTTCTGTCCTTTTGTCCCCCGGCCGGCGGTCTTGCCGCCCTTGCCCCCTGTGCCCCTGCCGACGCGGCGCTTGGGGCGGTTCGAACCAGGCGAAGGCGCGAGCTCGTGCAACTTCATGCGGTCTGCTCCTCGGAGACGGTGACGAGATGAGGAACACGGGCGATCATCCCGCGAATCTCTGGCCGGTCAGGGAGATCGTTCGACTGGCCGATCCGGCCCAGCCCGAGTGCCCGCAAGGTCCCACGGTGCTTCGGCTTGGTGCCGATCGCGGACCGGACCTGCGTGACGAGAAGCCGCCCTTCGACCTTGGCGGCGGCCTTGGGAGCTCTGGCAGTGCGGGGAGTCGCCACGGTCAGCCCACCTCACCGGAGACACGCCCGAGGCGGCGCCGCTCCTCATAGGCGCGCAGCACGCCGGTCGGAGTGACCTCCTCAGCAGTCTTGCCGCGAAGGCGCGCTACCTCATCGGGACGGCGGAGGCTGCTCAAGCCATTGATGGTCGCGTGCGCGACGTTGATCGCGTTCGAGGTGCCGAGCGACTTGGCCACGACGTCGCGGATGCCTGCCATCTCGAAGATGGCCCGCGCTGCCCCGCCGGCGATGACGCCGGTGCCCGGAGCGGCCGGCTTCAAGATGATCCGGCCGGCGCCCGCGTGGCCCAGAACCGGGTGGACGATCGTCGAGCCCGCGAGCGGGACGTCGAACATGTTCTTGCGCGCCTCTTCGATCCCCTTCTGGACGGCGAGGCCCGCTTCCTTGGCCTTGCCGTACCCGAGGCCGACTCGGCCGTTGCCGTCACCGATCACCATGAGGGCGGTGAACGAGAAACGCCGCCCGCCCTTCACGACCTTCGCGACGCGATTGACCTTGATCGTGCGCTCTTCGTACTGCGACTCGACCATTACAGCTCCAATCCGGCTTCACGTGCGGCCTCGGCGAGTGCCGCGACCCTGCCGTGGTACCGGGACCCGCCCCGGTCGAACACGACCTTGGTCACTCCCTGCGACAATGCGCGGCTCGCCACGAGCTTGCCGATCTCGGTGGCAGCTGCGATGTTGCCCGTCGCACCACCGCGCTGACCCGCCTCGAGCGTAGACGCGGCGACCAGAGTGCGGCCGGCGGAGTCGTCGATGACCTGGGCCACGATGTGCTTGTTCGAGCGGAACACCGTGAGGCGCGGCCGCTCGGCCGTGCCGATCACATGCCTGCGGACGCGACGGTGNNGCCTTGCGTTGCACGACTTCGCCCGCGTACCTGACGCCCTTGCCCTTATAGGGCTCGGGCTTGCGGACCTTGCGGATGTCGGCGGCGACCTGGCCGACCGCCTCCTTGTCGATGCCCTTAACGACGATGCGCAGCGGGGTCGGCACCTCGAAAAAGACGCCCTCGGGCGCGTCGACGAAGACCGGGTGGCTGAACCCGAGCGCCAGCTCGAGGTGCTGTGGGCTCTTCAGCGTCGCGCGGTATCCGACGCCGACGATCTCGAGCTCCTTGGTGAAACCGGCCGTGACGCCGGTCACCATGTTCTGAATGAGGCTCCGGGTCAGGCCGTGCAACGCTCTGTTGCTCCGCTGGTCATCGGGCCGCTCCACGAGGAGCTGGGACTCGGATCGGCGGACGGTGATGCTCCCGGGCAGGACGCGCTGCAGGGTCCCCTGTGGGCCGGACACCGCCACGCTGCCGTCGTGCAGCGTCACTTCGACGCCGGAGGGCACCTCGATCGGGCTTCTTCCAACTCGGGACATCAGCTCGTCACCTTTGCGTCACCAGACATAGCACAGCACCTCACCACCGACACGCTGCTGGCGTGCCTCGCGATCGGTCATGAGACCCTTGCTCGTCGAGAGCACTGCCACCCCGAGCCCGCCGAGGACACGCGGCAGCCCGTCGGCACGGCAGTAGATCCGCAGGCCGGGCTTGGAGACACGCTTGAGCCCGCCGATCACGCGCGCGCGGTCCGCCGTGTACTTGAGCGAGATCTCGAGCACGTCACCGGGGTGACCCTCTCGTGCGATCGTGGTGAAGCCCGCGATGTAGCCCTCGCGCTCCAAGATCACCGCAAGCGCTTCTTTGACCCGCGAGCTGGGCATACGGACGGTGT
>PMVZ01000147.1:231-3573 GCA_003166375.1 Acidimicrobiaceae bacterium | reverse complement strand
GGGGGCATCTACCAGGACATCTCGTTCCCCGTCAAAGAAGGTGAGAGCTTCTGTGCCGACGCCGAGGTGGTCACCTCGGGCGCTCACTCAGGGGCGCGGGGGGCGATGACACTGAGGCTGCTGGGCGAGGCCGGGGGCCAGGAGTCCTCGGTGGCCTTTGGGCCGCTCCCGGGCAAGAACCGGTGGACCGATGTCTCGACCTGCGTGACGGCGTCCCGACCGCACTCTGAGGTCCGGATCCAGTTCTCCGACGCCCCGAGGACCCCGACGCTCGGCATCGACGCCGTCGACGTTCACCAGTCGCTGGTCGACAACGGCGGTTTCGACCAGCGCGGTGGTGGCTGGCGAACGGCAGGCCATTCGCAGCTCGGGATCGACCTGGCCGGCAGGCTCGTCACCAGGCCGTACGAGGGCAAGGGTTTCGGGTTCACCAGCANNGGCGACAGCCTGTGTGCCGACGCCGAAGTCGTCACTGCGGCTGGGTACCCCGGGGCACGAGGTCATATGACCCTTCGGCTGCTCGGCGAGTCTGCAGATGGGTCCTCGTCGGTGAGCTTCGGGCCGCTCCCGGACGCGAACCAGTGGACCCATGTCTCGACCTGCGTGACAGCGACCGGGCCGCATTCGGAGATCAGGATCCAGTTCTACGACGTCCCGAAGATGCCGCGGCTCGGTATCGACGCCGTCGACGTCCACCAGTCCTTCGTGGACAACGGCGGTTTCAACCGCCACGTCGCCAAGGGCTGGCGGGCAACGGACCACACGCTCTTCGGGATCGAGGTGGCCGACAAGCTGGTCACCAGCCCCCACGAGGGCGACGGTTTCGGGGTCGTCAGCACCTCGGCCGTCGGTGGGGGCATCTACCAGGACATGTCCCTTCCGACGAGCGCCGGTGAGAGCTTCTGCGTCGATGCCGAGGTCGTCACGGCGGCCACTCGCCCCGGAGCACGGGGTCAAATGACCATCTGGCTGTACGGCGAGACCCCGAGCCAGTCGTCATCGGTGAGCTTCGGACCGCTCCCGGCCAGGAACCAATGGACCCATGTCTCGACCTGCGTGACAGCGAGCCGACCTCACTCGGACATCCGGGTCCAGTTCTACGACGCCCCGAAGACGCCACGGCTCGGCGTCGACGCCGTCGAGGTGCGGTAGAAAATCTGCAGCTCGGCCGACACTTCAGCTGCGCCCGCATTGTGGTCCCTGTCCGAAGGCTGTTCTCCGGACCTATTCGGCCTCGGCCCAGGCGGGCTCGTAGGGGTCCACGCCCTCGAGGCCACGCTCCAGACGCATCGTCGCTCCGGTCTCGGCCCTGGTGAGAGCGGCCGAACGGTCCCAGCGTGCCTCGATATGGCCGAAACGCCAAATTGCGAGGGCGATCNNGGCCATCGTGTCCCAGAACGCGCCGTGCAGGTTGAACTCGGTCGAGAGGAGCCCGACGAGCTCGATCGTCCCGATGACAAACGCGACGGCGACCGAGAGCCCCGTGATGATGATGTTGTAGTACACCTTTCGGATTGGCCTCGAGAACGCCCACCCGTAGGCGAAGTTCATGAAGCAGCCGTCCAGGGTGTCGAACAGGCACATCCCTGCGGCAAACAGCACGGGCAGCGACAGGATCGCATAGAAGGGCAGCCCGCTCGCGACCGCTGTTCCCGACAGCACGAGCAGTGCCACCTCGGTCGCCGTGTCGAACCCGAGCCCGAACAGGACGCCGACCGGGTACATCTTCCACGGCGTGTCGATCTTGCGGGCGAAGCCCCCGAGCAGGCGGTTCATGAGGCCACGCTTGTTCAGCTGCTCATCCAGCTCGTCGTTGTCGAAGCTGCCCCTGCGCAGATCGCGGAAGACACGCAGGATCGAGACGAGGATGACGATGTTGAGCCCGGCGATGAGATAGAGGAAGAAACCCGACACAGACGTCCCGACGACGCTGGTCCACTGGTGAAGACCGGACGAGCCGGACTTGACCTGGTTGTCGAGGTCACGGATGCCGAAGTTGAGCAGCACGGCCAGGAGGAACACGATCGTCGAGTGTCCGAGTGAGAAGAAGAACCCGACGCTGAGCGGGCGCTTCCCGTCAGCCATGAGCTTGCGGGTGGTGTTGTCGATCGCCGAGATGTGGTCCGCGTCGAACGCGTGGCGCATCCCGAGCGTGTAGGCGAGCACACCGGTCCCGAGCCCGAAGACGTCCGTCTTGCTCAGGTGGTAGTGGTGACCGGTGGCAGCGGTCAACATGACCCACCCGAGCACGTTGAGGCCGACCACGACGCCTGCCATCGCGCCGACCTTGCCCCATTCTCTCGGGGTCAGTGCGTCTTGGATCGTTCTCAGGCGTCNNTGAGTTTTGCCTATTTGCGAGCTGAACGCAACAGCGACCTGGACTGAAACGGGACTCACCTGCATTAGGGCTCGTGAACTCTCTATGCTGGCGGGATGTCGATCGCTCGGGCAACGGCCGAAGCCGATCCCGTCGAGCTGGTACTGGCCGAGCTTCGTCGTCGCGGGGGTCGTGTCACCACGACGCGTCGGCTCGTTCTCCGGGCCCTGTTCGAGCGTTCAGGCCATTGCACGGCACCTGAACTTGCCGAGGAGGTCGGCCAACAGGTCCGCTCTCAGGGGCTCGATGTCCACATGTCGACGATCTACCGGTTTCTCGACGAGCTCGAGGAGCTGGGCGTCGTCAGTCATTCTCACTTGGGGCATGGCAGGGCGGTCTACGACTTGTCGCCCGTTGCCCACTCCCACCTGGTCTGCGAGATGTGCGGAGCTGTGACCGAGTCACCGGACGAGCTGTTTGCCTCATTCGCCAGTTCAGTGAAGGCTCGTTACGGGTTCTCCATCGATCCCCATCATTTCGCCATGGCCGGACGCTGCAGGAACTGCGCGGGCTGACGCTCCGATCGGGGCGGAGAGGGGAGCCTCCCGCTCCCAGTCGGTCAGTTCAGGACATGACCGGAATCCGGTAGCTGGTCCAGTGGATCACTTGGCGAGGGGACCGGCAGCTCGCTCGCTCCCGAGTACTCCGGCACAGTTCTGTGGTACTCACCGTCGAACAACGGTGAGGTGATCAGAAAGTCCGCAGTTGCACGGTTGCACGCGACCGGAATGTTCCAGACCACCGCTATGCGCAGGAGCGCCTTCACATCGGGGTCATGAGGTTGTGGTTCCAGTGGATCCCAGAAGAAGAAGAGCATGTCGATGTTGCCCTCGGTGATCTTCGCCCCGAGCTGAAGGTCCCCGCCCAGCGGACCGCTGTGCATGCGGTCCACCGGAGTCTCCAATTCCGCTTCGAGCACCTCTCCGGTGCTGCTGGTGGCGAGGAGCTTGTGATGCGAGAGCGTG
>PMVZ01000147.1:0-125 GCA_003166375.1 Acidimicrobiaceae bacterium | reverse complement strand
GCGTCGTCGTCCAGGCCGGCCTGCGCAGCCGCCTGACATGTCCCCATGACCAGGCCGATGAGCTCGTCGACCGACGTGTCGTGCCGGGCGGCGCCCGCGACTTGGGCCCTTGTGAGAAGCAGCCC
>PMVZ01000037.1 GCA_003166375.1 Acidimicrobiaceae bacterium | reverse complement strand
TCGGTCGTCGCCCTCCTCGCGTTCACCACCCCCGCCATGGCGCTTTTTTTCGTCGGCAGGGGATTCCACATCAGCACAGTGCTGTACGCGCTCTTGGCGTTTGCCGTGCTCAGGCGGGGGCGCTTTGGCTGGGGATGGCTCCTGGCGGTGGTCTTGCTCGCGGCTGGGATGCTCGGCGATCTCCTACTTGTCGCCTACGCAGTGGTACCCCTGCTCCTTGGCGGTCTCGTGGCAGCGCTGCGCCAGCGAAGGTGGCAAAGCGCGGTGGCGGACGTCTCCGCCGGAGTCGTCAGTGTGGCCGCCGCTGCTCTCGCACGTCGGCTTGCCGACGCGCGGGGCGCGTTCACGTCCCATCCGGCGCTGTCCATAGTGCACTTGGGCCAGATGTTCTCGAACCTGGGACACACGCCGGGCTACGTCTCTGATCTTCTCGGCCTGACGAACGGCCTGCGCCACAACGGAGGAGTGCCGCCCGTCTTGGGCGAGGTACACGTCGTGGGCGCGCTCTGCGTGCTGGCTTGCTTTGTGGCAGCGCTGTCAAGCCTTGTCGCGGGCATTGGGCGCAAGCAGCCCGGGAAGCTCCAGGCGTGCGCACCCGAGCTATGGAGGTTCGACGACCTCCTCCTCATAGCGGTGCTCTGCTCGGCGGTGTCGTTCGTCGTGCTCGCACGGGCCGACCAGAGCGGGGTCCGCTATCTCACTGTGACCGTCGTGTTCGCCTGCGTCCTGGCCGGTCGCCTGGTTGCGCGAGCCTGGCCCAAGATCCCGGCCGGCCGGCCGGTCCGCGCGCTGGCGATCGTCGGTCTGGCCGTTTCTTTGTGCTTCGCGGCCGGAGTCGGCTATTCATTGTCTCGCCCCGAGCCGCGGAACGAGGTCCCGTCGTTGGTCGCGTGGCTGGAGGCTCACAATCTTCGATGGGGGATCGGTGACTACTGGGCTGCCAGCATCACTACGGTCCAGAGCGGCGGAGAGGTCATCGTACGGCCCGTGGCCGCTGCCAACGGCGGTGCCCTTCAGGAGATGACGAACCTGTCGTCGCCGAGCTGGTACCTCGGTCACGAGTGGCAATTCCTCGTCTACGGCAAACCCTTCATCGACAACGTCGACCGCGACGCCGCGCTGAGGACCTGGGGCCCGCCGGCCCAGGTTCACGTCATCGGCTCGTACCACGTCCTTGTCTGGAGCCACCCGGTCGTCCTTCCCAACCCTGCGCCCGCGTAAGCAGTGCACCGTCTCCCGCACGAGCTCAGCCCGCCCTCGCATGGCTGGTCGTCGCCCACGACCACGCGGACGACGTTGCTAGGCTCAGAACGAGACCGAGGGCCGTCAGCGGTGGTGAGGGCGAAGGAAGGCCGATCTTGAACACCAGCTCATGGGTCGTCGTCGGCCTTGACAACGGCGGCAACTGCAACAGCTCGACGGTGCTCGACGGCTTGGGGCGCTTCCTGGTGGACAGGTTGGTCGAAAGCCCCAGCTGCGTCCGGGAGGGGCCGGGTGTGGCAGTTGAAGCCCTCGTCGGGGCCCTCGATCAGGCGCTCGGCCTCACGGGGGTGACGCGGGAGTCGGTGCGCGCCGTCGGCCTTGGGACGCCAGGGCCCGCCAGCCGCGATGGAGTGATCTCTTCGAAGGGGGCGACGAACTTCTCCGAAGCACCCTGGCGTGGGTTCGATATCCGCGCCGCGCTTGAGCGTCGCCTGGGCGTTCCGGTCGTCTACAACAACGACGGCAACGCCGCGGCGCTCTACGCCCATCACGCGCACTTCGGCCGCGAGGCTACGCTGCACTCCTCGGTGTCGGCGATCGTCGGCACAGGCCTAGGGGGAGGAGTGATAGAGGCCGGGCGTGTCATCCGCGGGGCTGCCGGGATGGCCGGTGAGCTCGGCCATGTCCACATACCGATGCAGGGACTCCTGGCCGATGGGCAGCCAATGCCGGAATGCAACTGCGGCTTCGTCGGCGATGTCGAGAGCGTCGCCTCACTGACCGGGATCGAGAGGAACCTCCTGCCGTACTGGCTGACGCGCTTTCCGGGCCACGAGCTCGCGAGAAACGAGTCGATCAGCGAGGCCGCGAAGCTGGTCCGGAGCTACGCAGACTCCGAGGACCAGCTGGCACTCGAGATCTTCAACCAGCAGGCGATGGCGATCGGGCGGCTCTTTACGATCGCGAGCAACTTCATCGATCCAAGCGCCTATTTTGTGGGCGGCGGCGTAGTCGAGGCATCGCCGAGGTTCCGGGAGTGGTTCCTCGCACGTGTCCGCGAGCACACGCACCTGCGCGAAGAACAGCTTGAGGTCGCGACGTTCGCGCTCATTGCCGACCTGGACATGGCAGGTGCCAGAGGGGCCGCGCTCGCGGCACTCGACTCGCTCGACACGCTCTGATCCCGAACGCGATCGGCCCCGCCCCTGATGACGCAATGCAGTTTGCGCATGCCGAATCGTCACAGACAGTTACGCTTGATTACCGTGGATGTTCCCGGGAGACGAGACGCCTCTGTCGCAAAAGGAAAATTTTCGCCCGACGAGTTTCGTGCAGCAGCGGAGTTCATGCCCCACATGGTGTGGATGGCCACCCCTGACCGATTGGTCGAGTACGTCAACTCTCAGGGAACCGATTACGTCGGGTTGCCGATGGAGGACATCTGCGGGTGGAAGTGGATTTCGGTGCTGCATCCCGATGACGCCGATCGGGTTCGGACGGTCAGGGATCTAGCTGCTAGGACTCAGGCTCCGCTCGGCGCCGAGTGCCGTCTCAGACGCTTCGACGGTCAGTACCGATGGCACGACCTACGATCCCTTCCGGTCCTCGATGACGACGGGGCGATCCTCAAATGGATTGGCACCGCGACTGACATCGAGGACGTAAAGCGCGCCGAAGCCGATCTCCGCCTCTCCAAATATGAGGTGGAGGAAGCTCTGACGTTGCTCGAAACGCTGCAAGGCAATGTCCCCATCGGGTTCTGCCTTGTGGACTCAGACTTCCGGTACCTGCGCATCAATGAGGCCCTGGCCGCGTACAACGGCTTGCCGGTTGCCGAGCATATCGGCCGTCGCACCGCCGAGGTTGTGCCGGAGCTGTGGCCCGAGATCGAGCCGTACTACAGGCGGGTCCTCGAGACTGGCGAGTCGGTCCTGAACGTGGAGGTCGAGCGCCCATCACTAGCTGACCCTGGCCAGATGCACAGCTGGCTGGAGAGTTTCTACCCCGCCATCGTGGACGGCGAGAGCATCGGGGTGGGCGCCATCGTCGTCGACGTCACCCAGTCCAAGCAGGCCGAGCGGACGCGATCCGACCTCACACAAGCGGCCGCGGATGCTATGGCCGCGATGGTCGAAGTGCGGGACCCATACACATCCGGCCACCAGAGCCGCGTGGCCGCCATTGCTTCGGCGATTGCCGTCGACTTGGGGCTACACGACGACACGGTCGAAGGTATCGACCTTGCTGCACGCATCCACGACATCGGAAAGATCGGGACACCCGCTGAGATCCTGAGCCGTCCTTCCAACCTCAGCCCGATGGAGTGGGAGCTCATCAAGATCCACGCCCAGGCCGGCGCGGACATCGTCAAAGGGATCAGCTTCCCGTGGCCGGTGGCGGAGATGATTGTGCAACACCATGAGCGCCTGGACGGCTCCGGGTACCCGGGTGGACTTCGTGGGGAGGAGATCTGCCTTGGAGCACGGATCATCGCCGTGGCCGACACGGTGGAGGCCATGTCGTCACACCGGCCCTACCGTGCCGCACTAGGGATCGACGCTGCCCTCGATGAGATAGTCAACGGACGCGGCAAGCTGTTTGACCCGGCGGTCGTGGACGCCTGCGTAGCTCTTGTTCATAGCGGTCGGATGCACCTCGAAACGACTTGGGAGTCGACCGGATAATCCGTGTTCGGGTCTGCCGTTATCTGGCCTTCGGCGTGGCCCTCTTTTGAGAGTTACAAGAGGCGCAGCCGTCCCGGGGAGGGCCACCAGCGCCGGCGTGGTTGTCAGCCCACGAGCGCGACAACTGCCTCCGGCAACAGTGGGCGAGCGAAGAGGAACCCCTGACCCTGGTCGCAGTCCAAACCGGCGAGCACCTCGAGCTGGTCGTTCGTTTCGATGCCCTCGCCGACAACGGTTGTGCCGAGCGCGTGGGACATCGCCATCACAGCAGCCACGATTTCGCGGTCGCGGGGGCTCTTGCTGATTTGCGCGACGAAGCTCCGGTCGATCTTCAAGACGTCAACTTTGAGATGCTGCAAATGGGAAAGCGTCGAGTAGCCGGTGCCGAAGTCGTCGAGGGCGAGGCGCACGCCGAGCCTTGGCAGGGCTGACAGTGTCTCTTTGACGTCGCCGAATTCACCCATCAGCGCGGTTTCGGTTATCTCCAGGCAGAGCAGCGCCGCGTCGATTCCGTGGTGGCGGATCACATCGGCGACATGCGCGGCGAACTCGGGGTCCGACAGTTCGGCACCTGACACGTTCACGGCCATGGTGAAACCGCCGGGCCAGCCTTCGCGGGTCGTCCATTCGGCGATTTGGCGGCAAGCCTCGTTCAAGACGAACGAGTCGATCTGGCCGATCAGCCCATGTTGTTCGGCGAAGGGGACAAAATCTTCGGGCAGCACGACACCGCGCTCGGGATGGCGCCAACGCACCAGCGCCTCGACTCCGATCAACGACCGGTCCTCCAAGGAGAAGAGTGGCTGGTAGAGAAGGAACAGCTCTTCGCCCTCGATCGCACGGCTCAGATCGGCCTGGAGGAGGCTCCCCGACGTAGCGATGTGCTGTGCGGAGTCGTAGACCCGATATCGGTTCCGCCCCGTCTCCTTCACTTCGTACATCGCTTCGTCGGCGTTGCGAATCAGCTGCTCGGGCTCGGCCAGGGGATCGCTTGTGATGACTATTCCGACGCTGCAGGTGAGCGAGAGGTCACACCCATCCTCGATGTAGGGGGCGCGGATCCCCTGCACGATGCGGTCGGCGATGAGACCGACGTCATCGTCGCCGCTGAGGGCCCCGCACAGCACGACGAATTCGTCACCGCCCAGGCGGGCGACGGTGTCGGCATGTCGAGACAGGAGCGAGAGCCGGCGCCCGACCTCGGCGAGCACCTGGTCTCCGGCGTCGTGACCGAACGAGTCGTTGATCTGTTTGAAGTGGTCCAAGTCGACGTACAGGACCGCGAGCCGACTCGGCTGGCGTTCGAGGGTGGCAAGAGACTGTGACAGCCGGTCCATCAGGGCGACCCGGTTCGCCAGACCGGTCACCGGGTCGTGGAGGACCTGGTAAGCCAAAGCGTTCTCCGCATTGACTTGCGCCGTCACGTCGCGGGAGAGGCCAAATGTCCCGATGATCTGGCCGTGCTCGTCGCGAAGCGGCATCTTGGTGGTCGAAACCCAGGGACCGGTGCAGTCTCGGAACGTCTCCTGCTCCAGCTTTTCCACAATCGGCTCGCCGGTGCGGATGATCCGCTGCTCGTCCTCAAAGGCAACAGCAGCGTGCTCATTGCTGAAGAAGTCGAAGTCGGTCTTCCCGATGACCTCCTCGAGGGTATGGCCCGGGGCCGCTGTGGCGAGCCAGCCTGCACTGACCAGGAGGAAGCGGCTCTGCAGGTCCTTGAAGTAGATGCGCTCCTGGGCGCTGTTCAGCAGGTTGCGCATGCAAGTGCGCTCGATCCCGAGCAGGGGCCCGCTCGCAAGCGACCGCTGTGAATGCAGCTTCGCCTTGACCATCGCAACTCCTACTCAGGGACCGACACGTACTATCGACCGTTTCGCCGGGAATGCTTAGCGCCGGCTCAGTGGCCTGTCCGCGTTAGGCCGTGGTTGTCGTCTTAGAAAGCTGACAGGTTCTCGCGTCGCCTTGGACCTCACCCAAGTGTAAGGCGTGAGCTACATCGGTGGTGGGGGAGGAGCCAGGGACGTCGCTGTGTCCAGCGAGAGTGGCGACGCCGCAGCACTCAAGGCACGTGCGACGTACCACATCGACCGAGCGTTCAAGGTGCCGCCGTCGCTGTTACGGATGGCTTTACGGGTGTCAGGACTCAAGAAGCGTGCTCCAATCTCGCTTTGAATCTCCGAATCAAAGGGACACCGGCCGTCACAGACAGCCGAAGCGGGGGAGGGGCATCTAGAAGCGGCTGACGCCGTTGTTGGTGCCATTGAGCTTCGTTGCGCGCTCGGCCCGTCAAGTCCTTCCGTTCGGTCGATTGTTGTCCGGCCTTGACGTCGTCGTCCTCGCGGCAGTTACCGAGCGCGTACCGTCCCTGCACTGACAGCAACATCTAGCCACATCAATGAGCGAGACTCTCCTCTGTGGTCGCCACCACGATCTCTTCTGATTCGGTCGAGACCGCGGCGGTCGGCCGGCCACAGTTCCCGCAAGTAGGTGCATTGTCTCGCCGCGAACTGATTGCCGTGATCGTCGTGACCGGTCTTGCGCTGGCGCTCTGCCTCATCGATCTCGGCGGCCGGTCCCTGTGGCTCGACGAGTTCCACTCGGCCTTCTTGGCTCGTGCCCAAGGAGAGTCGTTGTGGCACTCGATTACCTCCGACGGTGGCAACATGATCGGCTACTACGCCTTCTTGCACGCTTGGGTTCTCGCGTTCGGCTGGGGACCTTTGGCTTTGCGCCTGCCGTCTGCCTTCGCCGGCGCGGCACTCGTCCCGGTTGTCTTCTTGCTCGGGCGCAGAGCCGGTGGCCCGCGCGTTGGACTCGTCGCCACCCTGCTAGTTGCGGTCAGTCCTCCGCTCGTCGTTTGGGCTCAGCAGGCTCGCGGGTACTCGATCGCGGTTCTTGCCGTCTCACTGACCTGGCTCATGCTCGTCCGGCTGCAGGCCTCCCCGACTCGTGGGCGGCACGTGACGTTCTGCGTCTTTGCCATCGTCACTACATATTTCCTGTTGACAGCATCACTGATCGTCGCATCCGGCCTTCTTTGTCTCTATCTGGCATCTGCCGACGGCCGGGCCAAGGCGAAGGTCATGGCATCCGCGGCGATCTACCTGCTCGGTTGCCTCCCGCTCGCACTCACCGTGCTAGGAGCCGGTGTGAGCGGAGCCGTGAGCTGGGTAGCCGCACCAACATGGTCTTCAGTCCGCTCCTTGATGTCTGAGCTGTCTTCCGGTTCGGTCCCGGACTTCTTCCCTCCCCATTTGGCGAATGCCGTACTGACCGGCATCGTTGTCCTGTGCTGGGGAGCAGCCTTGGCAACGCTTTTTCGCAGCCGGCGCCGGAGGTGCGCGACCAAGAGCGTGATAGCCGTAATCCCTGCTGGCTTCGTGTTCTGGCTCGTGATACCCGTCTTCCTGGACTGGATCATCTCGGTGGTGAGCGGCGACTCAATTTTCGGGACGAGCTTTCTGTTGCCCATCGTGCCGGGAGGTTTGCTCCTCGCGGCATATGGGCTGGCCAGTCTCAGGTGGCAGGTCGGAACGCTCGCCGGGACCGTGGTCCTCGTGGGACTTTCTCTCGCAGTTCTCGTTCCTACCTATCGCGTATCCAACGAGAACTGGAAAGGCGCAGCGGCGTTCGTCCTGACAGCAGCTCACCACGGTGATTGTGTTGCCTTCGATGCTCCGTCGGGTGTACGAGAATTTGCCTATTACGTGAACGCGATGGACGAAGATGACGCCTATCCTCGAGCGATCTTCCCTCGACAGACGTGGGCCCAGGCGCTGGCGTCATCAGCGTCCTATTCCCTGGAGAATGACTACACGGCATCCGCGCTCTCTGACGCCCGCCGGGACTGCGGACGGGTCTGGGTGGTCATGAACCGAAGCCGCAGCGACTTCGAATTCGCCGCAGCTGAGGTTGCTTACGCGATGGGTTCGAGTTACCACGAAACCCGCCACTATGGGTTTACGGGCATCACCGTCGACCTCATCTCGAAGCGGTGACCTCGCGGCTCAGCGGTGGAGCACTTTTCGCGACCCTGATAATACGACATAACGGACAAAGGCCGCGCTTCTCCCTGTCGCAGCCTGCGACGGTAGGCAGCTTGCCTGCAGGCGGGGGAGCAGTAGGTCGCGCGCAGATCGACCAGAGCCGGGCGCTGGCACTCCGGGCAGACTCGCCGCACCTGCGTCGATCGAGCCGTCATGAAGCCACGGTAGCCGTTACGCGTCCCGTTACGCGTGTTACGGGTCCGCTGGCGGCTCTAGACGGTGGAGTTGCATCCAAGAGCGGCTGACGCCGCCCTTCGCTTCATTGTCCCGTGCACCGTGCCCGGCCCGTCAAGGCTTCCCCTACGGGCGGCCGTGGCCGGCCTTGACCGGCCTGCGACCTGCCACCCATCGAGCCGACTCCACCTCTAACCTGCGGTTACGCGATTGGCAGGTGTACCGTTGAGTTCTCAAAGTCGGGAGAGTGAACTGTGGCGGACTCCAAACTTCCGTACGTCACTGGTTACGGAAACATCACGAAAGCTTTGGATGGAATCCGGAGGGCCGCGACGCCTGACCGCTTCACCCAGGACTTCTTAGCGAGCAAACTCGGCCTTAAGGGAGGGACCCCGAAACCCGTAATCCCCTTCCTAAAACGGACTGGCTTCCTGGCATCGGACGGATCTCCCACAGACCGCTACAAGCAGTTTCGAAACGATTCCTCAAAGGGCATGGCAGCCGCAGAGGCGTTACGAGAGGGATTCAACCCACTTTTCCAAATAGACGAGAACGTTCACAAAGCAACCGACGACGAGCTCTGTTGCCGGCAGGATTGGATGA
>PMVZ01000279.1 GCA_003166375.1 Acidimicrobiaceae bacterium | reverse complement strand
CTTGTGCGCTCTCGCTCGTGCTCATCCTGCTGAGCCTTGTCGTGCTCGTAGGTGAGAGCGCCTCGCGTGGCGCCGGCCGGGTGAGCCGTACCGGCCCAGGGGCCCAGCGGGTGCTGGCGCGCAGGCGCCTCGGNNCGCATTCGCTCATGGGCGCGTCGCTCGGCTCAGCGGCGCTGCACACCGCCGGCTACAGCCTCGGCGCCGCGCTGGTGGCGACCGCGATGGCGCTGCCTGTCGCGCTCCTCGTGTCTCGCCACCCGGGTCGTGTGCACCGGCTGCTCGAGCGAACGACGTTTCTCGTTCTCGCCATGCCCGGGCTCGTCGTCGCGCTCGCGATCTCGTACTTCTCCACGAACTACGCGAACAGCTTCGGCTATCAGACCGCGCCGCTCCTGGTCCTCGCCTACTCGATCATGTTCTTCCCGCTCGCTCTCGTGTGCGTGCGGGCCTCGGTGGCACAGTCACCCGTCTCCCTGGAGGAGGTAGCGGGCTCGCTCGGGGTGCGCCGGCTTCCTGCGCTCTTGCGGGTGACCCTGCCCCTCGTCGCGCCCGGGATCGGCGCGGCCTTCTGCCTGGTCTTCTTGTCCGCGGTGACCGAGCTCACCGCGACCTTGATCCTGATCCCGACCAACGCAGAGACGCTCGCGACGCAATTCTGGGCCTATCAGCAGAATCTCTCCTACGGCCAGGCAGCCCCGTTCGCGCTCGTCATCATCGCGATCGCGGCGGTCCCGAGCTACGTGCTCGGCCGTTTCTTCGACCGGCTGCCGCGCCGCGGGCTTGCCCAGGCACCGGGGGTCGTGACGTGATCGACCTCGAGGTCGTCGGCATCCACAAGTCATACGGTTGCCAGCCTGTGCTGCGCGGCCTCGACCTCTCGGTCGTCGCGGGATCGTTCACGTCCATCCTCGGGCCGTCGGGCAGCGGGAAGACGACGCTGCTGCGGGTGATCGCAGGCTTCGAACGTGCCGACCGCGGTGTGGTGCGGCTCGCCGGCGAGGTCGTCGACGACGGCGATCACTACGTGGCGCCCGACAGGCGACGTATCGGCTTCGTGCCCCAGGACGGGAG
Source organism: Acidimicrobiaceae bacterium (assembly GCA_003166375.1). Lineage (GTDB taxonomy): Bacteria > Actinomycetota > Acidimicrobiia > Acidimicrobiales > Bog-793 > Fen-455. Next base: position 3,178 of record PMVZ01000279.1, on the reverse strand, counting down.
CCTGTTCCCGCACCTGGCGGTGGAACAGAACGTCGGCTTCGGCCTGCCCCGGCGTGAGCGGCGCGGGAAGCGGGTTGGCGAGCTGCTGGACATGGTCGGGCTGGGCGGGCTGGAACGGCGCTATCCCCACCAGCTCTCCGGCGGCCAGCAGCAGCGCGTCGCCCTCGCCCGGGCGCTTGCCATCGGACCGTCGCTCGTGCTGTTGGACGAGCCGTTCGCCTCCCTCGACGCGAGCCTGCGGGCGGTTTTGCGCCAGGACGTCCGGCGCGTGCTCAAAGAGGCGGGCACGACTGCGCTGCTCGTCACCCACGACCAGGACGAGGCGCTTTCGCTCGCCGATCGTGTCGCGATAATCCATGACGGGCAGATAGGTCAGTACGACACCCCGCAGGCTCTCTACGCCCACCCTGCGAGCCCCGAGCTCGCCCTCGGTCTCGGCGAGACGAACTTCCTGCGCGGCAAGGCGCGTGGCGATGCCGTCGAGACTTGCCTTGGGCTCCTCTTTCTCGAGAGTGCTCCAGCATCGGCTGCGACGACAGTCGACGGGGCTCCGCTTCTCGTCCTCATCCGTCCCGAACAGATCGTGGTCTCGGGCGAGCCCGGCGATGACCGCCGGACCGCCCGTGTTCTCGGCGCCGAGTTCTACGGCCACGACGCCGTGGTCAGGCTGCGCGCCGACTGGGACGATTCGGAGATCCTCGTCGCCCGCACGTCAGACGCGGGGACTTTGCCGAAGGTGGGCGCCAGGGTTGCGCTCTCGGTTCGCGGGCGCGTCGTCGCGTGGTCCGACAGTGCTCTGCCCGGCGGTGCCGAGGCAGCAGACGGTGCCAAGAGCGAGCAGTGACGGCTCGAGCCCGTCCTGGTCAGGTCCGCGAGAAGATGGGCGAGTGACACACCGCGTCTTGGCCCTCCGGTCACGCACATCTGATCGCCTCAGGTCCCACCCTGGCGCCGGTGGGGCGATCGTGATCGTGCTGGTCGTTTCGTGCGTGTCCGGATGCGGGGGAACGGCTGCCTCGTCGAGCACGACCACCACGACGAGCACGCCGCCGATGCATGCGTCGACCGTCGCCTGCCCGAGCCCCGGCTCTATCGCCACCTGGAGCGTGCGGCGCCTCGCAGAGCAGACCGTTGTCGTCCCCGTCGACGAGAGCGACGTCGCGTCGGTGACCCCGGAGGTCGCGGCCGGCGTGGGCGGAGTGATCCTCCTTGGAGCGTCCGCTCCTTCGGATCTCGGCGTGGCTCTGCAAAGCCTTGCTTCATCGGCCCCCGACGGCATCGGGCCATTTGTGATGACCGACGAGGAGGGAGGCGTGATCCAGCGGATGGCGAACCTGGTCGGGTCGATCCCCTCGGCGAGGCAGATGGGCGCCACCATGTCCCCTGCCCAGATCCGCCGGCTTGCCACGAGCCTCGCCCAGCGCATGCGAGCGGCTGGCGTGACCATGGACCTCGCTCCGGTGCTCGACGTGGACGGGGGGCAGGGACCCGACAACCAGGACCCGGACGGCACGAGGTCGTTCAGCGCGCACGAGAAGATCGCGTCCGTGGACGGGCTCGCGTTCGCCGCCGGCCTTCAGGCGGGCGGGGTGGTGCCGGTGGTCAAGCACTTCCCAGGGCTTGGTGGCGCGACGGGCAACACCGACGTCACTCCCGCCTCGGCGCCACCTTGGAGCATCCTCAGGCGTGTCGGCCTCGTCCCGTTCGAGAATGCGCTCGACGCGAGGGTTCCCGCCGTGATGATCTCCAACGCCACGATCCCCGGGTTGACCGGGCTCCCCGCGAGCGTCTCTTCCGCCGTCATCACCGGGCTGCTCCGCGATCAGCTCGGCTACCAGGGACTGGTCATGACCGACTCGCTCTCTGCCGTCGCCCTCGGCGCGATCGGGTACTCGGTCGAAAAGGCGACGGTGGCGGCTCTGGAGGCCGGCGCGGACATGGTGCTGTTCGACGCCGGTGCGCGAGCTGTGGCGTCGGTCACGAACGACACCGTCTCTGCGGTGGTGTCCGCTGTGGGCGCTGGCAAGCTCGGACGCCTCCGGCTCGTGAGCGCCGTCACCCGCATCCTCAAGCTCAAGCACGTCAAGGTGTGCTCAGCCGGCTGAGGTTCGCTCTGGCCCTGTTTGCTGATCCGGGCCGTGGTTCGGCCGGATTGGCGAGGTTCTAGACTCGGAACGGAGGTCCCCGTCATGGAAACGTCAGCAGTCCTCGCCGGCGCCGAGGATCGGGTCGTCGACGAAGCCATTGCCGAGCTCGATCGACGCCATACGAGCGACCAGGCCTCCAGCCCGGAGATGCGTCGCCGGCACCTGCGGGATCTGTTCGAGCTCGTCGTAACGTGCGTGCACGATGGCGATGTCGAGCCGATCATCGCGTCGTCGCACCAGTTGGCTGCGGACCGCTTCGCGGCCGGCTTCGACATCAGCGAGGTCCAAGGAGAGTTCAACGTCCTGGAGGAGGTGCTCTGGCGCGAGGTCGCCGCCAGCTTGCCAGGCGACCAGCGGATAGAGGCGCTCGAGCTCATGAACACGATCTTGGGGGCGGGCAGGGACGCTCTTGCCCGGACCTACGTGGCGCTCGCCAGCGGTGGGAAGACCTCCCGTGACGAGCAGCTCGCGGCGTCGGGAGAAGGGGGCGAAGCGGGCAGCGGGGACGTCTCGGTCCCGGCCGGGGCCGAAGGCTTCGCGGGTGGCGCGTTGGCGACCGAGGTCTCCGGAAGAGTTGGCGTCATCACCCTTGGCGACCAACATCGGCGCAACGCTATAAGTGCCGAGCTGGCGAACGGCATCGTCGCCGCTCTCGAGGCCTTGCGCGCCCAGGAAGTGCGCGCAGTCGTGCTTCGTGCAGCGGAGGGAATGCGCGTGTGGTCCTCGGGCCGTGACATCACCGAGCTTCCCCGGGGCCGGCGCGATCCGCTGGCCTACAACGACCCTCTCGAAGAGCTGATCCGCGCCGTGCGCAGCTTCCCGGCTCCGATCATCGCGATGGTGCACGGCTCGGTGTGGGGAGGGGCGTTCGACCTGGTGCTCAGCTGTGACGTGGTCATAGCCGACGAGACGGCGATGTTCGCCATCACCCCCGCGAACCTGGGGCTTCCTTACAACACCACCGGGCTGCTCCACTTCCTCGGACGGCTGCCGATCAACCTCATCAAGGAGCTGTTCTTTCTGGCCGCGCC
>PMVZ01000033.1 GCA_003166375.1 Acidimicrobiaceae bacterium | reverse complement strand
AGGAGCGCTAGGGATGGCGCGCGAACGGCTGCGACGGAATCAGCAACCTCGGTTGTAATCACCCTCGACACCGATATGGCCATCAGCTTCAACGCTACAGAGTCGTTGTGACGCGGGCAGGGACTGGAAGCTCGCTGGCCTCCGAGAGGTGCCGCTCGGATGGTCCCGTCGTCCGTTACCGGTCAGGTAAGGCAGGTCCTCACAANNGCATCTCAGCTTGGGAAGGGCGGCCAGCCGAACGTCTGCGTACTGGGGCGGACCATCAGGGCAGGTCAAGCAGTTTTCCACACGCCGTCGGACGGTCATGAACGGCGACGAGCGGGAGCCAGGCAGCCCGTGCGTCAGCGAGCCAGCCAGCCGGGACGGCGATGGGGGAGAAAACCGCCGAGGATGCGTTTTAGGGGGTCAATCATCCTGAAGAAAGGAGAGCCATAGCTGAACAGCAGCCGAGGTCGTACCCTGCGCAAGCTTCTCAGCCTGCCGACGAAGCTCCTCTGCCATCTCGCCTCCGATCAGCTTCTCCTCACGTGCCATCATCGTGGCAGCCATCGCCTCTCTCGCAACGTCCCGAGAAGCTCGGGCGCTACGTATCGCCGTGCGGTACCCATCGCGACCTTCTTCCAAGTCACCCAGCCGGTAGGCGAGCATGCCGGCCGTCGCAAGAAGGGCGACNNAGCTCGACTGAGGCGTACGCAGCGTTGTTCAGTAATACCGGATCGTTGGCGTCTATGCGGAGCCCGTGCTCCGCGAGCGTCAGGCCCAAAGAATAATCCTGAAGGCCAGTCAGCACCCCATAGGACGCGACCATGGCGGCGACCGTGGAGAACGGCTGATCCTCCAGCCATAGCTGCGCAGCCTCTGCCCCAGGCCTCCACTTGCCAGCTTCCAGCCAGTGTTGGGCCCGAGCTTCATACGCCGAGGGCAGAGATAGGTTCGTGGTTGACAGCTCAAGCCCGCTGGATCGTCGCGACGCCCACTCGACTTGGGCGAGGGCATTCTCAGTAGGGTCCCCGGTCGCCCGCGCGAAGAGTCGGCGTGCCCGGCGGTCAGCACCAGATCTCAACTCAAACGTACCGACCTCACTCGCGAGTTCGCTCACGTCTCGCTCACGAAAATCACCTGACTCAAGCAGTTGTTTGGCCCGCTTCAGGTATCGCGGCCGAGCATCGGCGGCTTGCGCAGTAGCAAGTTCGGCTGCCATCAGCCATGGGTCGGCCGCCGTCACTTGCGCGTTTGCTAGCAGGCGATGGGCACGGTCAGCCTCCTTCGCGTTCACAAAGAAACAGCTCGCCGAGCGAAGCACGAAACGGTCGTCCGGTGCGAGAGCGACCGCAGCGCGGATCGCGCCTCGGGCGGAGTCTGACTGTCCGAGTGCGGCATAGATCCGGCCCAGCTCCAACCACGCGATGGCTCGCCGCGGATCTTGGGCCAGGGCGGCCTTTAGGCGTCTCGCTCTCCTGCGTGGGTCCGAGGTTGGTGGTCCAGACTGCACCGACGGAGGGTCTTGTTCCGACGGATGCGCCCTGGACAGGACCGCTTCCACTAGGTGCTGGACTCCGGCTGGAAGAGATTCTCTTCTCAGGGACCTGGCAGCCTCCTCGACTCTTCCAGGCACTCCGAGCACAAGGCCCGCACTGACGAGTTCGGCCGTCGAGATCAGTGACGGGTCCGCTTCCCAGGCTCGCCAGCTGCGCTCGAGCTCATCCTCGCCTTGCTCATCCAGCTCCGCGTCCGCGACCTGCTGACCCAGCTCACCGGACGCGACGGTCGCCCCAAGCGATCTCCATCTCGGGATTACGTCCCGATCCTCCGGTCCCGTAGCGACCGTCATCTAGACATTGTTCTTGAGTCGGATCTCCGCATCTCGAGCCAGTCTATTGAGAATCGAAACATATCGTTCCATCGCGAAACGGGTGTAATGGTGACCTGATTTCGGATTGCCTCTAACCGCCGGATCCGGGTCGGTCAGCTCACGTATCAATGCCATTAGTTTGTCCGTATCATGTTGCGGCAGGAATGTCGCCACTTCATCCAGATGGTCGTCATACGCCTCCCGAACATACGGAAGAACGCTGCTGTAGTCTTCAGTCCAAACGCTGAAATGAAACTCTGGTGCCAGGCGACTCAGTATTCCCGCGGTCGTGCCGAGAGCGCAGAACAGACACGTGATCAGGCTACCTAAGTGATACGCGTCGATGGCTCGGCACCGGAGCCGCTCGTCTGGCTCGAACTGTCGATACAACAGTTCGGGTGGGGCGTACTTTGCGTCACCGGGCACCTGAGCGTTCGCGTGCGGACCCGGAGATAGCGGATTATGTGCTCGACCAAGGTCCCCCACCTTTGCCGAACCGCCATTCGCGATTTCACCGAAGCACAAGACATTAGATGGCTTCAGGTCTTGATGCGCAAAATCGGCTTGGTGAAGCTGACGCAGGCCATTGGCGACATTATGGAGGACTCGCAACTTCCACGCCTCGTCGAAAGCGTCCAGGGAACGCAACTGCGCTCGAACGTCGCCGCCGTCGGCAACCTCGAAGACGATGTAGTTGACGGTGGCAAAGGGCTGTGCGAAGCCAGGAACTACGACCGATCCGGAGTCGATCCCACGCACGACGTTCGCCATGTGACGACCGGTGCAGGCTTCCACGATGTCCCGTTCAAAGAGGAAGGCCGACGTAAGAGCCTGGATCGCG
>PMVZ01000221.1 GCA_003166375.1 Acidimicrobiaceae bacterium | reverse complement strand
TCGCCGACGCCACGCCCGACCAGAGCGCTTGTGGCCCCGTTGTCGCTGACATCTCGCTTACGGCCCCGTCCACCTCAACGACCTCGTCACCCGGCAGCGGTGGGAGCCTCCTTACCGGTACGGGTCACCCGTCCGACACCCTCCGCTGTACCGGTAACGCCTACATCGACCTCACGACGGGCGAGATCTACCACTGCGTCTTAGACGTCTGGACGGACGCGGGCGACTGTTCGGCGCCTCCTTACCCAGGGATCGACCTTGCGGGCTGTGACCTTACCAAGAGCGACAGCCTGGACGCCATTGTGCCCTCCAAGATCGAGCTGGAAGGCGCCGACCTCGATCAGGCCGTGCTGAGCTACTTAGACCTAGAAGGCACCGACCTACAGGACGCCGACCTCGTCTATGCCCTGATGAAGGGAGCCCGGCTGAACGAGGCCAAGCTGACCGAGGCCAACCTGGCATACGCCGACCTGAGGTTTGCCAGCCTGAGGGGTGCCAACCTGACCGAAGCCGACCTGACNNAACCTGACCGACGCCAACCTGACAGGCGTGACCTGGCACAACACGACCTGCCCGGACGGCACGTATAGCAACAGGGACGGCAATACTTGCGCCAATAACCTCTGAGCTAACCAGCTAGCGAACGCCCCCGGTCCCCGCGGAGGGTGTTGCGCACCAGGGGTCTGGCGTCACGGGAGGGTGGGTTCGCTACCGCCGCGCTAGTGCTAGTTCGGTCGTGCAGCCGACCTAGACGACTTCGGCACGCACGGACCCCACGGCTAGCACTGGTAACGATCACGGGAAACTCCCCAAACTCGATCACTGAAACTCCCCACTCCTGAGCGGCCGTGGCTCCCCAAGCGGCCGAGCCGCCGTTCGCAGTCTGGCGCAGTCCTCCTCGGACTGCAGGCCCGGCTCACGCCCCGGTGACGGGAGCGACTCCCCGGCTATGCAGCCTCATCTCTCAGATGCCATCGGGGCTGGCCTCACAAGAAGCGAGCCCGTCCACTTGGCACTTCCGTCCTGGTCGACCGCGTCAAGGGTCGGACACGACTGCTTGGCTCCCCCTCCTATAACGTTCTCTGGTTACCAGTAGGACTTGAGAAGCTCCTTCGCCAAGACCTCCAGATGAGCGAGGCTGACCCCCGCTTTGATGGTGCATAACGCCGTTCCCTTCACGAACTCCAGGAAGGTGGAGGGGACCCCGAAGGCTGTGACCCCCGTACCCAGGCTGGTCACTACGACGGCGCTCCCGAGCGACTTGTAGAACTTCTCGTCAGAGGAAAACGTCGCTCGCGCTTTGTAGGTGAGCCATTGGATGTTCGCTTTCGGCACGCTGGTGCCTTTACTTGTGTAATAACACTCCACAGTTCCGCTCTCGTTGGTGAAGTGGGACCCGGAGAGCGTCAGAGCGAGTGCTTTGGCTACCACCGCAGCAGGTGGGCACTTCGGTGCGAACCCCGAAGAAGCAGACAAGGCGCTGGTCACGGTGGATTTCGCTGCCGAACCAGGCGCCGTCGTGGTCGCCACGGCCATGGTCGCCGAGGTAGCGACGATGCACAAGGCGCCAATGAGGGTGATGAGGGTCTTTTTCATGTTTGGTCCTCCTCGCTGACAGAAGAATACCCGGCTGCCTGCCCCGGTGCTGGGGCAACACGGGTCAGTTGCTTGCGTTGGAACAGAACGACGCACCGAACGACGCCGTCGCTACGGCGGCACTCTGCGCCAGACGGTTACGGGTGCAGGCGGCGACACTGATCGGCTCTCAGCCTTGGCATCACGCCGGCAACGACCATCGCCCTGAGTTAATGACCGGCGCTCTCTCATTGGCGAATAGGCAGGAGCGAATGTCGGGCTCTAGCCCTGGTCAGACGTGCCTTCGGGTAGCTCTGGCGTCGACGGCACAAGACCAAGCTCGCGCTCGGCAGCAGCGATTGCGGCCTCGTTTTGGGCTATGAGCGCCTCTATGACGTCCGAGGGAACTACTTCAACACGAGCACTCGTCGGGGCGTACGTGCCCTGCAACCGGGCGCGCTGGTCCTCTATCCTCGCCAAGCGGTCGATGGCGGCGAGGTTCACTGTCCGGTCCCGCAGTGGTGTGAACACCCCCGCCTCGTCCATGACTCCCACGATGCGCCCATTGGAGTGAGCGAGATGCTCCTCTTCAGCGACAGCCTGGGCGATTTGCGCCATTGCGGTAAGTCGCGCCAGTGCGACACGCTTCGCGAGCACGGTCGAGTCGTCGGGTATCGAGGCCATGGCGCGCTCGACTCGCCGATGAGCCGTGGCGACATCGCAGTGCTGAATCTCGGCCACTTGCCGATAGGACGAGTACCGCTGATACAACACAGCTGCTTCGCGATCTAGCTCGGCATTCTCCAAAACGCGTACGAACCTACCTCTACCGTCATGATGAGCCCGTGCATTGGCCATAGCGTTGTAATGGTAGAACAAACATTGGTTTCGTAAGCGGACTTCCTCATGACGGGCTCTCTCGGCTTCGCCCTGGAGGACCATGGCGCTAACGAGTGGCGCCGTGGTCATTGCGGCCTGGCTTCGAGGCTCGATAGCTTTCGACCCGATTGGCGTTACCTCACCTCCCAGGCGGGGGCGTGCTGCGAGCACCACAGCCCGACTGTCGAGGACCGTCTGCAGCGAGAGCCAGTCACCGTCAGGCCAATGCATCGGCCCTCGGGCCTTAACTCGCTGGGGTGGACCAGCCTGACGCTCCCGGGGACGTGATCGCAACCGGGCAGGTATCGGGCGAGGATGAGATCGTCGGCTAGCCAGACAGCGTCGGCGGGCCAGCCGATTGCACCGCAACGGCAAACGGCGTGGCCGGCGAGCAAGAGCGGATCGGTTCTCACGGTCCCTGATCCAAGGCCTCAAGCGACTCGATCCAATGTTCAGCTGCAGCGGTCGAGTAGAAGTCGCTGCCGTCGAGGATGACTTCGCAGGCTCCGAACACCCGCTCGACTATCTCTATCGCCTCGGCATCTGGCAGATTCCCGTCCTTGCCGAGGAAGGAAACCTCACCTTCGCCATCCGCAGGAAGGGAAACAGCCGAAACAGGGGAAACATCGCTTGTCACAGCAGTGGTGTGACCTGCCGGTGTTTCGGATGTTTCGGTTGTTTCCCCTCCCTGGGCGGGGGGAAGATACCGGTTCCATGCATCCGTGAAGTCACTGCGGAGGTAGCCCTTGCCGGTGTCGTGACCGAACCGGTGCTGTCCCGGTCTGATGCCATAGGGCTTGAGACGACGGGCAAGACCTCGGGGATCGAGCGCCTTGCCGCGCAGGTCGCCCCACGGTGTCTCCTCCCCGGCGCACAGGCGGGTCACCAGGTCGGTGCTCGTCAAACGGTCAGCTCCGTCCTCTTCGAACGCTGAGCGGATGTCCACGAGGAGCCTGACGCCGAAGCTCGGGTCCGCCACGAGGCGCTCCCCGTTGAGCACGACCGCCGCGTTCCTCGCTCGTGTGGGCCAATCCCCCCCGGTGGCGTCTGCGATGGCGACAAGCGGCTCCCACACGTCAGCGGCTCGGTCGGTGATCCCCGGTGGCATCTCGGGGTCGGCCCCACTGAGCAGAGCAGCATTGCCACTCGCCCATCTCGCAAGGCGTTGCCGTAGAGCGTCACCATCAGGGCGAACTTTGCGGACGCGGAGTGGCTCGATCTGCTCGTCTGGCGCCCGTCGCCGCATACGTACCAGGACTGCCCGATCAAGAATTGTGTCTGGCAGGTCCCCGATTCCAGCGAGCGCAACCGCAGCAAAGGCGGCGAAGGGCCTCGTGTCCAGGTTCGTGCCCTGTCCCACCACCCGGTAGGCGACTGCTCCTCGGCGGTGACCGGCATTGACAAGACCACGCAGCTCGTCGTGCTCTCGGGCAGCATGGGGGCCGAAGTACGTGTCTGCCTCGTCGAACAGGAGTGTCGGCTGCTCGGCCTCCACGGCACGGAACAGTGCGGCGGCAGTCATGTTGACGGCGTGGCGTGGCGTCGGTACGAGCATCTCCAACACTTCAAGCAGCCGCGTCTTTCCCGAGCCCTTCTCGGGCGAGAGCAGTGCAAGGCGAGGTGTCGAGTCGGCTGCGTCCAGGGCATGGGCGTGGACCACCCAGAGGGCTACGGCATCCCGTGCCTCACGGGACGGGAAGGCGACAAACCGTCCGAGGAAGCTCGCCAGGTCGTCGAGAAGGGCTGCGCCATCCTCCATGGGGGTCGCGTCGTCCGAAATGGCCCTCTGCCCGCTCGTGTTCACGAGTTCCTGCAGCTCGCTCACCGTGTGGCCAGCGTTCAACCATTCGGTGACATCACCGTGCTCGTGCAGTCCCGGCAATTCGACAACACGCACGGAGGCTGCTGTGCCCTGGAGGGCTTCGGCCACATGCGCAGCATGTCTGCGGCCTGGCTCGTCGGCGTCGGGCAGGATCACGACCTTTGCGCCCTTGAGATACCAGCAGTACTCCTGCCGCCATTTTCCAGCTCCGCCAGGGTTACAGGTGGCGACCAGGCCATGACCTCGGAGCGTTTCGGCGTCCTTCTCGCCCTCGACGATGAACACGTCCCGGCCTACCCTGACCCCCTTGATCAGCTCTGGCAGCCGGTACAGCACTGGCTGGACACCCTTGGTGTTCCAGGTCCACCCGCCCTGGCCGTCACTGCGGCGCTGACGGAAGTCCTTCGGGACCAGGCGCACGACCTGGAACTGCTCGACGCCCTCTTCGTCCTTGTAGCCGTAGATATCGGCGATGTCGAGCTTGTCTTTTCTGGTCCTCGTCTGCTTTGGGTAGAGATCGGCACCGGTTAGCCCGAGCGCATCGAGCACGGCGTCGTCAGTACAGTCAGCGTGACAATGGCGTAGGACTGTGCCATCAGGGGCCTCAGTGATGGTGAGGCTCGGGTTGTGGTCGTCATGCGCCGGGCACCTCGAAGACCAGCCGTCGCCACTATGACGCGGGTCGCAGCCGTGGGCGGTGAGGGCATCGAGAACCCTTGAGATCGGGCTGGACTCGCCCATCACTTATCTCCCCGAAACAGAGCGGACGGACGGACGACCTCGACCACTGGGCTCTCCACGTGCGCGTCCGCTGCTTCGGCATCGCGCCTGTTGCGCGCAGCGTCTCCGTGCAGGTAGGCCTCAAGGCGCGGCACGGAGACCCTGATAGCTGAGCCGATGTGCACTGCAGGGGCGAAATTGCCCGCGCGGATCAGGCGGTAGAGGGTCTCGCTGGCGAGCCCGAGGCGACGGGCTGCCTCTGGGACGCGAATGAGGTCAGGGGGCAAGCCGTCATGATCGCGGTGCTGCTCGCCGTGGTTGAGGGAATGGGCGGAATCGAATCCTGGCATGACATCTCCAAGGCCAGGCCTCCGCTGAGAGGCTGCCTCGGCGGGGGTTTAGGACGGAGAGCCCCCTGCCATGTCCGTCGGGCGCTTGTCACGCCCGTAGTAACGATTCGGTGTCTATTCTAGCGACCGTGAAGGACGCGAGACGCGCTCGCGAGAGTGAGGACTACTCGCTACAACACCTGGGCGAGATTGGTCTTGAGCTGCCAGTCCGGTGCCACTGTGGTCGCCGCTTCGGCGTTGCGAAGTTTGTCCCGGGGATGAACAGGGTGATGATCACCGGGACAACACGGGGTGACAACCTCGGCAAAGGCGACATCACGATCAGCCTGCACGACGGCGCGCTTTGGCTCACCGACCCTGCGGGCAACGAGACCCTCTTCCAGGGGGAGTTTACGGCCGAGATACCCGCCCGATCTCACCGACCGTCACAGAAGATGGTCCTGGCAGAACCACCAGAGGGGGGACCTGACCGCCGGTGGCAGTTCATCTGTCACCCCAATTGCGGGGCGAAGCCCATGCTGACGGAGCGCCACCTAACAAAGAGCTTCGTCCGTGCCGCCCGGGCCGGTCGTCGAGAGCTGCGATTCGGCGACAACCTTTAGCGCCCGAGAGCGCGCCCCAACACTGCAGCGGCCTCCCTGTCGGACGCTGGTAGGGCATGGGCGTAGCGGTTGAGCGTCATCGTGGCCTGGGCGTGCCCGTGCCGGGTGGCGACGGTGCGAATGTCCACGCCTGCCGCGATCAAGGTCGTGACGCTGAAGTGCCTCAGGTCCTGGAAGCGGCAAGTGATCCCTAGGCTTGTGGCAAGGCACTGAAACCGGTGGCTGATGGTGCCGGGGTTCACGTTCATCCCGCCGTGCGCCTGATAGCTCAATACGAATGGGTCATCGACCAGTGGCGAATCTGCTTCCTTCGACAGCTCCACCTGATAGACCCAGCGCGCCTGCAATACCGCAGCGCACAGGTCGTCAAGCGCCAAGCGCCTGATGGCGTGGGTCTTGGTGCCCGTGACGTGAGTATGACCATCCACCACGGTGATCGACCTTGCGATCGTGAGGTAGTTGGACTCTAGGTCCACGTCACTCCACCTGAGCGCGACAAGCTCACCTCGCCTCGCTCCCGTCAATGCAGCCAAGGCGATCGCTGTTGCAAGCACCGGGTCCTTCGCCTCCGCTGCTGCGACAAGACGGTTCACCTGCTCCGGCGTTGGCGGGTTGATGATCTGGCCCCTGGGTGACGGCGGCGTCGCTCTGTCGGCAGGGTTGCGGTCGATCCAGCCCCACTTGACGGCTTGGTGAAGCGCCGCCCTCAAGATGGCGTGATGCCCCCGTACCGTCGTGCTGGAGACCTCCTTGCCCCAGCTGGCGTATGCACGGTCGAGGTCAGCGGGGCCGAGCTTGGACAGCCGAACATGGCCGAGTGCAGGTCGGATCGCATGATTGATCTTGTTCCTGGCCCCAACAATGGTGGATGGACGACGGCCAGTGCTTGCGAGGTGCTCAAGCCACTGGTCGAGCAGCTGGCCAACCGTGACATTCGTGTGGTCGTATTGCCCCTGCTGAGCCTTGGTGACGAACTCTGCCAGTGCCTTGGCCGCGTCCTTCTGTGTTCCCTTGACCGTCCTCTCTATCTGGCGTGGATTGCCGTTACCTGGGTCGTCGCCGACGTAGGCCCGCAAGCGCCACACACCAGGTGCGCGCTGGGTCATCGAGCCAGACCCGTACTTGCCTCGCTGCCTGGTGGTTTGCATGTAACAATGGTAGCGGCAATAAGGGGACAACTAGGGAGGAACCTGAAGAGACGTACAAGACGAGCACAAAGTCCCAGCTAGCTGTAGCTAGCCCCCGTAGCTCAGGGGACAGAGCAGCGGTTTCCTAAACCGCGTGTCGCAGGTTCGAGTCCTGCCGGGGGCGCGCCTTCAGGGGTGCACCCGCTTTGCATGCACCGTTTCAGCGAGCAGTCTCGCCCGAGGCGCACCGGAGGGGCAGCCTCAACCCTTAACGNNTCGGCAGCAGAGAGCGAGCGCGCTCAGGCCGGAAGTTCTCCACCTGCGTAGGCGCCCCTGACCGACACAGCGAGACGGACCAACTGCCCGCGGCCCCAAGACGTATCGTCGAGCATGGAGCCAGCCCCGGAGCTCGTTTCCGTCGTAGAGCGGACGCCACCTTGACGCCCCTGCTAGGTGCTCTCCCTCGACGGCGTGTCTTGCGTCTCCGTCAGCTCTTGTGAGGCCGTGGGCAACTACAGCAGCAACAGCCTCGGTCAGACCTTGATCGAATCCTGGAACGGCACTGTCTGGTCGGTCGTGCCGGGCCCGAGCCCGTCCGTGGCATGTCTCTACGGAGTGTCCTGTGTCTCGGCGAGGTCGTGTAAGGCCACCGGCGAGTGCGCCAAACAACAGCGGCGTCGTCCGGACCCTTGTCGAGTCCTGGAACGGCACCGCCTGGTCGATCTGAGCTTTCCTGGACCTCCGTTTCGGAGCGAGAACGGCACGGCCCAATGGGCGGCCGTTCTTGCACCAGGGCGCCGGCCGGAGAGCCGTGCCCGACAAGATGCAGCGCGAAGAACGACAGGTGGCCCAGACCGCTCAACTGCTGTCACGACCGGCGGCATCTTCCTGCAAACGTGCAGCTCAAGTGGGTTGCCTGGGAGGTCGATAGAAGTACGGTGCAGCAGCGCGCCTTCCGAGAGCATCCCCGTTCGGACGACGACAGGCTGATCATCGGCGTCCTCTCGCCCCAGCTCGCCGCGTCATTCTTCGGTGGGGTACTCCTAGGCATCAGCAAGGTCGCCGCCCAAAGAGGTGCTGCGGTGATCGGAATCCAGACCTTCGACCCAGGCGATGCCGACGTCGACCGGGCCGTATCGCGCTTTCGGTGCAGGGCAGGCTGGGACCACTTCGCCGGCGTAATCGCTCTGGTGGACGCCGTCGACTCCACATACCTCCTCGAGCTCCAGTCCACTGGAATCCCCGTCATCTTGGTGAGCAACGAGGTCGAGGGGCTCACTTGTCCGGTCGTGTCCTCGGACAACCGCTCAGGTGTCGTCTCAGCCGTAGATCATCTCGTCGATCACGGACACCGTCGTATCGCCTTTGTCGGCAACCTGAGACAGAGCGACATACGCGAACGCTACGAGGCCTACTGCCAGACCCTTGCGCGTCACGGTGTGGACCCCGACGATCGCCTGCTGTTCGGGGCGACTGACAACGTCGAGCGCGGTGGTGCCGAGGCTGGCGAGGCCATGCTGGCCGCAGGGCTGCCATCGAGCGCGGTCGTCGCCGGGACCGACATGAACGCCATCGGAGTCATGAGGGTCCTGAAATCGGCTGGACTGGTGCTTCCCCGCGATCAGGCGATCGTCGGCTTCGACGACACCGAGGCGGGAGCGCTGATAACCCCGGCGCTGTCGAGCGTTCGCCAGGACTTCAACGCAATCGGCGCCAAGGCGGCACAACTGGTCCTCGATCTCGCCAGCCGCCAGGAAGTGCCGGCGCTCCACTACCGGGTCCCGACGCGATACATCGTCCGGTCCTCTTGCGGGTGCGCGCCGGACAACCTGGCTGGGACGGGGTCGAGCGAGCCCATCCGCGGGGGCCTGCGCCACGTGTTCCTGGATCTCTTGAAAGAGCATGGGGCGAGCGAAGAAGAGGCCGGAGAGGTCGCTGCTCACGTCGCCGAGGTGGTTGCCGATGTCCTCGAGGCGCCGGAGGGAAGCTTGACCGAGGAGCTGACTGCGCGGCTCGCCGTTGTGGCAGAGGAGCTCTGCTCCTCGACCGGACGTTTCGAGGTCGTCCCCGCGTCGGCCGCGTGCGCTCGCGCTTTCGGACTCCAGTCTGTGCCGCGGGGTGCCAAGGGCGGAGACATCGAGCGCCGAATCGGCGAGATCTCGCTCGCCCTGTCACGGGCGTACGCATGTGAGCAGGAGCACGAACAGCGCCGGTTGTACCAATCGCTCCGCGACGAATACCACATCAGCTTGGACCTCTTGCGAAACCCGGCGAACGCCCAAGGTGGGCTGCCCTTCCTGAGCCAGACGCGGGTGCGAGCCGCCTACCTCGGGCTCTGGCGACAGGTGCCTTCGCAGAGCACCCACGGCCCTGACGAGGACGTGACAATTGAGCTGGCCGGGTCCTACGTGTCCAATGCCAGCGATGCCCTCTCGGTAGGAGGCAATGTCGGGGTCGAATCCTTCCCACCTTCCACTCTCGTCTCTCTCGCCAGGCCGGCCGCCGCGGAGATCACCACCGTGCTTCCGGTCAGAACAGCTACCAAAGACTGGGGCCTGTTAGCCCTTGTCGGCCCGCTCGAGACGACGGTGAACACAGGGCACGACTTCTACTTCCAGTGCGCAGCACTGCTCAGCATGGCGCTCGAGCGGGAGGGCACAGTGCGTTCGCTGCGCTCCAGCGAGGAGCGCTATGCCCTCGCCGCGCGTGCCGCCAACGACGGGCTCTGGGATTGGGATCTCTTCAACGGTGGCGTCGTTCTCTCCGAGCGATGGAAGGCCGTAGTCGGTTGCAGACCCCATGAGATCGGGACGAGCCCCGATGAGTGGCTCGGGCGGGTGCATCCCGAAGATCGAGCAGCCCTCGACACAGGGCTCTATGCGTGCAGGAATGGTCAATCCAATGTCCTCGAGTCCGAGCACCGCCTGCGGAGCAGCGACGGCACGTACCGCTGGGTTCACTGCCGTGCGCTCGCGATCCCCGGCGCACCGATCCCGGCGACGCGCCTGGTCGGCTCCATCACGGATATCACCGATCGCCGCGACCTCGAGGAACAGCTGCGTCACCGGGCACTGCACGACTCTCTCACGGGGCTCCCGAACCGTGCACTGGTGCTCGACCGAGCAGAACGGATGCTGGCCACTGCCCGCAGGACTCACGGGTCGGCTTCGCTCCTCTTCATCGACTTGGACAACTTCAAGGAGGTCAACGACGGCTTCGGGCATGCGACTGGCGACGAGCTGCTGGCCGCGGTGGCAACACGCCTGCGCCGTGTGACCCGTGACACCGACACCGTGGCCCGACTCGGCGGAGACGAGTTCGTCGTCCTCGTCGAGAACGGGGCGCTGACAGATGCCTCTGGGCTGTTAGCCGAGCGTATTCAGGACGTGTTGCGCCCGTCGTTCAACCTCGGCGGCCGCGAGTACCTGGTCAGTGCAAGCATCGGGATCGCCACCACGTCCGATGGCACTGCCGAGAACCTTCTCCAGGAGGCCGACGTAGCCATGTACAAGGCGAAGAGCTCGGGCAAGAACTGCTGCGTCAGCTTCCGGCCTCGCATGCGCCATGCCGCCCACGCGCGCCTCCAGCTCGAAATGGACCTCGCGTCAGCGATCCACGGAGGCCAGCTGCGCGTCCACTATCAGCCGATCTTCAACCTGGAGCACAACGACATTTGTGGCATGGAAGCGCTCGTCCGTTGGCAGCACCCCAAACGGGGCCTGCTCCTACCGAGTGAGTTCATCCCCTTGGCTGAGGCGTCCGGACGCATCATGGTGGACCTTGGTCGATACGTTCTCTCTGAGGCCTGCAACGCAGCTGCCGGCTGGCACCGACTGAGCGCCTGCCTCGACGTTGCGGTCAACATCTCAGCCCGCCAGCTCGCGTCCAGCGGGATCTTGAACGACGTGGCGAGTGCGCTCACCGAGAGCGGCCTCGACCCCGCACGACTCGTGCTCGAGGTCACCGAGACGGCGATGATGCACGACCCGGACGCCGTGGTGGCACGTATGACCAAGCTGAAGAGCCTCGGTGTGCGCCTGTCGGTCGACGATTTCGGTACCGGTTACTCCTCGCTCGCCTCCCTCCGGCGCTTCCCCGTCGACGTGCTGAAGATCGACCGCTCGTTCGTTGAGTCCATCTCAAAATCACCGGAGGATGCCTCGGTGGTGCAGACCCTCGTCTCGCTCGGCCGGAGCCTCGGTCTCGAAGTCGTCGCCGAAGGCGTCGAGCTGGCAAGCCAGCTCGACGCAGTTCGAGAAGCCGGCTGCAACCGCGCCCAGGGGTTCCTGCTCGGACGGCCCCTGGATCGGGATCAGCTCGACGCGCTAGTGGCCACCCTCGTGCGGGCCACCTCGCCCCTTGCCGGCTGAGAAGGTCTTTGAAGCCGAAATTCGCTTCAACCCGCAGCCCAGAACCGGTGGCTGGTCCGCTACCTCCCCACCCGACGCGAGCGATGTCCGGCCGAGGCCGGAGCGTGGTGGCCGCGACGTACGGAGAGACAGGACAGGAATTAGCTTGACGAGATGGCCAGTCCCCGCCGGCCGCGCAGAGGGCCGGCCGCGGTCTCTCGCGTTTGGACCGCGATCGAGTTCGTACTGGGCGTCGCCCTTCTCGGTGCCGCGGCACTGGCCGGCGTGCTCATCGCGAAGAGGCCGGGGCCAAATCGCGTGGACGCGGCGGGATACTTCTACGTGCCGTCCGATCCGAGCTCCCATCTAGCAAACGAGCTCGTGAAGATCGGCTCACTGCCAGTGCTGCTGGTGGGCATCGCCGTGATCTTCGCCCTCACGATCTTTCGCGATTGGGTGCGAGCACTGGCCTGTGCCGCAGCTCCGATCGTTGCCGTCGAGGTGGTGGAGCACATCGCGAAACCCATGGTTGGGCGAGAGATTGGTGCGGGCAGTTTCACCTATCCATCGGGGACGGTCGCCGCGGTCGCGGCGCTCGCTGCCGCAATGTTTCTTGTCTCTCCACGCCTTCTGCGCCCACTGAGCGCCCTAGCCGGAGCACTGGTGGTCGCGAGCGTCGGCTGGGCTGTGTTGGTGCTCAGATGGCACTACCCGACCGACGTGCTCGGCGGCGTCTGGGTGGGGAGCGGCGCCGTCTTTTTCATCGACGCGCTCGCCCACCTGCCCTGGCTGGTGATCGCTCGACAACCTCGGTTCGACAACCACTTCCGCGCTCCGGCGGCGAGTCCTCCAGTCCAGGTCTAGGACCCGGACGCGTTCGCCGTCCGATGAAGGCCCGAACTGCTTTCCGCCCGCGCTCATCACGCCTCGCGCAGCGCCTCCGCAGGCCGCGTCCGTGCGGCCAACATCGCGGGAACGAGCGCTAGAAGCGCGCCTGCGACTAACACCCCGATCGCGAACACCAGGACGAGGCGCACCGGCGCGACATCGACGGGCACCACGCCCAGATTCGAGGCGAACGCCCTCCAGATCACTCGGCCGGCAGCGATCCCGACGGCCAGCACGATCCCGACGATGGCGACTGTGGTTGATCGCGAGCACACGGCCGCACCCACCTGCATCCGCACGAAGCCAAGCCACTTCAGGATCGCCACTTCGTACCAGAGTCTGCATCGCGGAGTGCCGGCAGGTGAGGTGGCCAGCTACTGATCTCTCTGTCGTGGTAGCACCAGCGCCGATCGCTACGGCGACGGCGATCCGAGTCTCACCTGCGTCGGGCGCGCCAGGCCTCCTCGCACGGCCATCGGCTCGCCCATTCGGAGCCGACAAGGGGCCAGTCGCTGCTGGCGCCGGCGGGTGGCCAAAGCTCGATGAGGT
The DNA here is from genome assembly GCA_003166375.1 of Acidimicrobiaceae bacterium. GTDB lineage: Bacteria > Actinomycetota > Acidimicrobiia > Acidimicrobiales > Bog-793 > Fen-455. Next base: position 16,157 of record PMVZ01000221.1, on the reverse strand, counting down.
CCTCGACCTCAAACAAGTTCGCGCGCAGCAGCCGGATCCAGTCGCCGTGACCAAGGTGGAACTCGACCGTCGGGTCGTCGGGCCACTCGAAGCGCTGCATGCCGTATTGAGGCCGAACCAGCCGATCGGTGGCCGCGACGCCATCCTCATCGGGCGTGCAGAGCATCAACAGCGTACTGTTACCGAGGAAGACGAGCTCCCCACCGGGATGAAGCAGGCGTGCCGCCTCGGGAATCCAGCGATACGGGTCCGCCCAGATAGCAGCGCCATATTCACTGATGACGAGATCGAAGGACGCGTCCCGCAGGGGAACCTGCTCGCCGGCAGCGCGCACGAGAGGAAACCACAACCTGAACTCGTCCTGACACCGTCGCGCGATTCGCAGCTGCCCCATGGCGGGGTCGACACCTATGGGCAGCGCGCCTCGGCGCGCGAGCCAGGCGGACACGTACGCTGTGCCGCACCCGAGCTCCACTGCCTTCGCGCCGTCGAGACACGACGGCAGGATCCCGGCGGCACTCTCCGGAATTCCGAAGATGCCCCAGGTCGGCTCGACCGCCGCCCACTGGCGTCTGGCAAGCTCCGACTGATCGTCACGGCGGGCTTCCCAGGCCTCGGCGTTCACCCGGACGTGGTCTAGCGAGCTGCCTGACACTCGAGAAACGCTATCTGCAAAGCGAGCCTTCCTCGCTATTGGCCTCCCGGTTCGGAACCACAGAGCTCATTGCCGTCCGGGCCCCCCATGGCCGCTGTCATGTCCGTCCGGCCGGCTTGCCGTCACCACGAACAGGCTCTCAGAGTTGACCGAGCTCGGCGACCACCGTCGCCACCCACGAGCGCACGTGGTCACGGTCGCGCCAGTCACCTGCCTTCGTCTTGGCCATGGCGCTGACCGGGAAACCTTTTGCGGTGGCTTCGAGGCGACCTCCGAAGGTGACCTGGCCGCGGGCTCCGATCTGCGACATCACCTTGGCGACGTGCCTGACGGGCGGGATAGCGCCAGCGACGGCGGAGTCGTCGAGCGGGCCGCTGCTCACCAGCCAGACCGGCCGCTCGCCCAACGCCGCGGCGTGCCGACGGGCGAAACTGCGGGCGTCACGGTGCCAGCGTGTGGCGTACAGAGCCCCGGCGATCACGACGGAGTCGAAGCCGTCAAGGCCGCGAACCTCGCGAGCCGGCTTGACGGCGGTCTTCAGCCCGGCCGCTGTCAACTCGTCGCCGATCATCTCGGCGAGTCCGGCCGTGCCTCCACGCTTGGACCCGTAAGCGATGAGAACTTGCACTGAACCTCCTTCTCGAGCACCCGCGATCATTGAACGACCATCCGGGCCGACCTCTCCAGAGGCGAATGACACCTTCGCGTTCGCCTTGCCGACGTGGCCGCCCGGCTCGCTGCCTTGACGGAGGGCTCCGGCCTGTCGCTCGGGTGCCACGGGCCAGGACAGGAAGGGAACCGTGAAACCGAAAGGTGGGATGATGGGAGTGCGCTCGACGACCGGGACCCCAGGCTGGCAGTCGCCGCACTTATGATCGACCTCGATCACTTCAAAGGAGTAAACGACACGTTCGGTCATTCCATCAGCGACCGGGTCCGATGACACCCAACGACGGCCCGAGCGTCACCGCCAGCGTCGGCGTGGCCCTGTGGACCCAGGGGGAGAGTTTCGAGCGCTTGGTGGAACGTGCCGACGAGGCGATGTACTTCGCGAGAGCCAGCGGTCGGAACCAGGTCGGCGTCGCCGACTGACGGTGCAGCCGCATTACTGTCAGGTGAGCCGACGATGACGACATACCAGGTGACAAGTGACGGGAACGAGCACCATTTGATCGCTTCCTGGCCTGACCTCCCGGAACGGGCGAGTCATCCCGTTGCCACGTTCAAGGAGTTGAAGCTCGCCACGGTCGCAAGAAGCGTGCTCAGCGCGGCTTCGCGCTACCGATGGCACCGATGGGTCCAACTCCAGGACCAGGGCGTCTTCTCAGACGAGCGGGTGGAGCCAGATCCGACCGAGCGTCCGGCGACCGCACAGCTCCCGCCAGGCTCTGTCGAGACATCGGGTCAGCCGCCATGGATGCCGAGGTTGCCGACGACGGTGATCCTCGGCGATTCGCCGATAAGTGATTATCTCGAGGCGCGAATCGAGGCACTGATCCCGGGCGCGGGCCAGGAGCCCGCGCCCGTCGAACCCGACTCGACCGGCTTCACCGACCGCGTTCTGATCGGGAACCTGCGACCCCTCCTGTGGAGGGACTGGTGCGGTCATCTCCGAACCGGCGAACACGACCGCTTGGCTGCCGAGCTCGACGCGGAGCTGGCTGCGACGACAGGCCCGCTGACCGGTCGGGCGCGGCAGATCGCTTGGTATCTCAGCGCCGAACTGCTCATCGATGAGGACCACTCGAGGCTGGTTCCCATCGACAAGGGCGACGACGGTGAGAAGCGCGCGAAGGCTTTCCAGAAGTCTCTCGTCCAGCTCTTGAGCGATCTGGTCGGCCTTCGTGTCGAGTCAACGGCGGTCGACTGGGACCCCGACAACGAGGAGCTGTTGCGGGTGTACTCGCCCAAGACCGTTGTCGGGTTCTGGCTCGATCCGGAGTGCTGGTACCACGGATGGCCGGACTCGGACTCGACGGAGGGTCACTCCACGATCTGGCGTCACGCGGGCACATTGCCGACCGACACGAGCATCGGGGACCTTGCCGACTACGTCACCGAGAGACTCACCAACGGAACCTGGCCCTTTGGAGGCGAGGCTCCCAGCGAGAGGCGTAGTCTCTTCGGAGGGCGGCACCGGGGCGTCCAGTAACCAAGTCAACGTCCCGCATCTCGGCCGGCTGGCCAGGGGCGGGGGCTTGACAGTCGACGCGGCGGCCTATCATGACCGGACCATGGTGAACCTTTCTGACAAGGCTCGAGCTGCCCAGCAAGCACTCCGCGAAGCCTCGGCTGGTTATCAAGCAGTGGTCGATCACGTGATCGAGGACCCGCGGGGACCGTTCTCCCAAAAGCTCCGCGAGGCTGAGGAGCGCGTCGCCGAAGCTGCGGCAAGCTGGGCGCTCGAATACGCCGAGGGTGCCGAGCCCGTCTCGGGCACCTAGATCTCGGCCCGCAATCGCTCGAACGGGAAGGCTCGCAAGGCGGCCGGCGAACACGAACGCCGGTCTGCTACGCCCCCGGCCCGGCCAAGTGACGCTCGACAGTTTCGACCTTGCCGCGTAGCGCGCCTGCGACGCCGGGCCGATAGTCGACTTTGATGACAACTGAGATTCGCGGGGAGTCCTCTGCCAGGCGCAGCACGCACGACTTCACGAGCGCCATCACCTCGTCCCACTCGCCTTCCACGTTCGTGAACATGGCGTTGGTCTCGTTCGGCAACCCGCTCTCGCGGACAAGCCTCACCGCTTCGGCCACCGCAGCACCGACTTCCTCCGCGCCAGCAGGGCTCACTGAGAACGCTGCGATCATCTGTCCTCCCGTCGTGTGTCGGGACGCCCCGGCCGGCCGCCCGATGGGAACCACTCTTACGCGAGTCCGCCCTGCCGTTTGGCTCTCAGGAGCTGGACGTTCAGCCGTGCGGGAAGGTTGTGCCCGAGATATTGGCGGGGCTCGGTGACACAGACTGCGCATTGCACGCGGACGCGCCCGCAGCCGGCACCACGAAGTAGTAGGTCCCGGTCGCCTTCTCGTTGTCCAAAAACGAGCTGAGCGGCGTCTTTATGTCCAGGATCCCCCAGCAGTCCAGCGTGCCGTGAGCCAGAGCGGTCAACACGAGGGCGTTTCCCCCACTAGGTACGTACACGCTGATCACCTGGGGGCCTGACGAAGAGTTTGCGGATCCCGAGCCCGAGACATAGGTGAGACCGGTGCCGACCGAACTGATGGTCGACGTCCCTCCTGCGGAGGAGTCGAGGTACGCGTAGGACTGTGAGCCGGCCGACATGAAGTACGTGTCCGCACCGGTGAGCGCAGTCTTGAGATCCGCCTGTGCGGCCGTGTTGCTCGAAGTCTTGGTCGTGGACAGGAAAGTGGGGATCGCAATGGCCAGCAGGATCCCGATGATCAGCAGGACGACGAGGAGCTCGATCAGTGTGAAGCCCTCATCTCCAGGGCGCGCCACAGCTCGCCGATCCTCCAACGGAGCGATCGTGTGCATGACTTTTCCTCCTGAAGCAATAATTCATCAATCAGATTCCCAGATCATAGCTCGTTACAACGCCCTGCGTGACCATCCCACCACTTTGCGTGCCCGACATCGGCCGCCGGGCTCTTCCACGAGCGTAAGTCGGGACCTCGGCGCTCGCGCGGATCTCGCGCCTGGCAGGCTGAACACGTGCAGGTCTACCTGATCGACGGCACCTACGAGCTCTTCCGCCAGTTCTTCGGCCGGCCCTCCAGCAAGGCTGGCGACGGCGCGGAGATGTCGGCCACACGGGGCGTGATCTGGTCGGTGGCCTCACTCCTCGCCCAGGGCGCTACCCACATCGGTGTAGCGACTGATCACGTCATCGAGTCGTTCCGCAACGACCTGTGGGCCGGCTACAAGACGGGCGCCGAGGTGCCGTCCGAGCTGAGGTCCCAGTTCCCGCTGCTGGAGGAGGCGCTCCAGTCGCTCGGAGTGCGGGTCTGGCCGATGATCGAGCTCGAGGCCGACGACGCCCTGGCATCGGCTGCTGCCGTTGCCCGAGAAGACCCCCGTGTCGGCCAGGTGCTCATCTGCACTCCCGACAAGGACCTGGCCCAGAGCGTCGTCGCACAGCGGGTTGTCCAGCTCGACCGGCGCACAGGCATGGTCACCGACGAAGACGGCGTCCGGGCCCGTTACGGGATCGGCCCGGCGTCGATACCGGACTGGCTCGCACTCGTCGGCGACAGTGCCGACGGGTTCCCCGGACTTTCCGGCTGGGGCCGCCAGTCGACCTCGGCGGTCCTGGCCCACTACGGCCACGTCGACGCCATCCCGGACGACATCGCCGACTGGGACCCCGAGGTCATTCGGGTGGTGCGCAGCGCCCCGAAGCTGGCTGCGCGGTTGGCCACCGAACGCGACTCAGCGATGTTGTTCCGGCTCCTTGCCACGCTTCGGATCGATCGGACGCTGCTCAACGGCGTGGACGAGCTGCGCTGGCATGGCCCAGGGCCGGGATTCGCGAATACGTGCCGGTACCTTCGCGACGAGTCCTTGGCTGAACGCGTCGCGGCACTCAGAAGATCCTGAGGCTTACCGGCTCCCGGCGCCGAAGACCCGGGCGAGCTCTTCCGGCACTGCAACCTCGAGCTGCGCATAGGTGCACGAACCGGGCTCGCGGTCGTTCCGCCAGCGGCGAAACGACGTAGCGTGCCGGAACCGGCCACCTTGGAGATGGTCGTAGCCGACCTCGCATACGAGCTCAGGCGCCACGGCCTCCCACGAGAGGTCCTTTCCCGTGTTCCACCGGCTCTGCGCTCCTGGCCTGCGCGTGCTGTCGCTGTCGGCGGTCATCGCCTTCCAGGGATGCCCCTCGAGACTCGCCAACCGGTAAGAAACGAGGTCGTCCACCAGGTTCTTGCGCAGCGCCACTGAGAAACCGGATGCCACTCCGACGTGATGGAGCGTGCCATGCTCGTCGTACAGTCCGAGAAGCAGCGAGCCGACACCTCCGCCGTCCTTGTGCCACCGGAAACCACCCACGACGCAGTCGGCCGTCCGCTCGTGCTTCACCTTCAACATGACGCGTTCGCCCTCCCGATAGGTGAGCTCGAGGGGCTTGGCGACGACGCCGTCGAGCCCGGCACCTTCGAAACGGTCGAACCAGTCCCTCGCCACTGCGGGATCGGGAGTGGCCGGGGTCAAGTACACAGGCGGCTCGGCATCGCCGAGCGCCTGCTCGAGTGCTGACCGTCTGGATCCGAAAGGCTCGCCGCGCAGGTCGTCGTCACCGAAAGCCAGCAGATCGAAGGCGACGAACGACGACGGTGTCGCGGACGCGAGGAGCTTGATCCGCGATGCGGCCGGATGGATCCGCTGCAGCAGGGCGTCGAAGTCGAGGCCCGACCGACCGGCGATCACGATCTCGCCGTCGAGCACGCAACGGCTGGGCAGATTGGCCAGCAGCGATCCGACTAGCTCGGGGAAATAGCGAGTGAGCGGCCTCTCGTTGCGGCTGCCGAGCTCCACATCCAGGCCGTCACGGAAGACTATGCAGCGAAAGCCGTCCCACTTCGGCTCGTAGAGCAGCCCACCGCCCTCCGGCATCTGCCGGCAGAGCTTTGCCAGCATCGGGGACACGGGCGGCATGACAGGCAGTTCCACCGAACGATGGTAGCGGTCAGGACTTTCTGCCGCGACGGGGCGCGGAGGCACTATCGTGGCTCGCGGTCCACTCCAAGAGCCGGTCGGCCGGCCACGAGTTCACGACCGAGACCGCGGGGACCCCGGCTTGCACGGCCTGCCCGCAGCCGAACCCGAGCCATTCGAGTTGGCCGGGCGCATGGGCGTCAGTGTCGATGCTGACCCAGCAGCCGAGACCGACGGCCAGCTTCAGAAGTTCCTCCGGCGGGTCGCGTCTCTCCGGCCGCGAGTTGATCTCGACTGCCTTCCCGGTCCTCGCGCAGGCGCTGAAGACGGCCTCGGCATCGAAGCTCGACGGTTCGCGACCCTTGCCCGTCAAGAGCCGACCCGTGCAATGGCCGAGGATGTCGCTGTGGGGGCTCTCCACCGCTGCCACCATGCGCCTGGTCATCTGGGGCGCCTCCAGCCGGAGCTTGGAGTGGGCGCTCGCGACTACGACGTCGAGCGCCGCAAGCAATTCCTCGTCCTGGTCGAGTGACCCGTCCTCCAAGATGTCGACCTCGATGCCGGTCAGTAGGCGAAACGGTGCCAATTCCTCGTTGAGCTCCCCGATCACTTCCAGTTGGCTCCGGAGCCGTTCGGCGGTCAGCCCATGCGCCACGGTGAGGCGAGGGCTGTGGTCGGTCACGACGAGATACTCGTGCCCGAGGGCAACTGCCGCCTCGGCCATCTCGCGAATGGGGCTGCCACCATCGGACCAGTCCGAGTGGCTGTGGCAGTCACCCCTCAGCGACGCCCTGAGCCCGAGCACATCAGGGCTGAGCGGTCTTGGCTCGACCGCCTCCAGCTGGGCGAGGTAGCCCGGCGTCCCGCCCGCAATGGCCTCGGCGATCACGCCCGCCGTCGTGTCGCCGACGCCGGGGATGTCCTTCAGCCGCCTCGAGGACGCGAGCTGTTCGAGGCGGCCCGGGCCCAACTCGTCGACGGCGATCGCGGCTTGGCGGAAGGCGCGCACCTTGTAGGTCTCGGCACCGTCACGCTCGAGCAGGTAGGCGATGCGCCGGAGCGCTTCTGCGGGTCCCACCGGCTTGGCCCCTCAGTCCCTTCTTGCCCGGCTCGGTGCGACGCGGCTCGGCTCGTCGGGCTGTTTCGGGTACTGCGGCGGCCACGGTGCGTCGTGAAGTCCCGCCTCACGGTCACGGGCAGCCAACTGCAGGAGCGGCTCCAGCGACTGCGGCTGGTCGGGCATCGCGGCCCACGGATCACCGAGGCGGTGGAGCCGGTCCGGTACGGTCGCGATGGTCAGCTCGTCGGGATCGACGGCGACGACGTCGTCCCAGGAAAGGGGCGTCGATACCTGGGCGTAGGTACGCGAGCGTGCCGACCAGGCCCCGAATACCGTCTTGTGAGGCGCGTTCTGGTTGAAGTCAACGAAGACTCGTCGGCCTCGCTCCTCCTTCCACCAGTTCGCCGTGACGAGATCGGGGCGCCGACGCTCGAGCTCGCGTGCAAGCGCCACAGCCCCTGAGCGGACCTCGGTCGCATCCCAGCGAGGCTCCAGACGGGCGTAAATGTGCAGCCCACGATTACCGCTGGTCTTCGGGTACGCCAGGATGCCGAGCTCGTCGAGGAGCGCTTTCACACACGAGGCCGCTTCGCGGACCTGGTCGAACACGACACCGGCCTGGGGGTCGAGATCGATCCGCAGCTCGTCGGCATGCTCGGGGTCTTCCACGCGAAACGGCCAGAGGTGGAACCCCAGACAGCCCAGGTTCACCGCCCACACGATGTGAGCCAGGTCCGCGATGACGAGCGCCCTCGATATCGTGCCGTTCGGCGTCGACACCTCGATCGTCTGGAGCCATTCCGGAGCACCCGGCGGCACGCGCTTTTGGAAGAACGACTTGCCGAGCGCACCGTCGGGAAACCTCTGCAGCATCGCGGGCCGGCCGGCCGTCGCGCGCAGGATCGGCTCCGCGACGGCGAGGTAGTAACAGACGACGTCCAGCTTGGTCGCTCCGAGACCGGGGAAGAAGACCTTGCCGGGGTTCGAGATCTCGACGCTGCGGCCCGACACCTCGACCGTCTGGCTGGCGGCTCGGCTGTCTGGGCTCGCCACGTCGACAATCTAACGGGGCGCTCGCACACGTCTGTCTGCCGTCAGCCGCCGCAGGTTCCCCAGACGGGGCGCCGGCGAGCTAACTGGTGAGGTGGACGATGTCGGAGATCACGAGCGTCATGACGAGCACGATCACTACGCTGTAGAGCGCGGTGATCGGCCAACGCCATCGGTGGTTGGCGAGCCAGAACCGCCGGATCCCCCGAACGTCGAAGACAAGGGCGATGATGCCGATAGGAAGCCCGACCGCCGGCCCTGCGCCGGCCGCTGCTCCGAGCATCGGCGTGAGGATCGGGAGCACGACATAGCCGAGCAGGCACCGGAGCCCGGAGATCAGGATCGAAGCGCTGAAGATCCGGTGCGCAGAAGCCTCGTCGGCCGAAGGCGGACCTTCGGGGACACGAAGAAGACGACGCATCGCGAGGTCTGCGGGCGACGGAGCGGACCCGGCAGGTCTCGCGCCCGGCGCGATCGTGGATTGCCTCACCACTTCGAGGTTACGGCCTCGAAGCCCGCGTCTCCAGCCGCGCCTACACCGGTCAACCTTCATCCATCACGACCATCGCCACAGTGCGAGACTGAGCGGCGTGCCAACCGGCGACAACTCGGAGCCAGACCGGCCGCAAGAGCCTGAGGAACAGCAGCCGAGCGAGGCCCCGGAACTGGCCTTGCTGCCGGGTACCGAGCGGACCAGGCGCTTCCGCCCAAAGTTGCGCTGGGAGCTGATCGGATGCGGCCTTCACGGCCACGAACTGGTCGGCACAGACGCAGTGGGAGTTCGTTTGGAGGACCACCTGCTGGTTCGCGAATCAGACGGACTGCGGTGGTACCGGTGCCTCAGGTGCGACTCGTGGCTGCCGCTGGCCCCACCGAGATCGGCACCTAACCGGTTCCCACCGGGACGCGACGAGATCGAACTGCCGCTACGGGGCAGACCGCTCAGGAACCGTTACGTGCTGCGTCTGATCGCGCTCGACCGTGTGGTCCACTTCGTCGTTCTCGCGGCCTTGGGAATCGCCATCATCCTGTTCGCCGGTCATCAGAAGGATCTCCGCAGTGACTACATCCGAATCTTGAACTCGCTGCAGGCCAGCGTCGGCTTTGTCTCGAGCCGCAACGGCTTCTTTCGCGAGATCACCCACCTTGTATCGCTTTCCACCACCAAGCTGTATCTCTACGGCTCCGCGTTCTCCGCCTATGCGGCGATCAACGCGATCGAGGCGGTCGGGCTGTGGGGAGAAAGGCGATGGGCGGAGTACCTCACTTTCATCGAGGTCACCCTTTTGCTGCCGCTGGAGATCTATGAGCTCGCGGTCAAGATCAGCTACTTGAAGATCGGCGCACTCGTGATCAACGTCGCTGTGATGGCTTACCTCCTCTGGGCCCATCGCCTGTTCGGCTTCCGTGGCGGCGGGCGCGTGGACCGGATCCGGCACGAGCACGACACCGGGTGGGGTGCCCTGGAGCGCGCGACCCCGGTCTCTAGCCAACTCCCGAAGCCGCCACAAATGCCGTGACACCGCTAGCGTCGAACCTGTGGCGCTGCTCCCTTTGCTGGAGCTTTGCCGCGACCTCGCCCGTGTGATCCGGAGCCACCGGCCCGAAGTCCTGTTGTCCCGCAACCATCATCCCGAGGGTCCCGAACCATGGCAGGGATTGCGTTTCGCGGCGTTCAACGCCTCGCCCGCGCCGACCCTCACATCGGTGTCGATCCGTTGCCGGCATTTGCGGCAAAGCCACCTGCGCCGCCGTTCCAGGAACCTCCGCCGGGCACAGGCCCGCCGCCGAAGCCCCCGTGACCGCCGAAGCCGCCAGGGCCACCGAAGACGCCCGGAGCCGATGGGGTACCTGAGCCGACGTAGACAGTCACGGCAGCAAAGGTGTCGCCTGCCCCGGGTGTGCCAGAGGCCTCCACAAGATCACCCTTCGCCACCGAGGCAATGGTCGTGGTGCCGCTCTGGTTGCGGAACACAGTGCTCGAGGAGGTCGTCACGGTCTCCACCGTCCCGTCGAAGCTCGTGATCGTGATAGTCGTACCGGTGACGCCCGTCACACGACCTGCGACCGAGGGCAGAACGATCTCGACCGTTGTGGCGTCGATCTGGTCGTGATCGGAGGACAGCGTCCCGGTGACCGAGACGACGGTGCCAACCTGAACCTCGGAAGCCGGCACCGACTGTCCGACCTCGTCGTAGGTCGTCGATGTCGAGGTGTTCACCGTGACGTTCAACCCGTCTTGCTGGGAGACGACGAGCTGGGACCCGTTCACGCTGACAACCTTGCCCGAGACGTGCGGCAGAACGATCTCGACGAGCGTGACGAGCTGCGAGCCGCTGGTGCTCGAGGTTGACGGCCTGCCGGCCGGGCGGAAGACGACCTGCTCGCCGACAGCCACCGCGGAGCGCTCGACCTTCTTGCCACCTTCGCTGTAGGTAGTCGATGAGTCGGTCGTCACGGTGAGGGCGCTACCGAACAACGAGTCGACAGTGATGCTCGTCGGGGTCACCTGGGTGACCGTGCCGCCCTGACCGAAAGCCCCGCCAAGACCGAAGCCCGCTCCGAACCCGAATCTGCCGCCGAGCCCAAGGCCGGCCGGTCCACCCGGGCGCGGACGGCTGGGCGCGGACTTCGATGGGCTCGACGCCACGGCGAGGGCTTGACTGGCAGACTGGCTCGTCGCGCTGTGGCTGGAAGCGGCAGAGGCAACGCCGTAGCCTCCTGCGGCCAGGGCGCCTGCGATCACCGTTGCTGCGGCGGCTCGCACGCCCAGCGAGTCCCGCCGACGCCTGTCGGGCGCGGCCTGTGCCGCTACAGTCGGTTCGCCGCAGTCCTGCTGAGGTAGTGGATTTAGGTCACTCATCTTGCACTCTCGTTTCTGAAGCCTTGGGAGAGGGATGGGCCGGCCCTGAGCTTGATCGGCCCATCCCTTGCTGGCTGTCAGAATGCTCCCCCACCCTGTGAAATCACTTGGAAACGCCTACGAAGTCATCAAGTGATCCGGCGGTCCGGCTCGCGCGGCGATGCATGGGTCTTGTTCAGGCCCTCCTAGTCGACGATCGCCGAGTAGACGAGCTGGCGCAGTTCGCGGCGGATCGGATAGGTGCCCGACGGGAGCAGTTGGGTGAAGAACAGCACCGTCAACTCCTCTGCCGGGTCGACCCAGAACTCGGTGCTCGCCGCTCCACCCCAGCCGTACTCCCCGGCGCTGCAGGTCACCTTCAGGGCTGCAGGGTCGATGACGACGGAGAAACCGAGTCCGAAGCCGAGCCCGGGCTCCTGCTCACCTCCGATCGGGTTGCAGAACCCAGCCGTGTCCGCGCCGCCCGGCAAGTGGTTTCGGGTCATGTACGCGACGGTTCGTGCGCCCAGGATCCGCACGCCGTCGAGCTCGCCGTGACGCAGCAACATCTGGGTGAACCGGTGGTAGTCCACCGCCGTGGACACCAGCCCACTGCCGCCCAAAGGCACACTTGGACTGCTCAGGGCCGCCTCGCCCATGCGGGCGGCGCGCGTCGCCCGACCGGTGAAGAGATCGGGCATGTACAACACTGCTAGTTTCTCGGCTCCTTCGCCCTCGACGTAGAAGCTCGTCTCGTTCATCCCGAGCGGCCCGAGTACGCGCTCGGCGAAGAACTCGTCGAGCGACCGCCCCGTCGCGACCTCCACCACGCGGCCGAGGACGTCGGTCGCCATCGAGTAGTTCCACTCGGTGCCCGGCTGACAACGCAGGGGAATCTGTGCCAGTCGGCTGCAGCAGCCGGCCAGGTCGAGGCCGGGAGGCCGGTCCCACTCGAATCCCGCCGACCGGTACATGGCGTCGACCGGATGGTTGAACATCCAGCCGTATGTGAGGCCCGCGGTGTGGGTCATCAAGTGCCAGATCTTGATCGGCTCCGACATCGGGACCGTGACCGGCTGGATCGACGAGCCTCCGGCGAAGACCCGTGTCTCGCCGAAATCCGGGATGAACTTGCTCAACGGGTCATCGAGCGCGATCAGGCCTTCCTCGTAACAGATCATCGCCGCGACCGACGTGATGGGCTTCGTCATCGAGTAGATGCGAAAGCGAGTGTCGGCCTCGACCAGTGCACCGTTCTCGAGATCGCGAAAGCCGCCGCGCCCAACGTAGGCGACCTTGCCGCCCCGGGTGACGACGGCGAGGAACCCCGGTATCTTCCGGTCCTCCACGTACCGGTCGAAGTGCCGACCGATCGAACCGAGACGAGCTTGGTCGAGACCCACGTCCGAAGGGTCGAGCTCTGGAGAGATGGCAGGCATCGGGACCACCATATGACCTGAGAAGGCGGGAGGGCCTTGCTTGCGGTTCGGTCCCTCCGGCCAGCGGCTAGCTGCGTATTTCAGCTCATAGTCTCCGGCGTACCAAGATGGAGCCATGACGAACCTGCGCGGACGCAATCTGTTGAAAGAGACCGACCTCACCCGGGAGGAATTCCTCTACCTCGTGGACTTCGGGGCTCGCCTCCGCGAGGACAAGCGCGCCCGACGCGAGCGTCAATACCTGACGGGCCGCAACATAGCGCTCATCTTCGAGAAGGCCTCCACTCGCACCATGTGTGCCTTCGAGGTGGGGGCCTATGACCAAGGAGCGCACGTCACCTACCTCGGACCCACCGGGTCGCAGATCGGCCACAAGGAGTCCATCAAAGACACGGCTCGTGTGCTCGGCCGGATGTTCGACGGGATCGAGTACCGCGGCTCTGCGCACGCGAACGTCGAGACTCTCGGCAAGTACGCGGGCGTGCCCGTCTGGAACGGGCTCACCGATGAGTGGCACCCGACCCAGATGTTGGCCGACATCCTTACGATGCGCGACCACGCCGGCCGCCCGCTCGACCACGTGGCCTACTGCTACCTCGGCGATGCCCGCAACAACACAGCGAACTCCTTGCTCGTCACCGGAGCTCTCCTGGGCATGGACGTCCGGGTCGCCGCGCCCGGGGCACTCTGGCCGTCTTCGGATGTCCAGGCAATAGCCCATGGGCTTGCGTCAGAGTCAGGGGCCCGGATCACGGTCACCGAGGACGCCGCCCAAGCGGTCCGCGGGTCGGATTTCCTCTACACCGACGTTTGGCTGTCGATGGGGGAACCGGCCGACCAGTGGGACGCGCGCATCGACCAGCTGCTCGCCTACCAGGTCAACGGTCCGCTCATGGCCGCGACTGGCAACCCGAACGTGAAATTCATGCACTGTCTTCCCGCTCTGCACAACGTCGAGACGGCGGTCGGCCTGCAGATCTTCGAAAAACGGGGTCTCTCCGCCCTGGAGGTGACCGAGGAGGTGTTCGAGTCGGCCGCTTCAATCGTCTTCGACCAAGCGGAGAACCGACTGCACACCATCAAGGCTTTGATGGTCGCCACGCTCGCTGACGAGGCTGGTGAGTGAGCTTCGCCAGCACGTCGGTCGGGGCCGAGTTTTCCTAGGTCCTGATCGCCCATGTTGATCTCACGCCCGTCGACAGCCTGAGGTCTTCCACGCCGAGCGTGGAGCTTGCGAAGGAGTTGGGCGCGACGTTGCATGTCGTGTCCGTGTACCAAGCGGCGACGAAAGGCGCACTCCGGATAACGGAGATGACCGGTGTCTACCCCGGGTTGGTCGACACGCTCAGCATCGCGGACTCCCTGCTGGAGGGCATCGCCTCGCTCGGCCGCACCCAGGGCGTTGAAACACATACGTACGCGGTGACGGGCACTGTCGCCGAGCGAATCGTAGCCGTGGCCGAGGAGAAGCAGGTGGAGTTGATCGTCGTGGGCAACAAGGGCATGAAGGGCGCCAAGCGGATACTCGGCAGCGTCCCGAACGCAGGTTGCACATGCCGCGTGGTGCGCGGTTCTCATCCACAACACGACCTGACAAGGTCTGGTGCGGTCGTCGAGAACGCCCCCTCCGACACATGAGCAGCGGATGCAAGGATGGCGTCCACTCTTCAGGTCTCGCCGAACTTCCAGCTCGAGTTAGGGGCCCGCCGAGTGTCTTGTCGTGCTCCACGGAGCGTCGGTACTGGCGCAAGAGCGCCGCCCGGTGCCGAGGTCCTCGCCAGGATCGCCCGTGCTTGCCATGCCCCCTACGAGCGTTCGCGTATGCGTCCCGAGCGGGCCGCGCGGATCAGTCAGGACAGGGCAAAGAATTGCCCCTCGTTGTCATCCTTATCAACCTGGATCAATGCTTAACCAATTTCGTAAGACTCACGTAAAGTCGATGAAGTTCGCTCCTTCGAGATCGCCGCCCGGCGTCACTCATCGGCACCTGCCAAACCTCTAACGAACGTTCGCGTATGCTCTCCGACACGGGGTTGTGCTTGGCAATTATGGACAGAACATGGAAAGGTGTCCCTTGTTGAAGCGCAAAAGCCCAGGTGGAGAGGTGCGAGAGCGGCCGAATCGGACTCACTGCTAATGAGTTGACCTGGGAGACCGGGTCCGAGGGTTCAAATCCCTCCCTCTCCGCTCTTGTGAGAAGTCACGCGAATGCGTTGGTTAGCGCACGCCTGTCGGTCAGCGCTGGCCCACGCCCGGAGAACTCTTGGCCAATACCGCCACTGCGCCGCCGCATGCGACGAACCCGGCGACGAGCCCAAGGTAGGCACCGATGCCACGAGTCACTGTCAGGTAGCCAGCTGGCGTTCCGCTATAGGGCAGACTGAAAAAGGCCGCGACAACAAGGAGAAGGTTCGCGACCGTCAGAACCAAGAGGATGGAGGTGTGTGGCCAGCCCTGAGATGGCTGTTTCGTCGTGCCCGAGCCGATGGCCAAGAGAAGCTCCAGAAGAATGACGATCGACACAACCAGGATCGCCCAACGCCATCCTCCTGCCGCCTTGTCGAGCGCCGACACCGAGAGCGTCAACGGTCCCGTGAGCCCTCCCAAACCCGCCGCGGCCTGCGGAAAAAGGCGCGAGAACAAGGCCCTCTCGAGCGATTCGAAGAACTGCACACCGAGCGGCGTAATCGTCACGCGGTACCAGGTGAGGAACATCGAGATCAACACGATTCCCGTTCCCGATCCGGCCAGCACGTCGCCTAGCCCCGAGTTCGGGCCCGCTCCACTCGAAGTGATCCCAGCCCGCGTCGTCGACGATGGGAGTACGCAAGCTGCCGCGGGAGCAGGCAGCCAGGATGTCGAGGGTGTCGCAGCGGTTGCAGGCGCGGGCAACGCCGTGGCGGACCCGCGCATTGACAAGGGTGTCGACCGAGCAGCAAACACGGGCGCTGGCTCAAACCCCGCGACGCTCGAACTCGGTGGCGGTGCGGCCACGTCGTCGGCGGTGGATCCCGACGGCGTTCGGGCCGCACCGGGTGTCGTGACGCCCAGCCGGTTGACCGGCACACTGCGCGGGCGCACAAAGGCTCCACACGCCCGACAGAACCCGACGTCCGGCGGAAGCGGTGCTCCACACTGCCAGCAGGTCATCGTCGGGTCCTCTCGGTAGGATCACCATCGCAGCCCAGCCAATCGCCAAGTTCAAACGTACCGCGTCCTCAGTGCTGGTCGGATTCTTGACTCGCAACGGTGGACTTCGCTCGAGAGAACTCGCGTCGGTTAGTCCCGGCGGTGGCTTGATCCTGAGCGGAGAGGTCTAGGATTGCACGCAGAATCGGCTTGAGGGTGGTCGGTAGCGTCGGCGCCTGCAGATGTCGGTCCTCACAGGTAGAGTGCCAGTTAACTCTGCGCTCGTAGCTCAATTGGGCAGAGCATCTGACTACGGATCAGAAGGTTGGGGATTCGAGTTACTCCGAGCGCGCTAGCAAAGG
>PMVZ01000247.1 GCA_003166375.1 Acidimicrobiaceae bacterium | reverse complement strand
TCATCAAGGGCTTCCTTGCGTCGATCGCGCTCGGTGGCGTCGATCGGTTCGCCATAGGACCTCGCGGAGATTCCCACGTTGACCACGACCGGCACCGCTGAGCTCGCGGGCGCAGCTGGAGCAGCCGGTTCCGCCGCGTCTTCCTGCATCAACCGACCTCCTCTCGTTTGCGCCGTCTGGATGAGCCTTTCCCACTTCGATGATAAGAGGTCGTAGGCTTCAACCATGCAGCTCGTCTTGCTTGCAGCCGGTCACGGCCGTCGGTTCGGAGGCCTGAAACAGCTTGCTCCAGTTGGGCCGAGAGGCGAGGCGCTCATGGACTTCACGGCTCGCGACACTCTCGCGGCCGGTTTCGACGGTGTCATCCTCATCGTGCGAGAGGAGATCCAGAACGAGCTGCTCGACCACATCGGGTCCTTTTGGCCAGCGGATCTCCCAGTCGTGCCGGTTGTCCAGGGAGCGATCGCCGGTACCGCTCAGGCAGTCGAGTCGGCCCGACCGTTCATCGATGGACCTTTCGGCGTCGCCAATGCCGACGACCTCTACGGCGCACTGGCACTGGTGAAGCTCGCGGATCATCTCCACGACGGCACGCCGGGCGACCACGTGCTCGTCGGCTACCACCTCCGCGACACGGTCATTACCGACAGCCCGGTCACCCGAGGTCTTTGTGAGACCGATGCGGACGACTTTCTTGGCCGCATCGTTGAGCAAAAGATGCAGCGCCTTTCCGACGGGGCATTCGAGGGATCCCCCATCGCCGGACCCGACGCCGGACGTCTGCAGCGCCTGAGCGGTGAGGAGCAAGTGAGCATGAACTTATGGGGCTTTGCGGAGTCGATCCTCGATGAGCTCGACAGTGCGCTCGACGCGTTCGACCCCGAAACAGCCCCTCACGACCAAGCCAAGCCGCCCGAGCTCCTCCTGCCCGACGTCGTCGGTCAGATCGTGTCTGAAGGACGGGCACGCTTCCGAGTCGTCCCGTCGAACAGCCGTTGCATCGGGCTTACGCACCCCGACGATCTGCCGCTCGTCCGCTCGCTCGTCGTAGAGGGGCTAGCCGGCTGAGGCGTCCGATGACGCGATCGCGCCGGCTGGTGCTGGCTCTCATCGTCGACCTGATCCTTGTCGTGGCCGAAGCCGCTGGCGGGGTGTTCGCCCATTCGACAGGTCTGGTGGCGACTGCCGGGCACGACTTGGCCGACGCCGCGGCGCTCGGTCTGGCCCTCGTCGCCACCAGGCTGGCGCTCAGGCCTGCGACGGCCTCGAGATCCTTCGGGTACCACAGGGCCACCATCCTCGCTGCCCTCGCCAACGCGACCGCGATCGTTGTCGTTGGCCTCGGCGTGCTCACGCTCGGCGCTTATCGGCTCGCCCACCCCGCCCACGTGCACGGCGCGCTCGTGGTGATCGTCGCGGCGGCCGGCCTGCTGGGCAACGCGGTCGCTGCTCTGTTGCTGCGCGAGCACACCAGGGACCTGAACTTCAAGGCCGTGGCCCTGCATTTCACCGGGGACGCGGCCGCCGCGCTCGGTGTGATCGTGGCAGGGGCCGTGATCCTCGCGACGGGGCGTTTCGAGGTGATCGACCCGGCCGTCGCACTGCTGATCACCCTGCTCATCGGGGCCGAGGCCTGGCGGCTCGTACGCGCGAGCCTGGATGTCCTGCTCGAGTCGACCCCGCCCGACCTCGACGTCGCCGCGCTCGCCTCGGCGATCTCCGCCATCGAAGGAGTGACGGCGGTCCACGACCTCCACTGCTGGAGCCTGTCGAGCGACGTCAGGGCCCTCTCAGCCCACCTCGTGCTCGACGGGCACCCGAGTCTCGAAGAGGCCCAGATCGTCGGGGAACGGGTGAAGACCTCGGTCCACAACCGCTTCCATGTTGCGCACGCGACCCTGGAGATGGAATGCGAGCCTTGCGCCGAGGACATCGTGGACACATGCGCAGTCGACACGGTCCACCGCACCGTCGAATGAGACTCACCACGGCGCCAGAATGACGCTGCGCTCCCGGCGCGCGCGTACCGGTAGCGTTCCAGGCGATGTGTGGTCGTTTCGTCGCGAGCCGCCCTGTCGAGGAGATCGCCCGCTTGCTCGAGGTGGACAAGGTGGACGTCCCTGCCGAGCTTCTGGTCCCGCGTTGGAACGTCGCACCGCAGGCGACGGTGCTCGCGGTGACAGTGCCTCTGGCGGATCCCGGGCTCCGGCGCCTCTCCGCCTTTCGTTGGGGCCTGGTGCCGTGGTGGGCGAAGGACCCGTCGATCGGGGCCCGCGCTTTCAACGCGAAGGCGGAGACCGTCAAGGACAAGCCGATGTTCCGCAGCGCAGTCGACCGGCAGCGCTGCATCGTTCCCGCTGACGCCTTCTACGAGTGGGCCCCGGCGGCCAGAGGGGACCCGACCCGACGCAAGCAGCCCTGGTGCTTCCGGGCTTCAGCAGGCTCCGGCCTGCTCCTCATCGGCGGTCTCTGGGAGCAGTGGCGACCTCGAGACGCCGAGTCTGCGACGCCTGTTCACACCTGCACGATCCTCACCACGGACGCGAACGAGCTCGTGGCTCGCGTCCACGACCGCATGCCCGTGCTGATCGCCGAAGAGGATCTCGAGGAGTGGCTGTCTCCCGAGCCACTCCCGCCAGGCGAGCTCGGCCGGTTCATCCGTCCTGCGCCGCCGGGGGCACTCGAGACGTTCCGCGTGTCGACCAGGCTCAACGACGCACGTGAGGAAGGGCCCGATCTCGGAGAGCCCATCGCTGGGGAAGAGCCCGGTGAAACTGAACAGCCCGGTGACGCCCGCCTGTTCTGACCGGCCGCCGGCGTTGCCCGGCACCGTCCTCCCGACCAGAGCTCTCAGCCCGCTCGGACTGTCAGCCCTGCTTGAGCGGTTCGGCCTGCTGCGCTCGCTCGATCCGCCGGCGCCTCGCGAGCGCCCTACGCGTGACCTCCGCGATTCCAGCGCCATCTAGCCCGAGCCGGGAAAGGATCACGTCAGGCTTGGCGTGCCTCAAGAATTCCGTCGGGACGCCGAGCACGACCTGGCGCGGTCCATCGAGCGCGCTTGCGTCGGCGACGCGATCGGCCTCGCCGACGAGATAAGAGCCGGCTCCACCATGAGCGAGCCCGTCCTCGGCGGTGACGACGAGTCTCGAGCGTGCGATCGCCTCCAGCAGGTCGGGGTCGGCCGGGCGGACGACCCTGACGTCGAAGACGTCTGTCTCGATGCCGTCGTTGAAAAGCTCCTCCGCCGCTGCGAGAACCGCACGCGTCATCTTGCCGACGCCAACGAGGACAACCTCGCCAGTCCCCTTTCGGAGCTTGCGGGCCTTGAGCCCGGTCCCCGGCGTGGCGAGCGGACCCGGCGACGGCGTCTTCGGGAACCGGATCAAAGAGGGACCGTCGAGCTTGAGTGCTTCGGCGAGCATCGGGGCGATCTCGGCGGTCTCGGCTGGGCAGAAGATCGTGCAACCTGGTATCTGCAGCGCTTGGACAAGGTCGTAGATGCCGTGATGGCTCGGCCCGTCATCCCCGGTGACCCCCGCCCGGCCGGCGCAGATCACGACCGGCAGCTTGTGAAGCCCGATGTCGAGGTTCCACTGGTCCACCGCTCGGCCGAGGAACGTCGAGTACACGGCGACGACCGGACGCAGGCCGCTCATCGCCATCCCAGCCGCAGCTGTGAGCGCGTGCTGCTCGGCGATGCCGACGTCCATGAAGCGATGCGGGTAACGATCCTGGAACGCCAGAAGCCCAGTCGGGCCGGGCATAGCTGCGGTGATCGCCACTATGCGCTCGTCGGAGGCGGCCAGATCCACGAGCGCAGTCGAGAAGATCTCGGCGTAGCTCTCCCCGGCATCGACGGGGCCGGGCAACCCGTCGTCGTCGGTCGACCCCGTCACCTGAGACCCGGCAACCTGCTGAGACCCCGGACGTGCCGACGGGTGTCCGCCGGACCGGCTCGCCGGTGCCGGCGACGCAGGCTTCAGGTCGTGGAGGCAGGCGATCTCGTCAGCCTCTGCAGGCGCGTAGCCCTTCCCCTTGGTGGTGACGACATGAAGGACGATGGGGCCTTGCCAGCTCGCGGCTCGGCGCAGGGCCTGCTCGAGCGCGCCGACGTCGTGGCCGTCGATGGGTCCCGTGTAGCGGATTCCGAGCGCCTCGAAGAACATCCGCGGCTCGACGACCTCCCGGATGGCCGCACTCAGCCCATGGAACGAAGTGAACGCGAGCGACGAGACGCCGCCCGGAAGGTCCTCCACCAGATGGCGCACCCGATCACGTACTTGCAAGTAGCGCGGGTCCAGCCGTAACTGGGTCAGCGAGACCGACAGCCTCGAGACCGTCGGTGCGTAGCTTCGACCGTTGTCATTGAGCACGACCAGCACCCTGGTGCTGGAATGGCCGAGGTTGTTGAGCGCCTCATAGGCCATCCCGCCGGTGAGAGCGCCGTCGCCGACCACCGCCACGACGTGACGTCCTCCACTTGCCGGATCGCTCTTGCCCTCCAGACTAAGAGCCGTGGCGATGCCGTGCGCGTAGCTGAGAGCTGTCGAGGCATGGGAGTTCTCGACCCAGTCATGGGGGGACTCCGCCCTCGACGGGTAGCCCGAGAGCCCACCTTCCTGCTTGAGGCCGACGAAGCCTTCGCGGCGCCCCGTCACGAGCTTGTGGACGTAAGCCTGATGGCCGGTGTCGAACAGGAGAATGTCCTCGGGAGACTTGAAGACCCGGTGCAGCGCAAGCGTCAGCTCGACAACACCGAGGTTCGAACCGAGGTGCCCACCGGTACGCGACACTGCCTCCACGATGAAGTCGCGGATCTCGGCCGCGAGCTGGTCGCACTCGACGAGCGAGAGGGCCCTGAGATCGGAAGGTGAGTGGATGGAGTCGAGGATCATGACTGAGCGCCTAGGTCCAGGCTACCGGACCGGCGCAGCGTGAAGCTGACCACCCGGTCGGTCTGTCCATACGTGTCGAGGCCCGACCCACCGCAGTGCCGGAACGGACCCTGGTGCGCGGCGGCAGCGTGCCTGGAGCTCACGGCTCCGGACTTCGATCGCGCGTCAGCAGCTGCGCGACGAACCTCACGACTCGCTCTCGGGTTGCTTCTGCACTCTCGATCACAGGGACATCGCCATCGAGATCCACAACGACACCCCGACGGCTCTGCTCGAGCTCGGGCTGGAGTGCCACGACAACGGCGGCGTCTCGCCACTTGGGGTTCTCGAGCAGGAGCAGGAAAGCAAGCAACGACTCGCGCTGCTCTCCGACGCATTCGTAAGGCTTGCGCCCGGCGGCGAACAAGTCCCTGAATCCCTCGACCTGCTGGAGGTTCTCGAGGAGGTTCTCACCGAAGATCGCCGCGAGGCGATCGGGATCGAGAAACGGGGCAAGCATCAGGAACACGAACCGGCACTTGGGGCACCGCCCGCACCAGGCATCGAAGTGAGCGTCGGAGCGATACACCTGATTGCAGCTTCGAAACCCGGCGTGGTAGGCGGGCAGGTCCGCGAACCACCTCGCGATCTCGATCTCACCGCACGAACGCAATGGCGAGGAGTACTCGATCGCACGGGAGACCGATTCTCGGATCACAGACCGCAGCCCGAGCTCGCATTCTGTGCTCTTGCTCCACTGGTGGTTGACCGCGGCGTCCTCGACGAACGAGGTGGCCTCGTCGGCCGAGCGTTCCAGTGCCATGAGCGCCGTGTCATATCCGTAGACGTACCCCGCTGCCACGACGATCAGCGACACGATCGCTGTGATCGGCACGTGGCCGTTGAGCGCCCCGGCCGAGTTGAGCTCGATCAACCGGGGCGAGACGGTCCTTGTGATCGAGGCGAGCGGCAGGCCGGCAACGTCCGCGGTGCGCTTCATGGCGGGTTTCGAGTTGACCGCGACCAGCCAGGTCGCGAGCCCGGGTGGCGGGTTCGCTGCCTTCAGGGCCTCGACCAGCACGATCGAGTCCTTCCCACCGCCGATGGGCACCGCGACTCCCTCCCCGGGGGCGTCATGACAGTGCCCTGTAGCCGGCGGGGACGCTGGGGCCTCGCCGAGTGCCTCGGCCCGGGCCACCGATCCTGGCTCGTGTTCCGCCTCCACCTCGAACTGAAGTGGCACGTCCAGGCCGTTCGTCACCGCGAACTCGCGCAGGCCCTTGTCGTACAAGTCGTGGACGAGCCCCGCCTCCCCGCTGCTGAGCGGGCCGGTCTCGATGACGATCCTTCCCGGCGCCGCCGCTTTGTAGTAACTGACGCCCGCAGCGAGATGCAGGAGCCGTAACGCGCTCTCGATGCCGGGCCCTGCACGCGAACCGAGCGGAGACCCACCGAACTCGACGACCTCCTGAAAGCTATGGGTGCCGTCGAAGGCGTAGTTGAAACGGGCAATGTTGCGTGCAGCGTCGAAGTCGAAGCTGACGATCCTGAACGTCTCGACGGTCGCCAACTCAGGCGCCGTCACAGGGTCCCCACGCGGCTCGAGTGGCCTTCTCCGATGCCGGCGACCTGCCTGAATCGCCGGCTGCGATCGAGGTAGGAGCCTTCGTCACGGGGAGTCGGCGATGCCGGCGAGAACAGCACGACCGCGATGTCCGGACGGGAGGACGCCAGGTCGACCGCAACCTCGAGCGACGGCACTTGTTGGCGTTGGACGTGGCTCGAGATGTCGTCGAGTGCCGTCGCGATCGCGGCGCCGGCGTCCCCGATCCAGAATACGACCGGCTGCGGCAGGCTTGAATCGATCACCCGGGCAAGCGGTGCGTAGTCAAGGCCACGGTCGTGCCCTCCAACGATCAACGCCACTCGTGTTCCGGCGAAAGCCTTCACTGCTGCGACCGTCCCCTCCGGGTTGCTCGCGAGCGCGTCGTCGATGTAGCTGACGCCGCCGACGTCGCCGATCGGCTCGAGCCTCGAACGGGGCGCCGTCACGAGAGAGAGCTCGCGTTCGAGCCGTTTCTGATCGGGCAGCTCCCCGGTGACCAGGAGAGCGGCCGTAATTGCACCACAGGCATTGACGAGGTTGTGCTCGCCCAACAGTTGAAACGCCCCTAGGTCCAAGGGCCCGAGATCGGACGCCACGACCTGGGCTCGGTCGAGGCGCACCGGACCACTGTTGCCGTAGAGGACCCTGCCTGCCAGCGAGGAGCTCCGGGCGACGGCCTCGTCGCAGCATCCGTTCACCGCAACGGGAACATCGGCGCGATGCGAGAACAGGCGGAGCTTGTCCTCGTAGTAGTTCTCGAGGTTCCGATGCCAGTCGAGGTGGTCCGGCGCCAGCAGCGTGAGAACGCCGACCGAGGGCGACACCGTCACGTCTGCAGCCTGAAAGCTCGAGATCTCGAGGACGAACACGTCATGGGCGTGGTCGTCGTACAGCTCGGTCAAGGGACGGCCGATGTTGCCGGCAAGAGCGACGTCGAGACCGTAGGCGCCGAGAGCAGCAGCTGTGAGCATCGCAGTGGTCGTCTTGCCTTTGGAACCGGTCACGGCCACTACCCGTCTGTCCCGGAAGTCCTCCATGAACAGCGCGGTCGGAGTCGTCACCACCGCCCCGAGCCGGGCCGCGGCTGCAAGGCGTTCGTCGTAGCGCGAGATCCCCGGCGAGTGGACGACGAAGTCGAAACGGCGATCTTCGAGGACCGACGGAGGCTGCACATCGATCCCGGCCGACTCGGTCTCGACCGCCTGGCGAGGTCCCGTAAGTCCGCTGGCGTCGCCCGCAATGTCGTCGACGACGACAAGCTCGGCGCAGGTCGGGCCGACGCGCCGGGCGAAGGACTGACCTTCCATGCCTGCTCCGAATATCGCGACGCGACTACCAGCGAGCGCCGCCACACCTCCTATCAGCGGCACGCCGCGATGGTACACAGGCGTTCGAGCCATTGGAGCGAGCCGGGCGGCCACCAAGGTAGCGTTGCAGCGTTCAGAACAATCGAGCGGTCGGGGACCAGAAGGTGGCAGCCATGATCACTGAAGCAGCCGTAGCTGCGCCGCGCCAGCAGCAGGCGGACCTGTCATGATCGTCGGGGTCCCTGCCGAGGTGAAGGTCGCGGAGGGCCGAGTCGCCATCACGCCTGACGGCGTCCGGGGACTCACGTCGCTCGGCCACAAGGTGCTCGTCGAGACAGGGGCCGGCACCGGATCGTCCCTCAGCGATGCCGATTTCGCCGCCGCCGGAGCCACCGTGGTCGACGCGGACACTGCGTGGTCTGCGGAGCTTGTCTGCAAAGTGAAAGAACCACAGGAATCCGAGCTTTCGTATCTGCGGCCTGACCTCGTGTTGTTCACGTACCTCCACCTCGCCGCCTACCCGGGCGTGGCCAAGGCTCTGCTCGAGTCCGGGACCACCGGAGTTGCCTACGAGACCGTGCAGCTCCCCTCGGGCGACCTGCCCCTTCTCGCTCCGATGAGCGAAGTCGCCGGTCGGATAGCGACCCAGGTCGGCGCGCACTTCCTCGAGGCCCCACACGGAACGCGAGGCATCTTGCTCGGTGGCGTCCCCGGCGTACGACCGGCTCGCGTGGTGATCATCGGAGCCGGCCACGTGGGATGGAACGCCGCGTGGATCGCTCAAGGCATGGAGGCCGAGGTCCTGCTCCTCGACCGGGACATCGACCGGCTGCGGTGGGTCGACCAGATTCACCAGGGCCGGATCATGACCCTCGCATCGAACCGCGGGTCGATCGAGCGCGCCATCTCCGAGGCTGATCTCGTCATCGGCGCCGTCCTGGTCGCCGGTGGGCGGGCGCCGGTTGTCATCACCGACGAGATGGTCGCCGGCATGAGAGCGGGAGCGGTCATCGTCGACGTCGCCGTTGACCAAGGTGGATGCATCGAGACGACACATGAGACGACGCATGAGAACCCCACCTACTTCGTGCATGACGTACTCCATTACGCAGTCGGGAACATGCCCGCCGTGGTGCCGCATACCTCGACATATGCGCTCACCAACGCCACATTCCCCTACCTCGTCGAGCTCGTCGAGCGAGGGGTGGCGGCGGCGGCGGCGGCGGACCCGGTGCTCCGCGGCGGTATCAACACAATGCGCGGCAGCTGCACGAACGCAGCTGTGGCATCGGCCCTCGACCTCGACTGGGTCGACCCTCTGAGCGTGCTGTCCGGCTGAGGCGCGCGGCCCAGAGCAACGGGGGGACACCCTGCCTGGCGGCCCCGACGCCACGGGACAGCTCTATCGCCTCCCGGCGGCGCTGCGCTCCCAGCCGGAACCCGATCTTGCAGCCAGACCGAGCGTCGCGAGACGCTCGAGGGTGACCGCCGTCAGGGCGAGTCCCAGGCCGGAGCGCCCGCACACGCTCTCGAACGGAGTCGCAACATCTTCGAGAGCCTCGAGCACGGCACGCTCGTCCGGTGAGAGACGGGCGGTGACCGCTGGCGGGGAATTCCGAGCAAAGCCCCTCTGTCCGCATGGCCCGGTGCGCGGACCAAGCGCGTAGTTGCTGCCGGCACAGGCGAGCTCCAGCGCCGCAAGCACATCGGCGGCGTCTCGCGCCACCCCGCAGCCGTCTGCAATGAGGGAGTTGGTGCCTTCGGACGCGGGACTCCTCACCGATCCCGGCACCGCGAGCACCGTGACCCCACGTTCGTCCGCGGCCGTCACCGTGTGCAGCGCTCCGCCCCCCTTGTGGGATTCGACGACAACTACGACATGGGCGAGCGCCGCGATGAGCCTGTTGCGAAGGGGGAAGCGCCACCTTTCCGGTGCCGCTCCCGGTGCCGCTTCTGAGAGGATGCCCCCGGCGAGCTCCAAACGAGCCCAGAGCCGGTTGCTGCTGGCGGGGTAGACCACGTCGACTCCCCCACCGACGACGGCCACGGGCGGTGCAGGGCGCTCGGGCGCGAGCGCTCCCTCGTGAGCCGCTGCGTCGATGCCTGCAGCCAGGCCGGAAACGACGACCACACCGGCATCCGACAAGTCCGCTCCGAGCTCGGCCGCGACACCAGACCCGTAGTGCGTCGCTGACCTGGTGCCCACGAGAGCCACACAGGGCCGGTCCAGTTGAGCGATCGACCCGCGAACAAACACGACCTCGGGTGCAGCCCGGTCATCAACGAGGCGGGACGGGTATCCTGGCGACCCCCGGCGGTAGGCCACCGTGTTCGATGCCACCAATCGCTCCCAGACAAAGGCGGGGTCTGTGTCGACCGATGCCCTCCGCCAGGTATTGACGATCTGCGCGGTCCGTGGGTTGCGCTGGTCCGGGGCCCCCTCGGCATGCATCAAGCGCGAGACGAGACGCGCTCTCGGTGCGCGCAGATCAGCGAACACCTCCTCTGCCGAGCGGCCGCGGAGCAAGCGCTGAAGACGCTGCGGCGTCATCGAATCGAGCCCTGCCAACGTTGCCGCGTACGCCATATCAGGCAAGTGGTCTCCGTCGTGCAGAGGGCTCTCGGAGCTGCTCACACTTGCCCCGGTCCGCCCAGCAAGGCAGCCCGGCCAGCTCGGAGCTCGAGCGCCATCGCGACGTGGATCTCGTCGACGGCCGTCTTCGAAGGATCGAGGTCGGCAAGCGTCAGAGCAACCCGCCGCACGCGATCGAGACCGCGGGCCGAGAGCACACCCGAGCACAGCTGCCGCTCGAACAGCTCGCGTGCGGCCTTGGTGAGGGGGGCGTGCACATCCAGGCTCGCCGAGGACAAGGCCGCGTTCGCCGTCACACCCCTCCGGTGTGCGAGCTCCCGCACCTTGGCGACACGCTGGGCGACAGAGGCGCTCGACTCGGCCGGCACCAAGTCAAGGAGCTCACGGACACTGGGCCTGCCGACTGCGACGTGCAGATCGAACCTGTCCAAGAGCGGTCCCGAGAGTCTCCTCGAGTAGCGGGCGAGCTGAGCGGCGGAGCAGACACAGCTGCCGATGCCTCGTCGTTCGCCGCACGGACAGGGGTTCATCGCCGCGACCAAGAGGAACCTCGCCGGAAAGCTGACAGTCGCCCTCGCACGAGCGACTCGGATGACTCCCTCCTCGAGCGGCTGACGGAGCAGGTCGAGCAACGGCGAAGGGAATTCCCCTAGCTCGTCCAGGAACAGCACGCCGTTGGTGGCGAGGCTGACCTCGCCCGGACGCATCCACGACGAGCCGCCGCCTACGAGCGCCGGTGCCGAGATCCCGTGGTGCGGAGCCCGAAAAGGGGGACGGCGCTCGCCCGCCGGCGGCAACGGCAACGCAGCTGCGGAATGGACCCGATAGGTCTCCAGGAGCTGAGCCTCGTCAAGGGGAGGGAGAACGCTCGGTAGTCGCTCGGCCAGCATGGTCTTGCCCGAGCCTGGCGGCCCCGACAGCAGGAGGTGATGGCCACCGGCGGCTGCAACTTCGATCGCGAGGCGCCCCATCGGCTGGCCCCGCACGTCCGCGAGGTCGAGAGGCCCGGCACGGCCCTGCCCGCACGCTTGGTCGGCGGTTGTAGCTCCTGGCACCTTGTGCGCCTGTGCCGGGCCCGCCGGAGAGACCGTCCTCAAGTCGGGCCAGGCGATCCGTCCCGACAGCGCATCGACGAGCTCGCGGAGCGATCGTGCCGTGCGCACGACCGGCTTACCGACGAGCAAGGCCTCGGGAACGCACGCCGGCGGCATGACGACGGCTGACGAAGTGAGGGCATCGGTCAGAGGTAGGGCCCCCGGCACCGAGCGGATCGTGCCGTCGAGGCCGAGCTCTCCTACGAACCCACAGCCGGCGATCGCGGCCGCATCGAGCTCACCGGTCGCGACGAGAAGCCCGACGGCGATCGGCAGGTCGAGACCGGCGCCGGTCTTTCGGACACCCGACGGCGCCAGGTTCACAGTTACACGCCGCAGCGGCCACGGAAACCCGCTCGAGAGCAGGGCGGCCCGGACCCGGTCACGGGCCTCCCGGCACGCCGCGTCGGGCAGCCCCACGACGGTGAAACCGGGCAGGCCGTTGGACACGTGCACCTCGACGAGTACGGGACGACCCCGAACGCCGAGCAGTGTGGCAGATGGGATGGAGGCGATCACGAGCGGGCTCCCGGCAGGGCGGCTGTCTGTCTGCGGAGCGCCCAAGGAGTGGCGCGCTCGATAGCTCTTCGGACCGCACCCTACCGACGGGATGTGTCACACATCTCCGGCCAGGAGTCACCTGTCGGCGGCGTATGTGAGCTCCGCCGACTGTGAGGTTGAAAGCCCCAGTGCCCAGGCCGTGACGTCAGGTCAGTGCCGTGGCGTCGGGTCGGGCACGGGGTTGTGCCAGCGCCCGTGGGGCCTGATGAGCCTGTCCGCGTGTTTCGGTCCCCAGCCGCCCGGCGGGTAGGGGTGGGCGCTGCCGTGGACTTCGAGAACGGGGTCGACGACCGCCCAAGCAGCCTCGACTGTGTCCTCGCGGGTGAACAGCGCCCCGGCGCCCGCCATAGCGTCGCCGAGGAGGCGCTCGTAGGGTTGTTCCTCGTTCGGCTGCGCGTTGAGCAACAAGAGCTCACGCTGATCACCGACGAACTCCTCGCCCGGATGCTTGACCCGGGCCGCGAGCGCGATCACCGGGTTGGGCGCGAGCCGGAAGCGCAGGTAGTTGGCCCGACCGTCTGCGGGCACGGAGTCAGTGAACAAAGCCTGCGGCGGCTGCTTCAGCTCGACTAGCACCTCCGCGGCTGTCTCGGCCAAGCACTTCCCCGACCGCAGGTACCACGGGACACCCGCCCAGCGCCACGAATCGATGAACAGTCGAAGGGCGCAGAAGGTCTCCACGTCGGAGTCCTTCGCCACGCCCAGCTCATCGCGATAGCCAGTGAACTGACCCCGGACCACGTCGTCGGCGCTCAGCGGTCGCATTGCCTTGAACACGTTGAACTTCTCGGACTGCACGGCGGCCATGCCCTGGTACGCCGGTGGCTCCATCGCGAGCAGCGCGACGACCTGGAACAGGTGGTTCTCAACAACGTCCCGCAGGCAGCCGGCGGTCTCGTAGAAGGCGCCCCGACCCTGCACACCGATCTGCTCGGCCAGGGTGATCTGCACGCAGGCGACGTAGTTCCGGTTCCAGATCGGTTCGAGGAAGGAGTTGGCGAAACGGAAGTAGAGGAGGTTCATGATCTCCTCTTTGCCGAGAAAGTGATCGATGCGGAAGATCGCGGACTCGGGGAACGCTGACCGCACTATGCGGTTGAGTTCCCGCGCCGAGGCGAGATCGCGCCCGAACGGCTTCTCGACGATGGCGCGCGCTTCGTGGGTCAGTCCTGCGCCACTGAGTCCCTGGATCACCGTCGCGAACAGTGAAGGCGGAATGGCGAGGTAATGTGCCGGGCGGCGCGAACCGCCGAGTGCCCGCCGGAGAGCGTTGAACGTGCTGGGGTCGCCGTAATCGCCATCGACGTAGCCCAATAGCGACAGCAGCCGCTCGAGGGCGTCGACGTCGTCGACACCTGTGTCGGTCCGCGCAATGCTGTCCCGCGCATAGTCACGAAGCTGCGGGAGACCCCAGTTCGAGGACGCGACCCCGATCACAGGGACATCGAGCATGCCGCGCCTCACCATCTGGTAGAGAGCAGGAAAGATCATCTTGTGAGCGAGATCGCCCGTGGCGCCGAAGAACACGAACGCGTCGGCCGCGGCCAGACCCTCATCGCCATCGCCCATGATTACCCCCCAGCAATGCCCGTCGCGTTGCGGGCACGAGTCTTGCACGCAGTTCTGCCCAGCGGTGCCCCACCACCCAGACCCACGACGAGCCGCCGCCGGTTCAGGCATACGATGACCGTTCGGAAAGCTCCGTGACCTCCTCCAGATAAGCCGGCACAACGCGGTACCCCCACGGTGACCGATGCTGACGACGGCCACATCGTCGAGAGCGCGCAACGCGCCCGTCGGAAACACGGGCAGCGCGAGTACAACTGCTTGGATCGACCTTGGGGGCACAAGTGGCGACGTTCGAGGTAGTGCTTCGACTCAGCCTGGCGGTGGTGTACGGCGTGGCGGGGATCGGGAAGCTCCTGAGCCCACAGAGCACGGATCTCCTGATCGAGACTTTTCGGCTGAGTCCTCGGCTCAGGCCGGCGGTGAGCGCGTCCGTAGTGGCGACAAACTCAGCCGGCCAGATAGTCACCATGGACATACCTGTCAGTCCCGTGCTGCCGAGTCGTGCCGCGGTGCGAGGAGTCTCTGTGGACGCGGGTGCGCAGTCAGCCATCGTCTCCGGTCATGCATACGACGAACTTCGACTCAAGTCCAACGCCTCCCCAGAGCCGGAGAGGACCGCCGTCAGTGCCGAGGTCGCGAGCTGCGAGGAGGTATGCAGTGCTGCTTTGGCGCTCATGATAGGAGTCCTCACTCCCTTGCGGCCGCGGGAGAGGCAGCCTCGATCACAACGATCAAGCTGGCTCTTCCACTGGTGAAGGGCATGCTCTCGGCCGCTATCGGCGGCGGATTCGAGAACGACCTGGCACTGACGACAATGGGTGCTACCTACACCGCTGCGTCGCTCATGAGTCTCGGCGAGGAGAGCGAATTCAGCGCGGACATCGTGAAGGACAACATAACCTCAACGGCCGAGAAGATCATTGTTCCACGCTCGTCTGCACCGTAAAGCTCGAGGGTTGTCGTAATTACACCGGGACGTGCTACGACCTTGACTCGGTATGTGAGAGAAACTGCCCTGGCGGCTTGAAGCATCCTCTCGCGCACTGCGACGTGTACCTGACGCGACTCGGGAAGAAGATCAAGACTTCATCCCTCTTACCGGGACCCTGATGAGTTGTGAGGTCGGCAGAAGGCTAGCTCGGGGCAGAGACAGCGTCGTGGGCCAGGTACCGCGCCGCTCACAACCCGGGGGTGCTCAGCCCTGTGAGGTCGGTTCCTCGCCAACGGCACGTCTTTCGACGAGCACGAGGAAATCAGCGACCCTCAATAGCCGGAGGATCTGCCGCTCGACCGGGCGGGTGCCGTGGCGCATCGGGTCGTGTACCACCTGTGGGTTCGTCAGCGACAGCTTCTGGCCCCGGGTCCGCAAGCAGCAACCGTCGGCAGCAAGGACGTTCTTGACCCAGTCGCTGTGCACGCCGTATGTGAGAGCGATGCGCACCCCGTCTGAGGTCGGGAACACGTTGACAGGGGTCTCGTAGGCCCGCCCAGAACGCCGACCCTGGTGCACGACTACTCCCAACCCTGGGGCCCAGGGAGCGACGTGCCGGGTGACCCGGTTGAGCCCCACCCGGTTCAGTCGTGCGACTGCCCTGGGGAATGGCACCAGTTCCTCCGATCGATCGTCCGCGGGATTCGCACCGATTCTCCGGTTCAGTGAGGTCCGGGTGACGACCTAGGTCGTGTGACGGTACCCGGAGCCAAAGGGGGAGCTCCAGGAGCGGACTGCGGCGAGATGCCGACCGGCTTGTTCATGTGCGAGTACTCGTGAGCCCTAGCCGGGTTGAATGTCTCTTTGATCGATCTCGGGCTCGTCCAGCGGAGAAGGTTCAGCTCCGACCCGGCCTTGTCGTTGGTGCCGGAACCGCGGGATCCGCCGAAGGGCTGGCGGCCGACCACAGCACCAGTTGGTTTGTCGTTGATATAGAAGTTGCCTGCGGCAAACCGGAGCGCGCGTTGCGCTTCATCGATCGCTGTCCTTGAAGTGGCGAAGACGGAACCAGTAAGCGCGTACGGGGTCGTCGTATCGATGAGGTCGAGCACCCTCGCGTAGTCGTCATCGGGGTAGACGAATACGGCCAGAATGGGGCCAAAGAATTCGGTCGTAAAGATCTCATTGTGTGGATCGGAGCCGAGAAGAATGGTCGGCTGGACGAAGAAGCCCTCTCGATCATCGGTGACGCCGCCTGCAAGGATCTCCACTGACTTCTCATGGCGTACACGCTCGAACAGGTCGCTGTGTTCGGCGAGAGAGCGAGCGTCGATTACGGCGCCGCCGAAGTAGCGGAAGTCGGTTACATCGCCATAGGTGACAGTCTTGGTTGTGTCGACCAGTGCTTCGCGGAGCCCGTTGTCCCATAGTGAGAGAGGTAGATAGGCGCGCGAAGCAGCGGAGCACTTCTGGCCTTGATACTCGAACGCGCCGCGGACCAGTGCAGTGACAAGGGACGCCTGGTCAGCGGATGGGTGTGCGACCACGAAATCCTTGCCACCCGTCTCACCCACGACGCGCGGGTAGGCGCGGTAGCGATCCAGGTTCTCACCGATGATCCGCCACATCGAGTTGAACGTCGAGGTGGATCCGGTGAAGTGCAAGCCGGCGAAGTCGGGGTCAGTCAGCGCGACCGTGCTCATAGCAGCGGCGCCACCGGTAATGAGGTTCATCACACCGGGGGGGAGACCGGCCGCCTCCAACAGCAACATGATGTACTGCGCGGCCAGCAACTGGGTGGAAGCGGGTTTCCACACCACGGTGTTGCCCATCAGCGCCGGAGCGGTGGGCAGGTTGCCGGCGATCGCGGTGAAGTTGAACGGCGTGATCGCGGTCACGAAACCATCTAGTGGTCTGTGGTCGGTGCGGTTCCACTCGCCAGGGGCCGAATTGGGCTGCTCAGCAAGGATGTTGCGGGCGAAGTGCACATTGAACCGCCAGAAGTCGATCAATTCGCACGCCGAGTCGATCTCGGCCTGCTGCACCGACTTTGACTGGCCAAGCATCGTCGCCGCGTTCAGCGTGTCTCGCCACGGCCCCGCCAGCAGGTCAGCGGCGCGCAGGAAGATCGCCGCACGTTCGTCGAATGGGAGATCCCGCCAGCAAGGCGCCGACTCCTTGGCCGCGCGCACCGCTTCGGCCACGTCCTGGTGGGTGGCTTGTGCCGATTCACCCAACAGGTGACCGTGGTCGTGCGGTTGAACCACGCCGAATCGGTCGCCGCCGGCCATCCGTCGCTCGCCGCCAATAGTCAACATCAGCTCATGGCGATCGCTCTCGAGCTCGGCAATCCGGCGGTGCAACGATTCACAGTGGGCGCTGCCCGGCGGGTAATCGCGCACCGGCTCGTTGTAGGGAACGGGTACTGACGTGATGGCGTCCATTGGACGATTCGCCTCCTGCGGATCCGAGCCTGTCTATTTCTCTGCGCTGCCCACGACGACGGTGCTCATGGACAAACCGAACGCACAGCTAAGAAGGTCGAGAAGAACCCATTTGTCGGCGACGCTACTAGACAAGCTCGCCACCTGCTCTGGTGCACTCGTTGTCAGGAGAGATCGCCATGGATGCGGACCCGACAGAGGGTCGAGCGCGATAGCGACCATCGTTCGGCCTCCGCCTCTGAGGGTGGATTGCCTTCCGCATCTGTTCTGCCCTTGCGAGCACTGCATCCCTGGTCGGTTCCAGGTGCCCAAGAGCGGTGGCACGGAACGTCCCTCCGGCTCGCAAACGAGGACATTTGACAAAACCGTCCTCGGGTATCCTGTCGTCATGACAGAGAGCTTCGCGCGGCAGGCCGAAGAGATCGCCAAACACCAAGCCCAGGTGATCGCGAACGAGGCGGAGATCACGAAGCGGTGGGCCGAGGAGCTCGTGAAACAGACGACTGAACCGCTTGCCAAGCCTGTGGTTTACGTCCGCGGGCGTTACAAGTACACCGTCCAGCTTCTCAACCACCCGTTCAACCATGGCGGCCAGTTCGGCAGATTGGCCGTTGAGAACCTTCTCAACGACATGGGGCAGAAGGGTTGGGAGTTCGTGGAGTCGATGCCTCATGAGGGTGGGCGTATGTTCGTGTTCCGTAGCCTCGGGGAGTAGGACCGACTCGAGAAGAACGCCCTGGTCCGGACTCCAGCGCCACCATCGGCAACTCTCCGGTCGATGTGTTGGCATGATCTTGGGCATGGTCGCCATGCCTGTCGAGCAGTTCGAAGAGCTCGTGGCTAATGCTCTCGATGGAATACCTGCCGAGCTTGGCGCGGCCATGGAGAACGTCGCTGTCATGGTGGATGATCACAGCCCGCCTGGACGACTGCTCGGCCTCTACCAGGGAGTCCCGTTGACGAGCCGTGGGGCTCACTACTCGGCGACCACTCCGGATCGCATCACGATCTTCATGGCCACGATCTGCCAGACGTGCCAGACGGCGCAGGAAGTTGTCGAGGTAGTTCGCCGCGTGGTGATCCACGAGGTCGGGCACCACTTCGGTATCGATGACAAGCGACTCGAAGAACTGGGGTGGGGATGACGCGTTATGGGTCGCTGCGTCTGCGGCCCCAACACGCCCGTACGTCAGGAAAACGTGTAGTTGGGGATCCCTACTCCTGAGTGGACCGGGAGAACGTTCATGGACGACTGGTGGGGACAGACATGCACGGAGAAATTCTCCACCTCGTCGCCTTCACCCGCCGGCTTGGGAAGGTTCTGGCCGGGCGGGATGACCCTCAACCCTGCCGCCGCAACGCCCGGGCCGGAACACAAGGCGCCAGTATCCACGACTCCGAGGATCGCATGCGCCGTCGCGCCGGGCTGGAGCGTGACCGTGCTCGGGACACCCCTGTGCGATGCGGGATCACCTATCTGAAGACCGGTCAGGCTGACGGCCCACACGCTCGGGTAGCCGTGCAATATGCAGGTCTGGCGCCCGACGTTGCTGAACTCCAACTCGTAGTAGATGGTGCCGGCGGTGCCGGCGCCTTCAACCGCCGCCCAGACTTCAGTGCTGGCAGCGCGGCAACCCACCACCGTGGCCCGCGCTCCCGAGGTTGCCGACGCGACCAGGGTGGCTGCCGGGAGCAGGATCGCCCCGCAAGCCAGAGCGGCACCGACAGCGAGCCGCCGGCAATCACGCAGCGTCAGTTTCATGATGGTTCCTCCTTGGTGGGTCTTCCTCGACGCATCGCAGGTCCGCCATGAGACCTCCCTACCTACTACAACGCCTGAGCCGAGCGTCGCGCTGCACCCAACATTGTCGAATCTCTCGGCTGGCAACCAAGAGGCCGGGTGAAAAGTCCAGCCGGCGCGGCCGAGCGTGACACCTACGGCGCCCGTGTCACGCTCCCGCTGCAGGACGCCCCCACAGCACTAGCGTCGCGTGAAGCTTGGCCACCATGACAGAGTCGCCGACGATTGCCTGCACCTGGTCGCTTCAGCCGGCACGGTAACTGTCTTGCTGCCGAGCTTGAACAGTGCGTGAGATAGAGGGGGTTGTTCGCCAATGACTGACACCAGATTTCTCGGATGCGACAGGACGCGTTCTGCGCGAGCGTCGCCCGGCACCTCAGCGAGTTCGAGGAGGCTTCAGGGCACCGGGTCGACGTGCAGCTGATCGACAACGACGAGTACTTCACAAACGAATTGGCGCCTTATCTCGATGGCGAGGATCCGGCCGATGTCCGAGCTGACCGAATGACCGAGGCTTCCTCCGGGTTCAACGACGTCGTGTGCGGCCTGCTGCTGAGCTCGGGGCGAATTCTGCTCGTTCACCGGAACGCGTCGCGGGTGTGGGCTCCGAACTGCTGGGACGCGCCGGGTGGTCACATCGAGCAAGGCGAGTCGGATCGTGATGCCCTCGCCCGCGAGCTGCTCGAAGAGCTCGGAATCGTGGTCGCTTCCGATGCCGCTCGTCTTGTCGCGCGGTTGACTGGAGTTCAGTTCGACGCTCGTGTCTTCGTCGTCGACTCCTGGTCTGGAGAACCGCAGAATCAGGCGCCTGAGGAGCACGATGATCTCGCATGGTTCGAGGAGGAGCAGGTTTTCGGTCTCGTCCTCGCCGACCCGGACCTTTTCGACATCATCGTCGAGGCACTCCATGATGCGCCAGGGCCCGACGCCTGACAACCGTCACCTAGAGGGAGAGCCGCCGGAGACAAAAGGGGGGCCTCCTCGGATACGGTCGAGAAGGTGATACGTGCAGCGACTCGAGCCGACATCCCCGTCCTGGTCGAGCTGATCGGTGAGCTCGCTGAGTACGAGCGGGCACGCGACCGGGTCGAGATCGACGACACGATGCTCGAGCTCGCGCTGTTCGGGCCGGAGCCGAGCGTTTTTGCGCGGGTCGCGACTGCCGGCAACCTCGTCGTCGGCACGGCCTTGTACTACCGGAGCTTCTCCACCTGGACGGGACGACCCGGCATCTATCTCGAGGATCTCTACATCCGGCCCACGCATCGCGGACTCGGGGTGGGAACGGCATTGCTCGCGTCGTTGGCTCGTCTCGCCCTCGACGGGGGCTGCCGTCGGCTGGAGTGGTCCGTTCTCGACTGGAACGAGCCGGCGATCGCGTTCTACCGGTCGATCGGTGCCGTCGCGACGGACGAGTGGACCCGGTACCGCCTTGATGGATCTGCGCTCGAGGACTTCGCGAGCTCCGTCTGATCCTCGCCAGCCTCTCATCCCGCAGGCTCCGCGCCCGACGGGTCACTGAGAGCATCGACAACGGGCGCGACCAACGACCGCGCCGAGATGCCCAGGAAGTTTCTCTGGCTAGCGTCTTCGGCATGACGATCGAAAGACGCGTCCTCGGACGCACAAGAGCAGACGTGACCATCCTCGGGTACGGCGCCATGGAGTTACGGGGCCAGCCGTGGGGACCGGCGATCCTCGACGAGGACGCGGGCCGGCTCCTCAATTCGGTGCTTGACGGCGGCATCAACTTGATCGACACCTCGATCGACTACGGGCGCAGCGAGGAACTGATCGGGCAGTATCTGGTCAATCGCCGACATGAGTACTTCCTCGCGTCAAAGTGCGGATGCCTTGTCGGCGATCCGCCAGCGGGTTCAACCCCGCCGTGGCCGCACGATTACGGCGCGGACAACATCCGGACGGGGCTCGAGCAGAGCCTCCGCAGGCTCAAGACCGACCGGCTCGATCTCCTGCAGGTCCACATGTCGCCGAGCCTCGCCCAGATGGAGGC
Organism: Acidimicrobiaceae bacterium; assembly: GCA_003166375.1. GTDB lineage: Bacteria > Actinomycetota > Acidimicrobiia > Acidimicrobiales > Bog-793 > Fen-455. The sequence goes on along the minus strand of PMVZ01000247.1, from coordinate 13,382 downwards.
TGACCAGACCATCGAGACGCTCATGGCACTTCGGGATGAAGGCAAGATCCGGTTCCTCGGCATGTCCGGAACGCTTCCCTACCTGCCCGACCACATCGCCATGGGTGTTTTCGACGTCTTCCAGATCCCCTACTCGGCGATCCAGCGCGAGCACGAGGACCTCATCACCGCGGCGGTGGCGGCTGGGGCGGGCACGCTCATCCGGGGCGGCGTGGCCCGCGGCGCCCCGGCGGAGGACAAGGACTGGCGTCAAGGGCCGCTCGGGCTGGCCGAGGGTGAGGGCAAGCGCCGCTGGGAGCTGTCCGGAGTCGAGGACCTTCTCGGCGAGATGAGCCGCCACGAGTTCGTCCTGCGTTTCACACTCAGCCACCCAGCCCTGTCGAGCACAATCGTCGGCACGTCCAACCTCAACCACCTCTGCTCGAACGTGGCGATCGCGGAGAAGGGCCCACTGCCCGCCGACCTCTACGAAGAGGCCAAACGCCGCTTGGAGGTGGCGTCCTCGTAGCCCGCCCAGGCAGGACCATCACTCCGACGAGTTGATCGTCCGCCGAAGCCGGGGCGCTCAGGACGACAACGACGCCAGGCGGGAGAAGAACGAGAGCTGTGTCCAGTTCGCAAGGCCGAAATGGTACAGATGAAGCTCGTCGGCGCCCACACCCATGAGTCGTCCTGCGTGCTCGTCGAAATCGACGGGCTCGATCGGCGCCAGGAGATTGACGTAGGCCGCCACAGCGACGCCTGATGGCACGGAGCGCCGGGCTGCCCCAATAACGTCCGCGCCGTGCGGAGACGCTGCTTCGACAGGAACCAGCACGGCGTCTGGCAGCCGCGCCGATGTCGGTGTGAGCCCTGGTGAGGCTCCCGTGCCCCACGGGTTCGGCTGGGCGTGCAAGGTGATCCGCAGGGAGGGGTCGACGCTCCGCAGCGAAGCGAGCACACCTTCCAAGAGGGCGTCGGTGTGAAGCTGTCTACAATTCAGGAGCAATGCAGCCAACGGTGCACCTAGGACCTCCTCCGGCGTGGCATCGACGCCGACAGTCTGGCGCTGGGCAGCTTCGAACGCCTCCCGCAATGTCCGCATGGTGGCCGCGCCATCCATGCCTTCGGCTTTCCAGCCTCGCTGGCAGGCGCCGCAGCAGCAGATCGAGAGGATCAGCTCCGCTAGCGGCGTATAGGCCCCGACCGTCTTCTCGTGGTGTCCGGCGTGTGCCGCTCCTAACTGGCCGCAGGCCTCGAGCGATATCCCCTCCAGGGGAAGCTCGCGTGCGGCCTCTGCAGCGAGCACGGCAGCGTACTCGCGCACCTCAGCATTCGCAGGGCAGAGGGCCCATTCATAGCTGTCGCTGAAGCAGTTGCTCACGACAAGGTCCCGCGACTTGCGGCCCAGCGTGCTGTTGTGGGTCAGTACCACCCACGCGCTGGTCCGCAGCCCGCCCGCATCGAGAACCTCGACCGCCCGCTCGAACGAATCCTCAGAGCCCGTCCACGGCGCGCTGAACGGACGGAGGCGATGTCCGGCCCACACGGCACTTCGAACCGGGCGGTACAGCGCGGCGGTCTCGGCGACGACGAAACGGTGCTGTGGATGCTGGGGTGTCGCCGCCCGCACGCTGTGGTAAGTGGCGGCGACGCTGACGTGCTCGAATCCGGCCGAGACGAGCCGCGAGACGACGAGGGGGTCACCGAGGAGATCCCATGGGTACAGGTAGGCGCTGACCTGCGGCGGCCCGATGGTCAGGCCGCGCCGGGGAGTCTCCGGGCCATCTCCGCTTCCCATCAATACCCCCTCTGCAGCCCGATGAAAGTACCCCGATGAAAGTACAGAGTATATTATGTGTTGTGTACGACATGATGGTACAGGACCGGCTCGAGGCAAGCATGCAGCCCCGCTTCGGCTCTCGTGGCGACCTGATCGCCAACGAGATCAAAAGAGCGATCCTTTCGGGTCGGTACGAGGCCGGGAGTCCCCTGACCGAGAAGGCGATCGCCGAGGAGCTCGGCACGTCGAAGACGCCGGTACGCGATGCCCTCAAAGCTCTGAGCGGGACGGGGCTCGTGACCTCTAGCAGCCACCGAGGCACGTCGGTCAGGACCGTGGACGCCCCGATGGCATTTGCCGTCTGTGACCTCAGACTGCTCCTGGAGCCCGAAGCGGTACGGCGGACAATCCTGCGCGGGCTCGACGCCGCAGCTTTTGAGACAGCGGTCGAGCGCATGCTCGCCGCCGAGGACGGCAAGGACGTGTACGAACGAAGCCTGGCGAACAGGGCCTTTCACAGTCAGCTCTACGCCGGATGCGGGAACCCCGCCCTGGTCAGGGTGCTCGACGACCTGACCGACGTCAATGCCTTGATCAGCGTCACTGTGTGGGGGCGCGTCGGCGGTTGGGCCGGCGAGGCAGTCGAGCATCGCAAGATGGCCAAGGACGCACTGGCCGGACGGGCAGAATCGGCCGCCGATCGTCTGCGACAGCACGTCGAGGTGTTCCAGCGACGCGTCGTCGATGCCCTTGGCGCACCCTGAGGTGACGGTGCCGCACCAGATCAGCGAAAGCCATGAAGAGAGACCGGAGCGGGAATGAACTTCCAGCAACAACAAGAGTCCTTGAGCGGCGTCGTAGCCGTTCCGACAACGCCCTTCGGGCCTGACGGCGGTATCGACGAGGCGGGCTATCAACGAGTCGTCCGTCGTCTCGTCGAAGGCGGCATTCGTACTGTTACCCCGAATGGCAACACCGGGGAGTTCTACGCCTTGTCCCCCGCAGAGGCGAAGGTTGTCACCCGTCTCGGCCTGGAGGCGGCCGACCCCGACACGACGGTCATGGTCGGGGTGGGTCACGATGTCGCCTCCGCCCGTGAGGCCGCCCGGGACGCACAGACGGCAGGCGCAACGATGGTCATGGTCCACCAGCCCGTCCACCCCTATGTCTCGGTCGACGGCTGGATCGAGTACCACCGGGCCATTGCGAGCGACGTGCCCGAGCTCGCCGTGGTCCTCTATGTGCGCAACGACGCGATCCCCGGCTCGGCCTTTGCCCGGCTCGGCGAGTCCTGCCCCAACGTGATCGGGGTGAAGTACGCCGTGCCGAACCCGGCGCGTTTGGCAGCTGTGGCCGCGGACGCCGGGGCGGGGCGGTTCACCTGGGTTGCCGGCCTGGCCGAACTCCATGCCCCGGGATACTTCGCCGTCGGCGCCACGGGATTCACCTCCGGACTGGCGAACGTCGATCCGTCGACGTCACTTCGCCTCTGGCATGCCCTGGCCCACGGCGACCACGACGTCGCGACAGGCATCTGGCACCGGGTGCGACCCTTCGAGGAGCTGCGCGCCGCCAACGCCAGCGCGGACAACGTCTCGGTGGTGAAAGAGGCCCTGTGCCAGCTAGGGATATGTGCCCGGGACATAAGGCCGCCGAGCTCATTGCTGCCCACCGAGTTGCGGGCGAAGATCAGAGAGATCCTCGAGCTCTGGGAGCTGCTCGCGTGACCGGCGAGCCCGAAGTGCTTCGCAGCAGCCGCTGGTTCGAGGGCGAGGGGCTGCGGGCTTTCAGCCACCGCTCACGTGCCCGCCAACTCGGTATTGGCGCCGAGGAGCTCGCCGGCAAGCCGGTCATCGGGATCCTCAACACCTGGAGCGACATCAACCCCTGCCACATGCACCTGCGCGAGCGTGCCCAGGCGGTAAAGCGCGGCGTCTGGGAAGCCGGTGGGTACCCCGTCGAGATGCCCGTCGCCACGCTCTCGGAAACCTTCCAGAAGCCGACGCCGATGCTGTACCGGAACCTGCTCGCAATGGACACCGAGGAGATACTCCGCTCCTACCCCTTCGACGGGGCGGTCCTCATGGGCGGCTGCGACAAGTCCACGCCGGCGCTCTTGATGGGTGCGGCGAGTGCCGACAGGCCGATCATCTACGTGCCGGCCGGCCCGATGCTCACGGGACACTGGCACGGGGAGACATTGGGCAGTGGCACCGACATGTGGCGGTTCTGGGACGAAAAGCGCGCCGGGACCATGAGCGAGGCCGAATGGGACTCCCTCGAGTCCGCGATGGCACGCTCCCCCGGCCAGTGCATGACGATGGGCACCGCCTCGACGATGACCGCTGCGGCCGAGTCGCTAGGGCTCACCCTGCCGGGCGCGTCGTCCATCCCGGCAGTGGACTCGGCTCACTCCAGGATGGCGGCCGCGAGCGGCTCGCGCATCGTGGACATGGTGCGCGAGGACCTGACGATGTCGAAGATCGCCGACAGGCGGGCGTTCCTCGATGCCGTCACGGTGGTGCTCGCCCTCGGTGGCTCCACCAACGCCGTCATCCACCTGGTTGCGATAGCGGGACGTTGTGGCGTGGAGCTGAGCCTGGACGACTTCGACCACCTGTCCCGGTGCACCCCCGTGCTCGCCGACATCCGTCCCAACGGCGAGTACCTGATGGAGGACTTCTATTACGCCGGCGGTCTTCCTGCCCTCATGGCACAGATCAAGGATCTCCTCCACCTCGAGCGGGTGACGGTCAACGGACGGACGCTCGGCGAGAACGTCGCGGAGGCCGCCATCCACGACGAGCGCGTGATCCGGACCCGGGGGAACCCGCTGTCGGAACACGGTGGCCTCGCCATCCTGCGCGGAAACCTGGCACCGGACGGGGCTGTGATCAAGCATCTCGCCGCATCGCCGCATCTCTTGCGCCACACGGGGCCCGCGGTCGTCTTCGAGGACTACAGGGACATGCAAAGTCGCGTCAACGATCCCGAGCTTGACGTCAGCGCCGACTCCGTTCTCGTGCTCCGCCACGCGGGCCCGCAAGGAGGCCCGGGCATGCCCGAGTACGGCATGCTCCCGATACCGGACAAGCTTCTCCGCGAAGGTGTCCGGGACATGGTCCGCATCTCCGACGCCAGGATGAGCGGAACGAGTTACGGCACCTGTGTCCTGCACGTGGCACCCGAGTCCTTCGTCGGGGGACCTCTGGCACTGGTGCAAGACGGTGACCTGATCACTCTCGACGTGGCCGAACGAAGACTGCACCTCGAGGTGACCGACGAGGAGCTTCGCCGGCGCAAGCAGGCGTGGACGCCTCCCGAGAAGATCTTCGAACGCGGCTACGGAGCCTTGTACAGCGAGCACATCGGCCAAGCCGACCAGGGGTGTGACTTCGACTTTCTCGCCCGCAGCGGAGCCACAGTGGAGCCGGACGCAGGGTGACGGCCTCGCGAACCCTCGTAATCACCGGAGCGGCCGGACGGCTCGGGACCTATCTGCGTTCGTCACTGAACGAGGTCGCAACAAAGGCACGCCTGGTCGACATCGTCGCACCGCCCGAGGCCCTGCCCGGTGAACCCGTCGAGATCTACCAGGGTTCGGTCACCGATGCCGATTTGCTCGACGCGGTGTGCCGCGGCGCGGATGCCGTCGTCCACCTCGGAGGCTTCGCCGGCGATAGGCCCTGGCCGGACCTCTCCGAGGTCAACGTCGGTGGGACCAGCGAAGTACTGGAGGCGGCCCGACGCAACGATGTGAAGCGGGTCGTGGTGGCAAGCAGCAATCACGCTGTCGGCTTCCGCGTCCGGGGACCCCAGCCGCTCGCCGACGACGTGGCACCGCTGCCCGACAGCCTCTACGGCGTCAGCAAGGCGGCAAGCGAAGCCCTTTGCCAGTTCTACAGCGTCAAGTTCTCGATGGACATCGTCTGTCTGCGCATCGGGTCCTGTTTCGACGCTCCGCAGAACCACCGCATGCTTTCCACCTGGCTCTCGCCGGCCGATTTCGTGCGGCTGACGAGCGCATCGCTGACGACACCGCGCCCGGGCTTCCGGCTCGTGTGGGGTGTGTCGGCGAACGCGCGCCGCTGGTGGTCCGCTGCGGGCGGGGAGGCCATAGGCTTCCATCCGGAGGACAACGCCGAGCGCTTCGCCGAGCTGTATCCCGGAAGACCCCCCGAGCCCGAGTACGTCGGGGGAGCAACGATCTAGGGACAGAGCCCGCGACTTGTAGGCCAAGCACCTGACACGGCACGACACGCCCGCACATCCAAGACAGTCCCCCAAGGAGTCCTCGTGACTGACACCGACACCGATCCTCCTGAGACCTCGTTTCTCGAGGTGTCCGATGTCGTCGAGAGAGCCGTTGCCGCCGCCCCCCGGTGGCGGATGCTCGATCCGGTGACGAGAGCCGGAATACTTCGTGCGGTCGCCGACCGGTTGGACGGCGCGGACGATGAGCTGGTCGCCTTGGCGATCACCGAGAGCCATTTGACCGAGACCCGCTTGCGTGGGGAGCTGTTCCGGACGACCTTCCAGCTGCGGTTCCTCGCCGGCGTCATCGAGGAAGGCGACTACCTCCAGGCGTGCGTGGACACACCGGACGAGCTCTGGCCTCCAGGAGCGCGGCCGGATCTGCGCCGGTTTCTCAGGCCGCTCGGCCCGGTTGTCGTCTTCGCTGCCAGCAACTTCCCGTTCGCGTTCAGCGTCGCCGGCGGCGATTCGGCTTCCGCACTGGCCGCTGGGTGCCCGGTGGTCCTAAAAGCACATCCCGGTCACCGCCAGCTTTCCGCCCGCTCCGGGGAGATCGTCTGTGGCGCGCTGCACGACGCCGGAGCTCCGGATGGCACGTTCACCGTGGTCGAAGGCGACGAAGCCGGCCGCGCCCTCATCACCCATCCTGGTATCAGCGCGGTGGCCTTCACCGGATCGGCGAAAGTGGGACGAATGCTGTTCGACATCGCCGTCGGACGGCCGAAGCCGATCCCCTTCTACGGCGAGCTTGGAAGCGTGAACCCGGTGTTCGTGACGATGCGGGCCGCCGCCGCGCGCTTGGACGAGATCCTCTCCGGTTACGTCGCCTCGTTCACCCTGGGGGCCGGGCAGTTCTGCACCCAGCCCGGCGTCTTGTTGCTGCCCGAAGGCCTGCTCGACCGCGACCGCATGCGCTCGCTGGTCGGCGCGCAGCCGGCCACCCACCTTCTCAATGACCGGATCGACGGGACCTACCAGGAAGGGCTCGAGGCTCTACGGCACCGTCCGACCGTTGAGCTCATCGCCGAGGGGAGCAGACAGCCGGACGGCGCGAGGACGCCCACGCTGCTTCGCACGAGTGTCGGGGGACTTGTCTCAGACTCCGAACACCTCTTGGCGGAGTGCTTCGGGCCTGTCTCGCTCATTGCCGAGTATGACGAGGAAGCTCAGCTGATCGAGGTTGCCGAGATGCTCGAGGGCCAGCTCACCGCGACCATTCACGGCGAGCTCGACGACGCGGTCGTTCCCGGGCTGCTCGACACGCTCGCGGAGAAGGCAGGCCGGATCATCTGGAACGGCTGGCCGACCGCCTTGGCCGTGACCTGGGCAATACAGCACGGCGGCCCGTACCCGGCCACCACCTCACCGTTGCACACCTCCGTGGGGGCCGCCGCCATCGGCCGCTTCCTTCGGCCCGTCGCCTACCAAGGCGTCCCCGACCACCTGCTGCCGGCCGCCTTGCGGGACGCAAACCGCCTTCATCTTCCACGCCGCGTGGACGGCCAGTACCGCACTGGGTCACCTCCGGCTTGACGGAGATGGTTCAGTGCTGGCGGAGCCGGAGCTGCTTGGCTGTGTGCGGGTCAGCTCTTTGTCGCGACCCGGTGCCACGCCGCGCCCCCGTCGTTCGACTCGTACAGGCGCGCCGTTGTGGTGCCTGAGTCACCCTCCTCGACCAGGGCGTAGGCACGATCCGGGTCACTGAACCCCACCCAAGAGACGGTCGAGAAGCTCGAGACGGACAGGACGGGTGAATAGCTCCTGCCCCCGTTCGCCGTTCGTTCCAGTGCGTTCGGCGGTATTCCGTTCTGATCCTGTGCGGACGAGGCCAGCGCGACCAATGACGAGGCGGCGGCGAGTTGGACGGAGTTCGGGAAGCCTCCTTGCTCCTGCAGCCAGTTGGTGCCGCCGTTGTTCGACAACCACGTCCCCGCCTCGGTTCCGGTGGGGCACGCAGCCCAGATCGACGAGCTCCCATCGGCGGCGGCTGTCACCCTGCCACCGAGGACGGCAGTACAGGGATCGACCCGCTCGACAAAACTTGCCGCCTTGTCGTCGGAGTACAGGAGGAACGCGCGAAGGTGCTGCCCGCCAGTCTCGCCGCCCAGGACGTACAGGTCCGTGCCGCTCACAGCGAGGCTCGGCCCATCCTTTAGCGGCACGGGCGTCGAGACCTTCTGCCACGTGAGCGATCCGACCGGCGAACGCCGAAGCTCCATCGACGTGCAGTTCGCTGAGTCGCAGCCGAGCGCATACGCCTCCCCATCGGCCGCCTCGAGCTCGGTCACCGGGCCCGGGGCGGCGACTTTCACCCAGCTTGTTCCGCCGTTTGTCGTTTGCCACAGCTCCGGGTCGAAGGCGTAACCGTCGAGAGCGTTCGCGAAACGCAGCTGCGTCACCTCGCTCGAGCTCACCGGTGGGCTCGGGATGCCGGCGAACTTGGAACCACCGTCGGTAGTGCGAACGATTGCACCACAAGTCCCAGAACCGGCGAGGCATCGAGCGCTGCCGAGCATCCACCACTCGTCGAGGCTCACCGCCGTGAACGAGCCCGGCTGGAAGTCGGCCGGCATCACGCCCCCGAGCGGGCCGATCCCAGTCACGGACGACGTTGTCGCAGTGGAGGCCGTCGAGGCCAGACTCGAAGTTGTCGACTGGTGTTGATCCTTCCCGCCGTGCGAACCGCTGGAGCCGAACAGTTGTAGTTGCGGCAGCGGCACCAGGAAGACGACGACAGCGACGAGGACCACCAATCCGGACAATGCACCCCTCCGGCGTCGGGCGAACCTACGTCGTCTGGTGCCCCGTTCGATCGCTGTGGTGGGGTCGAGCACGTGCGCGAGCCCAGCGGCATTCTGTGCCGCTTCTTTGAAGAGCTGATCAAGGTCGTTCGGGCTCTCGTCCATCGTTGTCACCTCCGGCTCACTAGACGGGCTTCGCACTCGATCTGGGATGCGAGCGCGGTTCGGGCGCGGTGGACCCAGGAGCGCACGGTGCCGGCGGGCGCCTTCATCTCGTGGGCAACGTCATCGACGCTGAGATCGAACACGACGTGCAGGACGAAAGCGCGTCTTTGATTCGCGGGCAACCGTGCCACGAGTCGGGCGAGATCGAGATCGTGTGCATCCAGCGGTTGGCACGCCTCGGTCCTGGACGGGGCGCGTGCAGTTTCGAGAGCGAGACGTCGCCAACGGCTGACCGCAAGGTTGTGGAGCACGTGCCGGCTCCATGCGTCACGGTTGACGTGCCTGGAGACGACGTCCCAGTGCTGCCAAGCGCGGGCGTAGGTCTCCTGAGCCAGGTCCAGAGCCTCGTCCACGTTGCCGACGTAGAGAAATGCCGCACCGGTGAGGGCGTTCCGAGAGGCTAGGTACCACCGCTCGAACTCCTCTTGGTCAGCACCCTCGAGCGCCATGAGACCTCCCTGTCAACTACAACGCTTCAGTCGGCGATCGCGCTGCACCCAACCTCGACCGATCTCTCGGCTCGCAGGAAGAGATCGCATGGGGTCTCAGACCGGCGCGGCCCAGCCCGACAAGGGGCTGCCCTCCCGGTTCAGAACACCTTGGACAGGAAGGCCTTGGTTCGCTCGTGCTGAGGATTGGCGATGACCTCCCGCGGCACCCCCGCCTCGACAACGACACCCTCGTCTATGAACACCAGGGTGTCTCCGACCTCGCGGGCGAAGCCGATCTCGTGGGTGACGACGATCATCGTCATCCCTTCCTCGGCGAGCGCGCGCATCACATCGAGAACCTCCCCGACAAGCTCGGGATCGAGCGCGCTCGTGGGCTCGTCGAAGAGCATGAGCTTCGGCTGCATCGCGAGCGCCCGGGCGATCGCGACCCGCTGCTGCTGGCCGCCGGAGAGCTGGTTGGGGTAGGCGTCGACCTTGTTGGACAGCCCGACCCGGTCCAACAGCGCCCGAGCACGAGTGACCGCGGCCGTCTTGGCCTCCTTCTTCACGAGCACCGGCGCGATGACGACGTTCTCGAGCGCGGTCATGTGAGGGAAGAGGTTGAAACGTTGAAAGACCATGCCGATCTCGGTGCGCCGGCGGCAGACCTCCCGCTCGCGCAGCTCGTGGAGACGCCCGCCGCGTTCCTGGTAGCCGACGAGCGACCCGTCGACGTACAACCGACCCGAATTGATCTTCTCGAGGTGGTTGATGCAGCGCAGGAAAGTGGACTTGCCCGAGCCGGACGGTCCGAGAAGGCACATCACCTCGCGGGGCGCGACCTCGAGGGTGATCCCTTTCAGCACCTCTGCCAGGCCGTAGCGCTTGTGGACGGCCTCGGCGCGGATCATCGGCTCGGCCACTTAGAGCCCGCCCAGCCCAGTCGGAGAGAACGGGACGCGGCGCAGCGTCGTGAGGTTGCGACGGATCCGCTGGATAGGCGTGGGCGGGAGCGCGTAGGAGGTGCCACGGGCGTAATAGCGCTCCACGTAGTACTGGCCCATCGTGAGCACCGTGGTCATGAGCAGGTACCAGAAGCTCGCCATGATGTAGAGAGGGATGGTCTCGAAGGTCCTCGCGGCGATGTTCTCTGTCTGGTAGAGCAGCTCGGGATAGGTGACGACGACCGCGAGCGAGGTGGTCTTGAGCATGGAGATCGTCTCGTTGCCCGTCGGCGGGACGATGACGCGCATTGCCTGGGGGAGCACGATCCGTCGCATCAGCGGCGCGCGGCGCATGCCGAGCGACTGCGCTGCCTCGAACTGCCCGTGGTCGACCGATAGGATCCCGGCTCGCACGATCTCTGCGTAGTAAGCGCCTTCGTTGAGTCCGAGCCCGAGGAGCGCCGCCACAAAGGGGGTGACGATGGTGTTGGCGCTCATGTGCACGAACTCCGGCCCGAAAGGTATGCCGATGCTTATCGTCGGCTGGAGCACTGCGATCACGTACCAGAAGAGAAGCTGGACGTAGACCGGAGTTCCCCGGAAGAACCAGATATAGAGCCATGCTGCGCCCGAGAGGATGGGGTTTGGAGACAGCCGCATCACGGCGAATAGCACGCCTAACACCACTCCGATCGCCATGGCGACGAATGTGAGCTCGAGGGTCTTCTCGACCCCATCCACGACCGGCGTGGCGAAGAAGTAGTTCCCGACGACGCCCCAGCCGAAGCGGGGATTCGTGACGATGTCGTGGACGAGCATCGCCGCCAGCACGAGCAGGACCGCCGTGGCGGCCCACCGTCCTGGATGACGCAGGGGCACCGCCCGGATCTCCTCCGGGCGGTGCCCCTCAACACTGTCGATCGTCACCGGCTCACCTCCGGTCGGGAGCCGTCAGTTCGTTCAAACGATCGCCGGCTTGGTCATGGCGCCGGCCTGCACTCCCCACTTGTCAAGGATCTTCGCGTATATGCCGTCTTTGATGAGCACCTTGACCGCAGCAAGAGTCGCTTTGTCGAGCTTCGAGGACTTCGCGAAGGCGAAGCCGTAGGGTGCGACCCCGAAGGCCGGGCCGTCCAGCTTGAACTGGCCCTTGGACTGCTGGACGATGTAGCCGGCGACCTGGGAGTCGGCGAAGCCGATCTGGGCGCGGCCGCTCGAGATGGCGAGGTTGGCCTCGTTCTGGGTCGAGAACGCATACACCGTGTCTGGCTTCTGCTTCGCCTTCTTGCACAGGTTGGCTGCGCTCTGGGCGTCGGTCTGCTCGGTCGTGCCTGTCTCGACAGAGACCGTCCGGCCGCACAAGCTCATGAGCGAGCCGCTCAGCTTGAGCGGGCTCGACTTGGAGACGTAATAGCCCTCTCCGGCCTGGAAGTAGGTGACGAAGTTCACCTGCTTCTCACGTGCCGTCGTGACCGTGAACGACGAGTTGCCGACGTCGAACTTGCCCGCTTGCAGCCCGGCAATGATCGTGTCGAAGGTCGCGTCGAGATCGACCCACTTGACTCCCATGACAGCTCCGAGCGCAGCGCTGAAATCCGCGTCCATGCCGACGATGGTGGTGCCGTTGGCCGCGACGAACTCGTCGGGCGGGTAGGTGGCGTCCATCGCGGACGACACCGATCCCTTCGCTCTGATGCTCGCCGGCACCAGGGCCGCGACGGCCGGGTCCTTCGGCGGGGTCGGGATCGCGACGGCCGCATGTTGGGCGCCGCTCGGCGCGGCGAACGCCGACCCGGTGCCGGGGACCAGCAGTGCGGCTCCTGAGAGCGCGACAGCGACGACGGCGACCCGGGATCTCCGGTAATTGTGTGGTGACTCGTGATCCATTCTCATTTGCACTTTCTCCCCGCCTCGATTGCGTCGTCCTCAACTGTCACGAAAAAGCCCGGCGCAAGATTGCCCGAGTTATAACACCATGCCTCATGCGTGTCGAGTTCGCCGTCGAGGACCTCGGCGAGGGGTTTGCCTCAGTGGGCCGGAGTCCAGGAAAGCATCTGAGTTGCGGCGGAGCACCGGGACCATCACCGCCACGGCCTCGGGGACGCCACGGTCACAAGCACCTCCCACGCGGCCGGGCCAAGCTTTAGGGTCAACCAGGTTGGGTTTCGAGCCGATACCCATAGGGTGAACCTGGCGCACCGGACCGGACTCAGTTGCGCCAGTACCCAAGCGTGTTCAGTGCGGCCCTCCAGGGCGGGAGCGGTGGCTCCCGCCGGCTCTGGCGGGGTGTCGTGACCGAGACCACCGAGCGCCGGGGAGTGACCGAGGCTCTGCGAGAGAGCGAAGCTCGCCTGCACGCGCTCCTCTCGTCTATCGACGATCTCGTGTTCGAGATCGACGAGGCTGGCACTTACCTCGAGATCTGGACCGCCAATGACGACCTGCTTGTGGTGCCTCGGGCCGAACTGCTCGGCAAGACCCATCGTGAGGCGCTCGGCGAGGAGATCGGCCGCAGCTTGGCCAAAGTCATCAGCCAGGTCCTCGAGACGGATCGCCCGCATTTCTGGGACTACAGCCTCGCCGTCCCGGCAGGCATCCGGTGGTTCCAGGGCAGGGTCGCACCGATCGCCGGGTCCGAGAGCTCTTCGAGGAAGCTCTGCCTCCTGGTTCGGGACATCACAGAGCAAAAGGCCGCTGAGCAGGCTCGCGACCAAGCCGAGGAGCAACTCCGGCACCAGGCCCTGTACGACGGGCTCACTGGCCTGCCGAACCGCATGCTCTTTCATGACCGGGTCATGCACGCACTCGTGGCGGCGCGGCGGGAAAGCGAGGAGCTCGCAGTTCTCATGCTCGACCTCGACCGGTTCAAGGAGATCAACGACACCCTTGGCCACGCAGCCGGGGACGACGTGCTGAGGGAGGTGGCCTGGCGGCTGTCGAAGGCGACGAGAAAGGGCGACTCGATCGCGAGGCTTGGCGGCGACGAGTTCTCCATCCTGCTGCCGAACGCATCGGAGACCGATGC
>PMVZ01000060.1:187-4898 GCA_003166375.1 Acidimicrobiaceae bacterium | reverse complement strand
GATTGCTCAGCGGTCTCCTAGCCACTCTCGTCTGTGATCCTCCTTGCGCCTCGGTCGTGTCGGGTGCAGACACATTTGGCGAGGGCGTCCACGCGAGCCGGGCCGGTCGCCGCTCGCCGCTGTTGTGCAGCGATCGCGGTCGGACGCCGTCCAACCGTCGCCGTACCGCCCGCTCACATGAAGTGAGGGCTTTGGACTCTAGCCCGGAGATGAGCCCTCTCCTAACATGCAACACATGCAGGACATGCAACGGGTCATGCAGAGCGTGCAAGCAGGCATGCAGAACGTGCGGAGCACGCATCCCGCACAGCGCTTCCTGAGCGCCGGCCAGGTGTCGCAGATGCTTGGGATCGATCGGTCCACGGTCTACCGGATGGCCGAAAGCGGGCGATTACCCGCGATGAAGATCGGCCGACAGTGGCGGTTCCCGGCCGAACAGATCGCGGCTCTGCTCGAGGCGCCCGGTGATCTTGCTGCAAACGCAGCGCCCGGCCGAAGGGCGCTACTGCTGTCTGTCCAGGACGCGCTGCCGCTCATCGAGCTCGCCGCGGAGCTCCTCGGCGTCATGATGGTAATCACCGACATGGCCGGCGAACCGGTGACCGAGATCCTCAATCCGTGTCCCTGGTTCAGTGAACATTCGGAAGACCCCGTCTTGTTAGCAACCTGTCTCGCCGACTGGAGGCAGCTCGCCGACGACCCGGACTTCGAGACCAGGTTCTGCACGGGACCGCTGGAGTTCGAATGCGCGCGGGCTTTCATCCGGATCGGTCCTCAGCTGGTCGGCATGGTGGTCGCGGGCGGACTTGCCGCGAGTGACCGGGACGAACGGGCTCTATACCGACTGAGCGCAGAGAGGCGTGCGCGGGTACTGGCCTCCTTACCCACGATCGCCGCGAGCGTGTCTCGTCTCGCAGCGAGCCAGTCGTCCGGATTCGACACGACAAACATGGCATGAACCGACTTCTGATTCCTGGCCCGGCAGCGCTGCGACGGTCGCAGCGAACCGCTTGCCAATACAGCTTGAGGCCGCGGACCGGATCAGCGTGGTTGTCCGGAGCGACACCCACCCGATGCCGGCCGACCGATCCGCCTGAACGGGACCAACTGTTACGGGCCTTTCGAGAACACCTTCAACCCCTCCAACTTCATCGAGAAGACGGAGGGGTCCCGACTGCGCTTGAAGTAGCTCCCACCTGTCGTCCTGCCACAAGCCCACGGAGCGACAAATGTCCACAAGACGGACGCCTCTTCGGGGTACCCCCGAATGCAGTACCAAGGAGAATGCAATGACCCGCAAAGTGCTCTGGCCGATCCTGCTGATCGGCATCCTATTGATAGTGATGCCGTTCGCCATCTCCCTGCCCAGCAAGGCAAGCGCCGGACAGACGATGCTGAACGAGTTCCATCCGATCATGCAGCCCGCCGTCGTGAAGATGGCCGCCAATTACTACTACGAGACCTTCGTGCCACTGCGTGCGGTCGCCAACGGGGGCGTCCAGGCCGCACCCGAAATACCGAAGCTCATTGCGGGACTCGCGACCCAGCTCCACATGACCCCCGCCCAGGTGCAACAGTTCCTGGGAGCGGACTTCCCGGCGATGGCCAAGCTCCTTGCAAGCTTCCCGCAGTTGGTACCCGTCTTCACCAACGTGCCTCCCGGACTCGATGTCTACAAGCCGCTCGTCACGACGATGCAGGAAAACGTGCACAACTATGCGCAGATCGACAGCCTGCCGAATTTCAACTTGTTCACGTGGTTCTTCGTGATCCCTGGAATTCTGCTCGTCCTGCTCGCCGCCTCGGGCCTTGGAGTCTTCGGTGTGTTCCGGCGGCGCAGCCCCGGCGCCTAGAGGTGAGGATGGCATCGCTCCCAAGATGCCGCCACAAACGATCGAGCCAGAGCGAAGGAGGCTCGCACAAGCCTGAGGATTGGCCTCGCGTGTAACGGGCCGCGCCCACAACNNACACTTCACCAGGTCATCTACCACCGCGGAATCGACGGGCGATTAGCCTGCGCGCCGTGGGCTTCTACCGCGAGCAGGTCTTGCCTCGCCTGGTCGACCGGGCGTGCCGTTCCAGCAGTTTGGATTGCTGGCGCGCCGAAGTGACCGAGGGATTGACGGGACGGGTCGTCGAGGTCGGTTTCGGCTCCGGCTTGAACGCTGACTACTACCCGGCAGAGGTCGAACTGGTCTTGGCGGTAGAGCCTGCCGCCATCGCCCGCAAACTGGCCGAAAAGCGGATCACGAGGTCAGCGGTGGCGGTCGAGCACGTCGGCATGGACGGCCAGTCGATCCCTCTCGATGACAACAGCTGTGACAGCGCCCTATCGACCTTTACCTTGTGCACGATTCCCGACGTTCGCCAGGCGCTGAACGAGCTGAGGCGGGTGATGCGCCCAGGCGCCCGCTTCCACTTCCTCGAGCACGGCCTCGCCCCCGACCCGGCTGTGGCCACCTGGCAACGACGACTCGAGCCGTGGCAGCGCCGCTTTGCCGACGGTTGTCATCTCACGCGCGATCCGGTGGCCATAGTGAGCGAGGCCGGTTTCACAATCGAGCACATCGAGCAGCGCTACGCCAAGGGACCCAAAGCCTGGAGCTGGTTCAGCGCCGGGACCGCGACGAGCCCCCGGTAGGGGGTCGGCCGCTTCCGCCGGGAATCACACCGGCTCGACAATCCGTTCGGCGATCGTGCGGTGCACTTCGTCAACGTCGGCCGCCACGCCGCCGGTAGTTCAGGCCCGCTCAGCCCTCAGATTGCGGAGTTGCGCGGTGACGTCAGCTAGTTCCTGCTCGAGATCGAGCTGGCGCTCCTCGAGCGACATCTGCCGGTCGGTTGTCGCGTCTTGGTGACCCGAGTGCGGTCCGTGCCCATGGCCGCCGCAACAGCCCGACCCTCCACAGCAACCCTCTCCGCGGCCCCTCGGCCCTCGTTCGACATCGTCTCGCTTCATCGGTCTCATGGTTTCCTTGCCTCTCTGGGTTTTGACGTGACAGCTCGGTAACGTTGAAGAAACGCAGCGACACGCTCCTGGCCAACTCGGAGCGACTCGGCCCAGGTGGCAAGCAAGACAGTCCCCTCATCGGTGAGCTCGTAAGTGCGCTTCAGCGGCCCGGGAACCTCGTCGCTCCATGACGATGCCACGATCCCTTCGGCTTCGAGCGAGCGCAGCAGTCGGTAGAGGTTGCCGAAATCGACCCTTCCCTCTTCGAGGAGGCCCTCGAGCGCGTCGGCGAGATCGTAGCCATGGCGCGGCCCCTCGGCGAGCAGCAGCAACACCGCTGGCTCGACGAAGCGTTCCACCCGGGCCCGGACCTGGAATCCGCCCGGACCGAGCCGGCAACGACAACGCGGTTGACGGTCGACCTTCACTGTTTCTCAGTGTAGGTCAAACACATAGGTAACGTACATCTGCGACGCCTCCGAGAGCTTCCGCCAGCACATCGGAAGGTCGTCACGCACCCAAGCGCATCGAGCTGACCGACAAACTCCTCGAAGACGCAGGATCGAGTGTTGGNNGCTTCCGGAGAAACGCCGGGGAAGAACGCAGGTTGATTACAAAGCCGCTCATTCACCCTCTACGAGCTTCGCATCTCCTACCAGCGCAACGAGACTGGTCGTGATGCTCCGGGCTCGCCTAGTCGATGCTCAGGACGACCGCGGTGCAAGACCGCCCCGCCTCATCGCCCTGACTCGGCAAGAACCGGAACGATGAGTCGAGCGACCTCGGCTAGCACGTCCACCGTCAGGGGTGAGATGACGTGGTGTGCAGACGGGCGTGGAACAGCGGTGCCAGCAAACAGAAGTTGAGAAGACCCGCGGCAATCGGCACGAGCCCGACGGCGGCGACAATCCACCAGGCTCCACCGAGCAACGCGCCAACTACAACGAGCATCAGACCCGCACCAACTCGCGTCGCTCTTCCTGCAGATGTCGCCATGAACCGAACGAGCGCCATGTTGAAACCTCCCTGTCCAGCCCGAACCAGTCGAACAGATACCCCTATGGGTATCTGTGGAGGACAACCATCATCGAGGTGTCGTCATTCCCCTCGAGCGGAAAGGACTTCTGCCCCCTGGTGGGAGGCTGGTAGCTCGGCATCGTCACCCTGATGTCGGATCAGGCGCTGCACAGTTACTCAAGCTGCAGGCGGACCACCAGATCTTCCTGCTGATCATGTGCGGGGACGTCTGCAACTGCGAGCTGTCAGGTGCGCTGGCGCGGCGCCGCGTCCTCCGTCTTCGGCGACCGCGACATTGCTCCGCCGTGCGGTGCCTTACCCGGTACGGGTATAGTGAAGTGGATGGATGAGAGGAGCACACGATGCCCGAAACGATCACCTACTCAGTGCCCGGGATGACCTGCGACCACTGCAAGAACGCTGTGAACGGTGAGTTGCGCTCAGTGGCAGGCGTGGAGACAGTCGAGGTGGACCTCGACACGAAGCTCGTCACGGTGTCGGGCGAAAACCTCGATGATAGAGCGCTGCGTGCCGCGATCGAAGAGGCCGGCTACGAGGCGGCATGATCGTGGTCGCAACCGAGGCGAGCGAGCACGTGGAACTCTTCATCGGGGGCATGACGTGTGCCTCGTGCGCGACGAGGATCGAGAAGAAGCTCAATCGCCTTGACGGTGTTGCCGCTACGGTCAACTTCGCGAGTGAGCACGCCGCGGTCACCTTCGATCCCACACACATCAGCGTCAA